>CAZEXR010000079.1:0-10468 GCA_964516675.1 uncultured Enterobacterales bacterium | reverse complement strand
TGAGAGTAGGTAACTACAAGGCATCCCATTGAGAAGACCAGAGTAAGAAATTGCTTTGGTCTTTTTTGCGTTTATACACTTCAAATATTGTCTATTTTGCTTGTAAATTGAAATATATAAAGTTAGTGTTGAATAGGGAAATATATACTTCATATTTGTTAATAGACTTCATATCCTTCAATAATACAGCTTTCGTGGTAGATAGATATCACAATTACTAAATCTCTCATATACGTTAAATTCTTTAATGTTTTATAAATTCTGTTATATAATTTCATATCTTAGATTTTGTAGAGTATATGATGGATAAGCACGACAGAAGTTATTTAAATAATGTTAATTTAAAAAATCCTTGGCAATTTATTGCATTAGGATTTGGATCAGGATTACTTCCTAAAGCTCCTGGTACCTACGGATCATTAGCTGTAATTCCTTTTTGCATTGCATTGATGTTTTTATCCCCACCGCTTCAATTATTAGTTATTGTTTTCACGTTTTTTATTGGTTGGTACGCTTCTAATATTACTGAAAAAGCTATGGGAATGCATGATAACAGCTCAATTGTTATTGATGAATTTGTTGGTATGTTTATTTCTGTATTTATGTTTCCAAATGTTTGGTGGTATGCATTTATTGCTTTTGTTTTCTTTAGAATATTTGATGTATTAAAGCCATTTCCAATAAGTTATCTTGATAAAAAGGTTTCAGGTGGATTAGGTGTGATGCTTGATGATGTTTTGGCTGGATTATTTGCTTTAGCCTGCGGTCATGCTTTTATTTATTGGTTTATCTAATAACTTGTTATTATAAGCAATCAAGATACAAAAAAGCCCAGTTTTAAAACTGGGCTTTTTGATATCAACTATGTATTAGCCTAAGTTGCAAGCTAAATCATAAGTAGTCTGCATGAACTTGTGTTTCATGCTGTTGATGCATTCGATAATGTCGTAGTGAACTAATTCACCGCGCTTTACAGCAACACAACGACCTGACTCACCACTCTTTAGTAGATCACAAGCATAAGCACCCATACGAGATGCTAATACGCGATCAACTGCTGATGGAGAACCACCACGTTGAATATGACCTAGAACAGTAGCACGAGTTTCTAGACCTGTTAAAGCCTCTAAATCTTTTGCCATCTGGTGAACATCAGTCTGTAATTCACATACAACTAAGATTGCATGACGCTTGCCAGCATCAATTGATTTCTTAATATTTGAATAAATAGTATCTCTGTCCCACTTAACTTCAGGAACTAGAACAGCTTCAACACCGCATGATACAGCTGCACAAACAGCTAAATCACCACAATGATGACCCATAACTTCAACAACGCTGATGCGCTTATGTGAAGAGCAGGTATCACGTAGCTTATCAATTGCTTCAACAGCGGTATTTAATGCTGTATCAAAACCGATAGTTGCATCAGTACCAGCAATATCGTTATCGATTGTGCCTGGTAAACCAATGCATGGGAAACCTAACTCAGAGATGTACTTTGCACCCATGTATGAGCCGTCACCACCGATTACTACTAGAGCATCGATGTTGTTCTGCTTCATTACTTCAACAGCTTCTTCACGAACCTTAGGATCTTTGAACTGAGGGAAACGTGCTGTACCTAAAAAGGTACCACCGCGGTTTAATAAATCAGATACTGAACGTCTTGTTAACTGTGTGAAGTTACCTGAGTGAAGACCAGCATAGCCGTCTAAAACACCAACAACTTCCCAACCGTATGATAATGCAGTACGTACAACAGCTCGAATTGCTGCGTTCATACCAGGAGCATCACCACCAGAGGTTAATACACCAATTTTCTTGATTGCCATATTAATTATGTCCGTAAAATTATGCGTTTGCAGTAGCTGCTTCGATAATTGCTGTGAAATCTGCAACCTTTAATGAAGCGCCACCGATTAGACCACCATCGATATCTGCCTGAGAGAATAACTCAGCAGCATTCTTAGCGTTGCATGAACCACCGTATAGGATAGCTACGCCATCAGCTACAGTAGCATCAAATTCCTTTAAGTAAGCACGGATGCCAGCATGAACGTTCTGAGCGATCTCAGGAGTTGCTGTCTTGCCTGTGCCGATAGCCCAGATTGGCTCGTAAGCGATTACGGCATTCTTGAATGACTCAATACCGCATAGATCGATAACAGCCTTGATTTCAGCCTTGCAAACTTCTAAAGTCTGACCTGCGTCGAACTGAGCTTCTGACTCACCGATGCATAGAACTGGAACTAGACCGTTGTCCTGTGCTGACTTGAACTTAGCAGCTACAGTTTCATTTGACTCTTTGTGGTATTCACGACGCTCTGAGTGACCAACAATAGCGTATGTTGAACCAAATTCCTTAATCATTACAGGAGAATTCTCACCAGTGAAAGCACCAGAAGTGTGAACGTCACAATCCTCTGAACCCCACTTTAAGTTTGAGCCAGTTGCTAAAGATTCAACCATACCAATAAAGATTGCTGGAGCGCAGATTGCTACATCAACTTTTGGATTTGCGTTAGCTACGCCTGCGAATGCTTTGATTAGATCAGTTACAGTTGACTTGGTACCGTTTAATTTCCAGTTACCCATTACAACAGGTTTTCTCATGATATTATTCCTCAAACTATATATTATTTAGAATCAGCGTTTGCGCTGTATAAAATAAGTTACTTTTCAGTACACAAACTTTTAACATTTTACTATAAAACTACTAAATTGAGAGTGTTTTTTTTATTATGTTCTAAGAGATGTTGCTTTTGGTGCAGTTAAAAAATTGATTTTGTGTGATATGCCACAAAAAAATAAGTTAACGTTTGCTAATTTTAGTTAATACAATATACAACTATGTCATAAATCACAAAAATAATCTTATTTTTTTGAATCTTTGTAAGAAAACATTTGACCTGTTACAACAAAGGACATTGAAATCCTGCTGCAAATTCGAGCATTCTTTCTTTTTTCTCTTTTTCTTGTTGTTTCATTTTTTCATACATCTTTTGTTTTTCTTTTTTATAATCAAAAGTTTTTTGATTTGTTCTATTTATGTAATGCAAAAGATTTAATCCAACTATATATAAAGGAAGAAAATATGGAATCGGATTATATGAGGCAGTAGTAACTTTAACTTGATTTAACAATGTTAAATTACTGATGTCAGTAGAAGAGATTTTTATATCCTTTAATAAAGAGGATATATAAAGAAGAGATTGAATAGAACTATCTATACTCAATGAATTGCAGTTTACATTGCTAATCAATTTATTTAGAAAGTTAGAGGAGAGCATTCTTATACACTGTCCATCATTACCTTCTGTAAAAATAGGTTCACCATCATATATAGATGAAAGATTCTCATTTTCATTATCTATAAAGCAATTATCAACGATAAGCGAAGCTATATTATTGCTTGTAGCCTGAGTTAATTCGCTTAATGCCTGAGATTTTTTCTTTTCTATATCTTTAGAAAGTGACTTTTCATTGTTTGAAAAGGTATCTTTTAACATGTTCTTAAAATTATCGCTCGAAAATAGGGCAGCCTCACTTTTGGATACAGTATATATATTCATTTGATTAGAAGTATTTAGTATATTGCAAAGTAATGCTGATTCTAGAGCCATTTTGATGCCTTTATTTGATTTATATGCAGTATACATAGCAAGGCTAATGCCAATTTTTAACTATTTGAAATATAAAGAAATTGTTTAATAGTTAAAAGAGATAAAGGCCAACATTTGCCGTATTTGGCAAATGTAGTGCAAAATTTGTTTGACAATGAGTGTAAAAAACTAAAAAATAGGTATTTTAAAAGACTAAATTAGGCATTTATTTGCTTAATTATCAAAGCAGAACTTAATGCTTTATCTAGTGAAGAAAAAATCTTTATTAGATGCTTAACAAAATATGTTGAGCTGTTCATTTTATATAATATTTTTACAACGATTTTTTTAGCTTTCAACAGGAGCTTTTATGCGTGTTCTTAAGTTTGGCGGTACCTCAGTTGCAAACTCTGATAGATTTCAAGATGTTGCTAATATTGCACTAGATACAGCTACCAAAACGCAGACTGCATTAGTTTTATCTGCACCTGCTAAAATCACAAATTTATTAGTAGCATTGGTGGCTCAAGGCGCAGCTGGAAATAATGGTTCAAAAGAATTTGATGATATTCGTGCGATTGTTGAACCAATTATTACAACTTTAGGCTCAAAATTTGAATCTTTTGATACAGAAAAGGTTCTAGCTCAGTTCAATGTAACAATGAATTTAATTCGCCGTCGTATTGATGGTATGACCTTATTAGGTGTTTGTCCTGAACTTGTTATGGCTTTTATTGAGAGTCGTGGTGAAAGTTTCTCAATTTTAATTATGGCAGAGCTTTTAAAGGCTCTTGGTAAAAAAGTTCGTGTTATTGACCCTGTACAAGTTCTTGTAACAGAAGGCGGTATCATGGAGTCTTCAGTAAATATTGAAGCTTCAAAAGCTCGCTATTCCGCACTAGAAGATGATAAGGAAGCAATTACCTTAATGTCAGGCTTTTGTGGTGGTAATGCTCAAGGTGAGTTAGTTTTATTAGGCAGAAATGGTTCTGACTACTCAGCAGCTTGCTTAGCTACAATTTCTAATGCTGAATGCTGTGAAATTTGGACTGATGTTGATGGTGTATACAGCTGTGATCCTCGTGCTGTTGAAGGCGCTGTTCTTCTAAAGAAGATGTCTTATGCAGAGGCTATGGAGTTATCTTATTTTGGTGCTAAGGTATTACATCCTCGTACCATTGCTCCTATTGCTCAGTTTAGAATTCCTTGCTTAATTAAGAATACTAAGAACCCTCAAGGTCCTGGTACTTTAATTTCTGAAGAAACAGATTTATCTGTACCAATTAAGGGTATTTCAGATTTAAAGAATATCGCTCTAATCAATATTTCAGGCCCTGGTATGAAGGGTATGGTTGGTATGGCTGGTCGTCTATTTACCGCTGTATCAAGAGCAGGTGTTTCTGTAGCTTTAATTACTCAGTCATCTTCAGAGTACTCAATTTCTTTCTGTGTAAGTCAGTCTGAATTATCAAAGGCTAAAAAAGTAATTAACAATGAATTTAAGTTAGAGCTAAAAGAAAGCTTACTAAATCCAATTGAAGTTAAGGAAGGTTGTGCAATTATCTCCGTAGTTGGCGATGGTATGCGCATGGTTCGTGGTATTTCTGGTAAATTCTTTAGAGCTTTAGCTGAAGCTAATGTTAATATCCGTGCTATTGCTCAGGGATCTTCAGAGCGTTCAATCTCCGCTGTTATTTCTCAAAAGAGAGTTACAGAAGCTGTAGCTTTTGCTCATACAGCATTCTTTAATACTAAGCAGCGTTTAGATCTTGTTTTAATCGGTTGCGGTGGTGTAGGTGGCGAATTACTAGCTCAAGTAAAACGTCAGCGTGAATCTTTATCAAATACACATGGCATCGATATTCGTGTTGTTGGTATTGGTAATTCAAAACACTTCATTTCTGATTCAAACTGCGTAGATTTAGATAACTATAAGTCATTATTAGATGCATCAGATACACCTGCGTTAACACCAGAAAATGCTGAAAACTTAATTAAAAACAATCATCTAATTAACCCGATTTTAGTAGACTGCACCTCATCTGAGTCTTTAGCTTTATCTTATATTGATTATATGAAGGCAGGTTACCACATCGTAACTCCTTCTAAGAAAGCAAATACTAATACTTATGAATACTATAAGAAACTTCGTGAAGCTTCAAAGATTCATAATCGTAAGTTCTTATATGAGGCAAACGTAGGTGCAGGTCTTCCTGTTATCAACACCGTTCAAAACGAATTAGCAGCTGGCGATAGTCTAATTGAGTTCTCTGGTATTTTATCTGGTACTTTATCATTCTTATTCGGTTTAGTTGAAGACGGTAAGACTTTATCAGAGGCTACTCAAATTGCTTATGATAAGGGCTTTACTGAACCAAACCCAGCCGATGATTTAGATGGTATGGATGTAGCTCGTAAGCTTCTAATTTTAGCTCGTGAATGTGGCTATCAATTAGAATTATCAGATGTTGATGTTCAAGGTGCTGTCCCTTCACAGTTCCTAAAGGGGGCTAATGCTAAAGAAGTTATTGCAAATATTAAAAATGCAGATAAGGACTTTAGCTCACTTGTTACCAAAGCTAAAGCTGAAGGCAAGGTTCTTCGTTACGTTGGAACCATTAAGGATGGCAAGTGCTCATGTAAGGTTCAAGCTGTTGGTGCTGATAATGCTTTATTTAAAGTTCGCGATGGTGAGAATGCTTTATCCCTTACAACTGCTTACTATCAGCCAATTCCTTTAGTAATTCGTGGCTATGGTGCTGGTACTGCTGTTACAGCTGCAGGTGTTCTAGCTGATATTCTACGTTTACAGAATTGGGCTCACGAGGATTAAAATGACTAAGACTTTTAAGGCATATGCACCAGCATCTGCTGCTAATTTATCTGTAGGTTTTGATTTATTAGGAGCTGCATTAGCTCCTATAGACGGTGCTGTGTTAGGCGATGAAATTACAATTAGTGAAAGCTCAAGTGAAGGCTGTCATATTAACGTTGTAGGTCGTTTTAGCCACAAACTTCCATCTGATCAGAAAAAGAATATCGTATATGATGCATATTTAATGTACAAAGCTGAGCTTTTAAAGAAAGGCTTAAATGCTAAAGACGTTGATATGGAATTATCAAAAAACCTTCCTGTATGTTCAGGTTTAGGCTCATCAGCTGCATCTGTAGTTGCTGCTGTTGTGGCTCTTGATGCTATAAATGATAATGCTTTAGGCGAAAAAGGTTGTGTTGAGCTTATGGGTAGACTTGAGGGAAAAATCTCAGGCTCTATTCATTACGATAATGTAGCACCATGTTTCTTTGGTGGTTTACAGCTTATTGTTCAAGAAAACGATGTTATCTCCACTACATTACCTGATTTTGATAATTGGTATTGGGTGTCTTGTTTCCCTGGCATTAAGGTTTCAACTAATGCAGCTCGTCAAATTCTTCCTAAAGAATATTCTCGTTCTGATGTTATTACCTTTGGTCGTCGTTTAGCAACTTTTGTTCATGCTTGTCATACAGGTAACGATAAGTTAGCTGCAATCTGTCTAATTGATGTTATTGCAGAACCTTATAGAGCAAGTTTAATCCCTGGCTTTAACGATGCTCGTGAGCATGGTAAGGAATTAGGCGCTTTAGCTACTGGTATTTCAGGTTCAGGTTCGTCTGTATTCTCAATTTTTGAAGATTTAGAAAAAGCTAAAGAGATGAAAGAATATTTAGAAAGATTCTTCATCGCTAATGAAGACGGTTTTTGCCATGTTTGTAAGATTGACAGACGTGGTGCATTTGCAAAAGCACTTTAAAAGAGATCCATCATGGAATTATTTAATTTAAAAGATCATAGTGAGAAGGTTAGCTTTTCACAGGCTGTAGTTAAAGGTATTGGTAAAGATCAAGGTCTATTTTTCCCTGATCATATTGATCCACTTTCAAATATTGATGAACTTCTAGAAATGCCTTTAATTGAGCGTTCTCAGAAAATTTTACGTCACTTAATTGGCGATGAAGTTCCTGAATTAGAAGCTATTATTGCTGATGCATTCACATTTAAAGCTCCAATTGTAAAAGCTGATGAAAATATCTATTCATTAGAGTTATTCCACGGTCCTACCTTAGCATTTAAGGATTTCGGTGCTCGTTTTATGGCTCGCGTTTTAGGTGCTATTCGTGGTGATAAGAAATTAACAATTCTTACAGCAACATCAGGTGATACAGGTGCAGCTGTTGCTGCTGCTTTCTATGAGCAAAAGGGTATTGATGTTGTTGTTTTATATCCAAAGGGTAAAATCTCTGATTTACAAGAGAAGTTAATTGCTACTTTAGGTAAAAATATTAAGGCTGTTCAAGTTGAAGGTATCTTCGATCAATGCCAGGATATGGTAAAGACTGCTTTTGATGATGTTGAGTTTAAAAATAAAGTAGGCTTAAATTCAGCTAATTCTATTAACATCAGCCGTTTATTAGCTCAGGTTTCATATTACTTTGAAGCTGTTTCTCAGCTACCTAAAGATAAGCGTAATAATGTTGTATTCTCAGTTCCATGTGGTAACTTTGGTAACATTACAGCAGGCCTTATTGCAAAAGCATTAGGCTTGAAAGCTCGTTTTGTTATTTCATGTAACTCAAATGATACTGTACCTCGCTATTTACAGTCAGGTAAATGGGATCCTAAGACTACTATTGCCACTTTATCAAATGCAATGGATATCTCTCGTCCTAACAATTGGCCTCGCGTTGAAGCTCTTGTAAAAATGATGGGCTGGTCATTAAAGGACTTTGATTTTGGCTCAATGACTGATGCTCAAACTGAAGCTGCAATGCAGAATCTATACAAGAAGACAGGCTATATTGCAGAACCTCATGCTGCTATTGCTTATGAGACTTTGACAAAGCATTTAAAAGAAGGCGAGACTGGTATTTTCTTAGGTACTGCTCATCCTGCTAAGTTTAAGAGCGAAGTTGATAGAATTTTAGGTATTGAGTTACCTCTACCAAAGGCACTTGCAGACAAGGTAAACGAAGAGTCTAAAGCTGTTTTAATCCCTGCTGATTATGACACTTTAAAATCTTATGTTCTAAAAGAGTTAAATTTGGACTAATGATTTATTAGTCTATGAAAATGCTGCCGTTGGCAGCATTTTTTTTAGCAATTGCAAAAATGAGACTTGCTATAACAAACTTTACATAAAACATAACCTATACTTTAACTATACAGATTCCTAATCTTAATGCTGTTTGTGTTGTAAGTATTAAGGATGGCTGCTATCTAGGCGTTCTCCTTATGTTTTAATGTGTGTTAAAGCAGTTTTGTCTGATAGCAAGTTTGAAGGTACTTAAAAGCTCCATTAATTACATAGTTGAAAAGCTTTAAAACCAAATCTTTAAATTGATAGGAATTGTTCCTTGTTTAAATTTAGAGTTAAAAAAAGCGTGTTTCATAAAAAAAATGAAACACGCTTTTTTATCTGTAGTGCTAAAGACTAATCTTTAGGAACTTCAGTAATCTTATTAGCTGCAGCTGTTAGCACAACATCTGAAGAGCTGTTTAGAGCTGTTTCAAATGAGTCTTGTGCAACACCGATGATAAAGCCAATACCAACAACTTGCATTGCAACATCATTTGGAATGTTGAAGAATGAACAAGCTAGAGGAATTAACATTAGTGAACCACCTGCAATGCCGGATGTACCACATGCGCATACTACTGAAACAACACACATTAAGAATGATGTGCCAAAGCTTACTTCAATACCTAAAGTATGTACAGCAGCCATTGTCATGATAACGATAGTTACAGCAGCACCTGACATATTGATGGTGCAACCTAAAGGAATGGAAATAGAGTATGACTCACGAGGAATTTTTAATTTCTCACATAAAGCTAAGTTTACTGGAATATTTGCAGCTGAAGATCTTGTGAAGAATGCTGTAATACCAGAATTTAGAATTGATGTGATAACTAGTGGGTATGGATTCTTGAAAGTAACACAGAATACTAGTAGAGGATTGATAATTAGAGCAATAATAAGCATTGTTGCAACTAATACAGCAACTACGTGTACATAACCTAATAAACTTTCAAAACCACTAGCCTGAGTGCATGAAGAATAAACTAGACCTAAAACACCTAATGGTGCAAATCTAATTACAATTCTTACAACGCCACTTACAATTGAAGCAAAGTCAGCTAAAACTGATTTGGTGTTTTCATTTGCTGCTCTAAATAGAATACCAAATAAAATACCCCATAAAAGAATAGCTAAGTAGTTACCGTTGATTAAAGCGTTGAAAGGATTATCAACTGCTTTTTTAATGCAACCTACTAGAACAGTAGAAACTGTCTGAGGAGCGTCGTCGGTAGCTGCATTTGCTAAAACAGCAAAGTTGCTTGGGAAAAGGTTTGCCATGATTAGAGCAGCAGCTGCTGATAAGCACATTGCAATAACGTAAAGAACTAAAATAGGCTTTAGTCTTGCGTTTGAACCTTTGTTATGACGAGCAATTGAAGCTGATACAAGTACGAATACAAGTAATGGTGCAATTGCTTTTAAGCCAGAAACGAATAAATCGCCTAGCATTGATACATATACTTGACCTTCAGGAAGTACAACTGCAAGTAAAATACCTACAATCATACCGATGATGATCTGTAAAATGAAAGGGACCCTATTGAATACTCTTGCGAATATTCCTTTTGGATCAACTGCGTGAAGCATGTTTCCCCCTAAAAAATTTTTGATGTAAAACAAACGTAAGAATTATAAGCCATTACTCTAAAAACATTTAATTGTTATGGGGCATTCTTGGTAAAAAATCCAATTTTTTATGCATTAAGACTTGAAATTTTTGTTATGTTAGCATAAAGTTACATC
>CAZEXR010000078.1:0-11001 GCA_964516675.1 uncultured Enterobacterales bacterium | reverse complement strand
AGACCGTTAATATTTAACGTTTTTACTCAATTTTTGAAATGCAAAAGTTGAGTTACTGTAATAAGAGATTTACTAAAAGTTGAATTAGAAAAAGTAAATAAGCCTTTTTATAAGCTCAATTAGAAATTGTTTTATTTTGAATAACTAGATTTAAGTTTTTTAATAAAGAAATGGAACAATAAAGTTAGAAAGAAGCTACAACATAGAAAACATTCCAGGTTAAATAACAACCTAAATTGTCTGTATATTGTCTTTGATAGTCACTAATAAAGCTTTGTAATTTTTGTCTTGTCCAAACACTCTTGCTAAGGCCTGATACGCCTGTTGCCTTAAGAGACTTTAACATTGATAAAGCATCTTTATAATGAGTCTTTGCCTCAATCTCTTCTAACTTATACTTTGCACCTATTGAACAGAGAATCGACTCAAGTCTTTGCTTATCTAGATAATCAAGTCCCAAACCAGATACAGCTTTTAGTTCCTTAAAATTACTCTTACCAAAGGTAGTAAACGCTAAAATACCATTTTTGCTTAATGCAGACTTATAGTTCATTAAAGCTTCTTCAAGATCTTTTAGCCATTGAAAACAAGCATTAGAAATGATTAGTGAATAGAGATTTTTATCAGAAAAAGATAAAGACTCTGCGTCTTTTAAAAGGAATGAAACCTTATCATTATGTTTAAACTTCTCTTTACACAATGTAAGCATATTCTCTGAGAGGTCATTTAGTAAAAGACTATCTGGATTGAATTTATCTAATAGTAATGAGGATAAATAACCTGTACCACAACCTATCTCAAGGATATTTTTATATTCCTTTGAATTTAACATCTTAATAAGCTCTTGAGCCATATAAGCCTGAAATGAGGCTTGGGCATCATAAGTTTTAGAAGCTTTTGAAAAATGTTTTGATACAGATTCTTTGTTAATTATCATTATTGAGATTTTTTATTCTTTGCAAAGTTCTAAAATTTTAATAAATTGCTCTTTGCTAAAATGTGCTAAGTCATCCTTTTGGATAAGATCTGATGATTTTATATTCCAAGAACTAAACTGATTTTTAGGATTTATTATTCTATCTTTATTTCCAATAATTGCCAAATCATAAGAAAAAGAGTTAACTTTAGGCAATAAAGCCCTTTCCTTAATTTTTTCCAACTCATTTTTTAAGGATTCAACACTGCGAACAGGCTTATATTCTAAATAATTGTCATAATCAGCCTTATTAAGACACATACGGCGATAGAACTTTAAAACATTATCAGCACTTATAGCATCAATAGTAGCCTGCCACATCACCAAAGGAATGCCATAGTTATCATCAATGCCTTCTATGGTGCCATTTAGAGCAGCTGAAAAAATTACCTTGCTCAAAAGATTAGTTTTATCAAGGATTAGAGGAGCCATCATAACTCCCATTGACCAAGCAATTATATTTATTGACTGGTATTCTTGATATAAAGACTCATCAAAGGATAAATCTTCATAATCATAAACTACAGCTACATCATAACTACTTTGCTCTAAACACTTAAAAAGTCTGCCATCCTGGCCATAGCCTAAAAACACTAGAACTAATGATTTAGTGTTTTCTTTTTTAATAAATAACTGTTTCATTATTTCTTTGAAAACTCCTTTATTGTATTAGCAAGTGATTCAACCTCATTGTCTGACAAGGAGGCTGTTAAAGATAAACGAAGACGAGCTTTTCCAAGTGGCACTGTAGGATGTCTTATTGGCATTGCATAAAAGCCTTTACTCTTAAAGAATTCACAGGCTTGAATAGCCTTATCATTATCATAAGTTAATAAAGGAATAATCTGAGAGCTTGATACATTATCAAAACCTGAACAGATAATACTCTCATGAATATATGAAGAAATTTTATGTAATCTGTCTCTTAAGTCATTACGCTTTTGCATGTAATTGATCATAAAGAAAACATGTTCAAAAGAAAAAGGAGATAAAGCGGTTGAAAAGATTAGAGAACGGGTTGTGTTGATAAGATAGTCTCTAGCAATTTGATTACAAAGAACACAAGCACCCTGTGAGCCTAAGCCTTTACCAAAAGTAACTACGATAAAATCAATTTTGTCTGACAAACCTTGTGCTACGCATAAACCAGCACCATTATCTGAATATAGGCTAAAAGAATGAGCCTCATCTACATACAAATAAACATTCTCATACTTTTGTTTAATATCTACTAACTTTTGTAAATCACACTTATCACCATCCATGCTAAAGATAGCTTCAGTTACCACAATGATAGAATCATACTCATCTTTATTGTTTTCAATCAGTCTTTGTAAATGATCATAGTCATTGTGAGCAAAACGCAAGCATTTGCCTTTTGATGCTGTCATTCCATCAATCATGGAGGCATGAGACAATTTGTCTGCAATGATTAAATTTTCTTTTGTGCCTAATGCGGCGATAACACCTGAATTTGCACCAAAACCACTGTTAAAGAACAATGCAGATTTATTAAACAATGTTTCAATGCATTCCTTTGCTCTATCATAAGATATATGAGCTCCGGTCAAAAGAGGTGAGCCTGAAGATGACATTCTTATAGAGTGTTCATCAAGAGTACTGAAAAATTCTTTAGCTAAAGCTAAGTCTTGACCTAATCCTAAATAATCATTTGAAGATAAATTAACAAATTGGTGATTATCCACATAGATTTTTGATTGTTTTTGGTCTTTTGCAACGATTTTTCTTAAAAGTCCTTGAGATTCATTAGTCTCAAGTAACTTTTGCATATTTGTATATAAGCTCATAATATTCAGTCTTCACTTTAAATTCGATGTCATTTTACCAAATTATTTTATAAAAGCCTCTTAGGTTTTATGAGTATAACCGTTTTAGAGCAAGCACTAATGACACTAAAAAATATTTACGTTGAATTTTGTATATAGATTTTTCTACAAAATTCATCGAAAAGCATAAAAATGCCTATTTATCAATAATCTTGAGTGTAAAAAAATAAAAAATAATAATGAAAAATATCGTTTTTTGTAACGATTTTTTACTAGCAAAAGTTTATAATAAAGTCAAAAATTATTTTATTAGGTATAAAAGTGAGCACAACGATTACAGATCTTGAACCACAAAAGGTTTGGAAGTACTTTGATGAGATTACTAAAATCCCAAGACCTTCAGGCCATGAGAAAAAAATTGCAGAATATCTTTCAAAATTTGCTAAAGAGCACAACTTTGAATGCGTGATCGACAAAGTTGGTAACGTGATTATTGACGTACCAGCAACATCTGATAAACAAAACGCACCTTTAGTTATTCTACAAGGTCATATGGACATGGTTCCTGTGGCTGCAGAAGGCTTTACTTTTGATTTTAAAAAAGATCCTATTAAAACTTTTATCGATGGTCCATTTGTTAAAGCAGAGCGCACTACACTAGGTGCAGACAACGGCATTGCTCTTGCGATGGCTTTATCAATCTTTGATGATAAAGAGTTATCTCATGGTCCTTTAAGAGCGATTTTCACAGTTGAAGAAGAAACAACTATGAAAGGTGCTGCTAATATCGATCCTAAATACTTAAAAGCAGAATACCTAATTAACTTAGATTCAGAAGACAACGGTTTTTTATTTGTTAATTGCGCAGGCTCTAACGATGTTGACCTAAGCTTTAACTTCTCAAAGATTGTACCTGAGAATACAAAAGCTTTGACCTTAAAGATTTCAAACTTAGAAGGCGGTCATTCTGGTGCTGATATTGCTTTATATAGAGCAAATGCAATTAAAGTTCTTGCAACAATCTTAGATAATTTATCAGATGACTTTGATTTCTTTATTCAAGATATCAAAGGCGGCACTGTAAGAAACTCAATTCCAGCAAAAGCATCTGTTACTCTTGCTGTTCCTGAAAACGAAGTTGAAGCAATCAAAGAAGCATTTAAAACACAATTTGATGAACAAAAATCAATCTACAAAAACACTGATCCAAATATGGAATGTGCTTTTGAAAATGCAACAAGTAAAGATGCCTTAGGATATGCTTTAAGCCTAGATTTAATTCATTTATTACGTGGATTACCAAGCGGTGTTGTACGTATGTCAGATGAATTTAAGGGTATTGTTGAGACCTCTATAAATCTATCAATGGTAAGCATGAAAGATGATACAGTTAAAATAGATTTAATGCCTCGCTCACTTTCAAAGATTGGCTTAAATGACATTATTTCAACAGTTCAAGCTCAATGCTACTTATTAGACAATGTAGAAATTGAGGTATCAGGTTATCACGAACCATGGTCTTCACCTAGCAAGAACCGTTTAATTGACGTATTAAATGATTCTTATAAAGAAGAAACAGGCAAGCCTTTTGAAATTACAGCTCTGCATGCAGGTGTAGAGTGCGCTATGTTCGCTAAGTATAATAGTGAACTTCAGCTAATTTCCATTGGACCTACTGTATTAAATCCACACTCTCCAATGGAGCGTGTTGATATTAAAGGTACCAAGGAAATTTATTCAACCGTTATTCGCGCTTTAGCGATGCTTTAGCAATTAAGGGTGGCAAAACATGCGTCAGAACACAAGTTCTCCAAGAGCTTCACTTCCATTTCAGTGTTTTCATACCAGTACAGCACCAGGTATAGATCCAACACATGCAGTGTTGTTCGTTCGTGGTGCTAATCACAACAGATTAAAGATTTGGATTGCTACATTCTCTCAAAACGAGGATGTAAGTAACACTATGACATATACTGGCTCATGCTCAGGTATTCATCGTTTTGAAGCACCTCTTACAGCAGACAAGAGTCAAAACCTCTTAACTTACTACTTTAAGATTGCCCTTACAGATAAAGAAGGCAATACAGAAGATGTAGTTTGGTATTCCTCTTTAGGAATGTCACGTGAACCACCTTTAAAGCAGCATTGCTATGCTTTAGAACTATTTAATACCCATCCTCAATGGGCAATTGACTCTATTGTTTACCAAATTTATCCTGATAAATTTGCCTCATCGTCAGGTTCATTCCATGTAGATGGCAATAAGATTGATGCTGACGCTCCAATCAAAACAAAGGATTTTGAATTTGTAAATATCGACAATACCCACTGCGGTGGTGACCTTGATGGTGTTGCAACCATGCTTCCATATTTAAGATCATTAGGTTGCGATACAATTTATCTAACTCCAATTTTTAAAGCACCATCTGTTCATAAGTTTGATACTGAAGACTATGACATGGTTGATCCTCATTTTGGTGGTAATGGCGCATTAAAGAGATTAAGAACAATCGCTTTAGGCTATGAAATGAAGATCATTATTCATGGCACATTTAACCATACAGGTGATTCTCATCCTTGGTTTGATAGACAGGAAAGAACAGGTAAAGGCGCTTTAAGACATAAGGATTCACCATACCGTGAGATTTATACCTTCAACTCTGAAGGTGATGCTTATGTGTCTGATGATAAGGCTGCTTATCCAAAACTTGATTATTCAAGCTACTTAACTCAACACGCTATGTTTGATGGCGAAAATGCAATTGTTAAGAAGTGGACCCGTGCACCTTATGGCATTGACGGTTGGGTAATTGATGATGCAAACCAAATCGGGGACAACGGTAATGCCAGAAACAATATAGAAAGACTTTCTCAGATTTGCGCAGCTGCAAGAGAAACTCATCTTGATTGTTTAATGTTAGGTCACTTCGGTTCTGATCCACGCTATGCAATTACAACTGAAGGTAATGTTGACGGCACAATTAACGTAACTGGTTTCTTAAGCCCTGTACGTTCTTTCTTTGGTGGAATTAACCTTCATGGAGATCCTACCCCATACACTGGTGAGGATTTACGTAGAAGCTTTGAAGACTTCTCTGTTGGTATCTCTCAGCAAGTTAAGTTGTGTTTACTAAACCAGTTAGATAACAATAAATTACCACGTTTCTACGACATTATTGGTGGAGATAAATATCTATATCTTGCAGCTTTATCATGTTTATTTACTTGGCGTGGTATTCCTTGCGTTTATCAAGGTGATGAATTAGGAGATGTAATTTCTAAGTTTGGTGTTGGTCCTCGCTCAATGATTCCATTTAAGGCATTAAAGGATCATCATGTAAGCGTAAATTCAGCTGATGTTCAGAATGTAATCACTGAGCTTTCAAACTTAAGAAAAGCAAACCCTGCTTACTCACACGGCTCAATGTTATTTATCTGTGCTGGAGGCTCTCACTTTGGTTACTTAAGACTGTATAACAACAGATTTAGTATTGTATTAGTTAACGCATCAAGACAACAGGTTAAGGTTGAACAAGGCTCAATGTTATTCCCATTACTTGCTGCTATTTACATGCCTGAAGATTGTGGCGCTGATGATGCTGAAGATACAGGTGAGGATCTACTAATTCCTCTATCAGGTAAGAACGTTCGTCGTTATGACCATGGAGAGGGTTTAGAGGCTTTATACGAAATGTTAGCACGTGAAAAATTACAAGTTCACTGCTATGGTTCAACAAGAACTTCAACAGAATTTGAAGAGAAATTTATCAAAGAGCTTACAGCAGGTAAGACTCTAACCATTCCTCCTCGATCAACTGTTATTGTTGACAACATTAAAAAGTAATTCATATTAAAATAATTGGAGGCTTAAGCCTCCAATTTTGTATTATCTTACCTTTATTTATTATATGTTCGATTAACTGTATAGATGTTTTGAAAAATATCTATCAGATCTATCAGGTGCTACAAATACAATATTTCCAGTAGCTCCGCTTTCAATAAGCTTAGTTACAGCAGCAAATGCTGCCCCCGTAGAACTACCTCCTAAAATACCTTCTGTTCTAGTAAGTGTTCTGCTACCTTCAAATGCTTCACTGTCAGTTACTTTTATTACTTTATCAACTAGCGACATATCCATAGTATCAGCAATAAAATCATTACCTATACCTTCAATATCATAATCTTTATGAATACCGCCTCCCATAGTAGAGCCTTCAGGATCAGCCAAAACACCTTTTATAGTTGAATTTTTCTCTTTTAAGTATTTAACTATTCCTGAATATGTACCACCAGAGCCAGCTCCTGCTACGAGGTAATCAATTTTTCCATCTAAATCATCATAAATCTCAGGACCAGTTGTCTCATAATGAGCTTTAGGATTTGACATGTTTTTAAATTGCTCTAATGAGATTGAATTTTTAATTTCTGTTCTCATTTTTTGAGCTTTATTAGCTGCCCCTAACATTCCCTCTTCTCTAGGGGTATGAACAATAGTTGCACCTAATGCTTTCATTAGAATTTGTTTTTCTTGAGAGAACTTCTCTGGCACCACAAAGATTACATTAAAACCTTTATTTAAAGCAGCAAATGCAATACCAAGACCAGTATTTCCAGCTGTAGCTTCAATAATAGTAGAGCCTTCCTTTAAATCTCCATTTGAAATTGCATCTTCAAGCATATACATGCCTGTTCTATCTTTTACTGAACCTAATGGATTGTAATATTCAAGTTTTGCAAAGACATTTACACCTTCCTTATAAGGCAAAGCATAATTTATTTTAACTAAAGGTGTATGACCTATAAGATCTTTCATTGTATTGTAGTAATGCATTTTCTATCCTATATCTTTGATGCTTTGATTGCTTTTATTAAGTCAGATTTCAAGTCATCATAACTTTCAATGCCTACTGATAATCTGATTAGATTATCTGTAATACCTACCTTATGACGAATATCAGCTGGAATTGCAGCATGTGTCATTGTAGCTGGATGGCAAACAAGAGATTCAACGCCTCCTAAGCTCTCAGCAAGCGCAATTAGCTTTAATGATTTAAAGAACTTTTGAATATCATGATCATTTGTCAATTCAAAAGATATCATCGCCCCACCATTTCTTGCCTGCTTTTCATTAACATCGTGACCTAGATGAGAAGAAAGGCCAGGATAATAAACTTTTGATACTTCATTAAAATCCTCAAGATCATGTGCTAATTTCAAGGCATTATCAGTATGTCTATCAAGTCTTACAGATAAGGTTTTAATACCACGAATAAGTAAAAATGAGTCGAATGGGCCTAGTACAGCACCTACTGAATTTTGAATAAAGTAAATTCTTTTTGCCAAGTCTTCATTGTTTACAACTACAAGACCTGCAACTAAATCAGAGTGTCCACCTAAATATTTAGTAGCTGAATGAAGAACAATATCAGCACCAAATTTGATTGGTTGTTGTAAATAAGGAGTCATAAAAGTGTTATCAACAATAGTAAGTAAATTATGCTTTTTTGCTAAAGTTGAAACTGCTTTAAGATCGGTAATTGTAAGTAATGGATTTGAGGGAGTCTCAATATATATAGCTTTTACTTTCTCATCGATATGCTGTTCAATTTGTTCTAAATTTGAAGTATCAACAATCTCAAATAAAATACCAAACTGTTTAAAGATAGTGTTTAATACACGGAAGGTTCCGCCATAAACATTTGATGAAATTAAAAGCTTATCCCCTACACTAAACAAAGATAAAACAGAACTAATTGCAGCCATACCAGAGGCAAAAGCAAAGCCATGAGTTCCAAGTTCTAACTCTGCAATAAGAGCTTCCAAAGCAGCACGAGTTGGATTACCAGAGCGAGCATATTCCCACTGAGGATTATTGCCTATACAATCTTGTTCAAATGTAGATGTTTGGTAAATAGGTACATTTACAGCTTTAGTATATTGATCGCCATAAATACCACCGTGAATTAAAGCTGATTTAATATCTTCATAGTTTTTCATAATTTGTTCTTTTCCTTATTGGTTTAGAATTCTTTGCAAAATAACAATTGTTACAATTTCTTTGCAGTAACTAGATGCACATTTAAAAATGCGTTCATACCATCACTGCGGTTTTTAAAATATTTATCTTGTATGTTTGAAGGTGACAAATGCTCAACAATTTCAAAATTGTGTTTTTCTAGAATTGAAGTTATTTCTTCAAGGCTATAACCATGAACCATCTTTTCACAAAGCCCTTTTGTCATATCAGCAAGTTTTGTTACAAGAGAATCTTCTTCACTATAAAAAGTTGTTTCATCGGGGAAATCAAATACAAAGAAACTGCCTTTTCTTAATAAGCTCTCAAGTTTTGTTACTGTATCTTCGAAGATGGTTGAGCTTAAGTAGTAAGTAACACCAAGTAAGCTTGCAAAGGATGTTTTATTTACATCAAAAGAAGTGGTCTTCATTACATCTACTAAATCATCTTTATTAAAATCAATTCCAACAAAATTAGCATTCTTAGGAATTACTTTATGAAGTTCGTTAATGCGTTTTAGTTTGTAAAATCCAGTATTTGGGTGGTCGATTTCAAAAATGTTTAGATTAGGATTAGAGTTTCTAAATGAAAAGGTATCAAGACCTGCACCTAAAATCAGATACTGTAACAAGGTGTCCTGTTTAGGATTTGTTTTATTGATACTTTGATAAAGACTCTCTAACTTTTCTTCGGTATAAGCTATACGACTTAAAGGAATAGAAGATAGTAAAGTGTTTACTGTATGGTCTATTTCATCTTTTGTGAAATATTCATCTGTCTTTACTAAACTTGGATTAAATCCATGTTTAATTAGGGACGCCATTTGCAAAAACTCATGCTGTCCCATTAAGTCATAGGCAAAAGAATCATCAAAAATTTTTTTCTTACCATATAAAGAATGGTAGGCTCTAGTAAATGCACAAAGCTTTGCAGTAACTGATTCAATATAATCGTACATAAAATCTTCTCCTTTAAGCTAAAAAGGCTGGAGTAGATAAATAACGTTCACCAGTATCAGGTAAAATTACTACTATTTTTTTACCTTTATACTCTTCTCTTTTAGCAATCAATGAAGCTGCATATACAGCTGCACCGGATGAAATTCCAACTAGAAGACCATCAAGTTTTGCGATTAAACTTGTACTCTTATAAGCATCTGCATCATCAACGTCGATAATTTCATCGATTAAAGACATATCTAAAGTTTTAGGTAAGAAACTAGCGCCTATACCCTGAATTCCATGAGGTTGAGACTTCATTCCATGTAAAAAAGCAGAGCGTAATGGCTCTACAGCTATGATTTTTACATCTTTATTGAGGTCTTTAAAATATTTTGCAATACCAGATAAAGTACCTTCCGTACCAACACCAGCTACAATTGCATCAATCTCACCATTGGTATCATCAAAGATTTCTTTTGCTGTTGTTGTGTAGTGAATATCTGGATTAGATTCATTTTCAAACTGCATAGGAATAAAAGCATTCTTATAAGAATTTTTTAATTCTTCAGCCTTTTTAGTTGATGCTTTCATTCCTAATGAACCTTGAGTTAAAACAATTTGAGCTCCATAAGCATGTAACAATTGTCTACGCTCTATGCTCATTGAGTCAGGGCATTACAATGACGAGCTTTAACCCAAGTGATGCTGTAACGGAAGCTAAACCTATACCTGTATTACCTGATGTAGGTTCAATTATTACAGTATCTTTATTTATTAGACCTTTTTTAAATCCATCTAAAATCATTGCTTTTGCTATTCTGTCTTTAACAGAACCTGCTGGATTAAAAGACTCAACTTTGCCAATTAAGCTTTCATCTAAAGAATAGTATTTTGATATTCCACTAAGTCTTAGAAGAGGCGTTTTGCCGATTAAATCGGTAATGCTGTTATATATATTCATGATTTGATTGTTTCCTATTTGTAATCTTTTCTTTTTAGTTTTTTTGTAAATTACAACATCGCATGAATTTATACATCTTATCACCTACTATTCCTATCTATTTAATAGGTATTAAACTACTACAATTCATTAATTTCAAGATTAAAAAAAATAAAAATCAGATTATTTATATATTCACTTATTTTTCAATAAGTTAAATACAGTGCTTATTTACTAATAAGAGTGCAATAGTTTAAGAAAGGATACGTAGATTAAAAGTGAAAGGATCGAGTAGGGGGAGTTTAAGCTCACCCCTCTCACACCACCACTCATGCGGTTCC
>CAZEXR010000077.1:0-11119 GCA_964516675.1 uncultured Enterobacterales bacterium | reverse complement strand
GTGAATCTAGGTTCGTGTTAAATTTCCATCTGGGAAACTAGAGTTAATAATATATCTTCATCTTTTGCTTTAAATATATTCCTTAAGTATGTTCCTAAAGCTCGTAATTTGGTTCTTACTACAGAGGAAAAAACTGTTTTAAAAGAGCATCCTCAATTATTAGCTTCAGCGTTTGATAGAAGACCTTTATAGTTCTTAGAAGATGATACTCACCTTGGTATTATCGGTGAAATGATGAAGTTAATTTCAGATAAATTAGATTTACATTATATTCATAAACCCTTTAATCAAGGTGAAGATGCAGTTAACTCTTTAGCACAAGGAAAAATCGATATCGTAGGCATGATTCCTTATGACTATAATTATGCTAGAGAAAAAAATATTGATATTACCATTCCATATATTAAGAGCACCAATGTAGCAGTAAATCGTAAAGATTTAAGTAACATTGGAGATACTCCTGTTATTGCTCATTTTTTGGGACATACCTTATTAGATAAAATTATAAAGATCTTTCCAAAAGCATCCTTTATTTACGCTAAAGACTTTAATGACTGCCTAAAAATGGTACAAAAAGGGCAAGCTGATTTAACTTTTGTTAATAGTTTAGAAATTAATACTCTGTTAAATTCTGGAGATTTTTTTGACCTTCAAGTTAATAGCACTATTTCTTTTGAACAAGAGTTTTCAATGGGAATTTCTAAAAAGTTAGATTATAGATTTTTGAATATCTTCAATAAGACAATAGTGTCTTTGGATCCTGATTATAAAGGAGATATTCTTTTAAAGTATTCTTTGATGGCCGACAATGAAAACATAAGTCTCAAAGCTTATATTCACAGAAATCCTATATTGTTTAGCGTAATTTTGGGGTGTATCTTTATTGCCATTATTATATTTTTCTTAAGCTATATTTATATACGTCAACAAACTTTACATAAAATAGAAAAAATCGCATATACAGATTATGATGCGGGAAACTACAATATCAACTGGTTTAAAAAAAATGCACCAGAGATAATAAATAACTTTTATCTAGAGCATCCTGATGGTCATTTATATGCAGTGGTTTCTCAAATTCCGCAAACAGAAATCCTTCGTTCTACTTTTGAGTTAGTGCTATTAAAAAAGGCCTTGTTGCAAGTCGGTGCTAAGCAAAAAGAAAAAAATCATTTTATCTTAGCATATGTAATGTCCTCTGAGATTTCCTTGCGCTATGCTTTATGTGAAGCTTCATCTAATACAAAAATAGTCGAGTTATTATCTACTCCTGAGCATATAAATGGTGTCGTAAACATCGCTGGCATCACTTCTAAAATTACCATGAATCACGGTATATGTCCTATTCCTAATTCTGTTTCAGAAGACCCTATTGATATTGACTCTCTAATTGGTAGAGCAAATCTAACAAGAATAGACGCTGTAAAGCATAATTTGTTAGTAGGTTTTTATGATGAGAGCATGCTAGCCCATCAGCTCTTACTACAAAAAATGGAAAACCTCATGGATAAGGCTTTAGAGAAAAGTGAATTTAAAGTATATATTCAGCCAAAATACGATATTTTAACCAGAAAAACTGTAGTTGGTGAGGCCTTAGTACGTTGGACTAGTGATGAGCTAGGCTTTATTCGCCCAGACGAGTTCATTTCATTATTTGAGAGTAATGGATTCATTGTGCAGTTAGACAAATACATGTTAAGAAATGTATGTATGTTACAAAAGAAACGTATCTTAGAAGGTAAACCGATTGTTCCTATATCAGTAAATCAGTCTGGTGTAAGTTTTGCTCAAGATAATTATTATAAGTCACTAGAGGATGTTGCTTTCGAATTTAATCTTCCTGCCGGGGCAATAAGCATTGAATTAACCGAAACAGTTTTTGTAAACATTAATAGCAAAGAGCCTCGTAAAAATCTTGTATCATTATTCATTAAAATAAAAAAATTAGGTTTTAATTTGTCTATGGATGATTTCTCTAAGGGATATTCCTCATTGTCAAATTTGGTTAATATGCCAATGGATGAAATTAAAATTGATAGAGAAATTTTACTTGCAGCGGAAAAATCTTCACGAACTCGTAAAATGTTAAATACAATTGTCATCAAGGCACACAACCTAAATTTAAAAGTTATCTGTGAAGGCATTGAAACTGAAAAACAAGAGTCAGTTTTAATTGAAGCTGGATGTGTTTTAGGTCAAGGTTTTTTATACTCTAAACCTCTGCCAAGTAATGATTTTATAGAGTTCTTAGATAAGCATAATCTTCAATCACTATAGTATGTTAAAGCTAGTTTTGAATCTATACATGTAAAAGAGCTGACTATCAGCTTAAACTAGCTTTTTAAGCTAAGAGCGTTATTAGTGTAGGTAAGATTTAAAAGATAAAAAAAATACTGCAAACTTTAATTTGCAGTATTTTATAGGACTTAAACTAAATTATTATTGAGCAATACGCTTTAATTTAGCCATGTAGAATCCATCAAAACCTGAAGATGGCATGATGTGGTTATCTTCTACTAACTCGAATTTTCCTTCGTTAACTTCTAAGAACTTCTTAACCTGTTCTTCATTTTCTGAAGGAAGAATTGAGCAAGTTGAGTAAACAACAATACCGCCAACTTTTGCCATCTTAGCGTATCTATTTAAGATATCAGCTTGCACTTCGCGAAGCTCTTTTAAGTGTTCACGACCATCACGCCATTTAGAATCTGGCATACGGCGAATAACGCCAAGACCTGAACAAGGTGCATCGATTAAAACTCTATCTGCGGTCTGATCCATACGTTTGATAACCTTAGTAGAGTCAATAAGACGAGGTTCTATATTAAATGCACCTGCTCTTTTTGCTCTCTTTTTAAGATCATCTAATTTCCATCCTTCGGTGTCCATTGCGATGATCACGCCTTTGCCTTCCATTGAAGCTGCAAGCTGTAATGTTTTACCACCAGCACCAGCACAGGCATCAATAACTCTCTCACCACTTTGTGCGCCAACAAAAGCACCAATTACCTGTGAACCTGCATCTTGCTGCTCAAATAAACCGTCTTTAAAACACTTGGTTCTAAATAGAGCAGAGTTAGATGTAACCTCTAAAGCTAAAGGTGCACCTGCAACAGGCTTGGTTACAACACCTTCTTCAGAAAGAAGATGAGCTAGGTTTTCACGAGTTGTCTTTAGAGTATTTGCTCTGATAAAACGGTGAGGCTCTTCACCTAAAGCTTTACGCTCAACATCCCATTTAGCTTTTAATTCACTATAGCCTAATTCTTGTAGCCATAGAGGGCAGCCGTCATTATATAAAGGCTCTTCAACAGCTTCTGCCATACGTTTTTTCAGACCGCGTCTATCAAAGCCTTCTTCACCTTCAAGCTCTGGTAAAGGCCAATCTTTATAAGCACAGAAAGAGAATGTTAAACGACCAACATGTCTCTCAAAATCTGAAGGTCGCTTTAGATTTGATACAAAAGCAAAGAAGTTTAATCGAGAGAACATGAAGTTAATTTGACGAATTAAGAAACCTTGTTCAACAGAATCAATTCTTACTTTTTTAAACCAGAATGCATATGCTCTATCTAAAGAGTTATGCATTACAAGAACGTCTTCTAGAATAGAGTTAACTAAACGTAGTTGGAATTCAGAGAAACCCTTACGACGAACAAAAGCTACATGCTCATCCTGGCCTTTAAATCTACTTTCTTCACGTTCTGTTCTTCTATCGCCATAGCGTGATTTATAGTCGCGCTTTGGTTTGTCAAAATGACCGCCTTTATCCTCATCTCTATCACGTCTAAAATCTTTTCTACCAAAGTTTCTTTTTTCGTGAGAGTATTCTTTTTTCTCAAATCCTTCTTTATCAGAACCGAACTCTTTTTTATCAGAGTATTCGTTTCTATCAGAATAGTTTTTCTTACCTGAGAATTTCTTTTTACCAAAGAATTCTTTCTTTCCTGCAAATTCCTTTTTACCTGAGAATTCTCTTTTTTCACCTAAATCTCTTGAATCAGAATTATCTCTACGTGGGTTATCTCTTCTTGAAAAAGATTTGCCAGGAGCTTTTTTATCAAATGCCATAATGACCTCTATTTACGCGGGGCGTTTTTACTTTTCTTAAGCCCGTAACCTGATTCTTTTAAGGAAAAACCTTCTCGATTTGTCCAAACATCAAGTCCATTGCGCACGTTTCCTGCAATAATTGCAGCGGCAGTGCTTGCACTAGAAAACTTAAGATCTTTTATAAATACAAAACAGTTATTAACAGGATCAAGTTCTAAAGTTCCATCTGATAATAAATCTTCTCTTTGCTTTGCAATATGAGGAGGTATAGATTGAACTGGTTCTAAAACAGCCTGTGATCCTTTTACTACAACAAAGTAAGGCTTTGAACGTGTGCCATCAGGGTAACCTTTAGCACTAGCGTTTTTAATACTGAATGTATAGAACTCATGCTCTCCTATTGGCGCGGTGTGCTTTAATAAGCCTTTAAGCGCTACTAATTGATTATAGGTATCAATAGGCAGAATTGCATGGGTTTTCTTACCTTTTGCATCAGTAATAAAGTGTACTTCTTTGTTAGTCATGTTTACGTGATTATTCACTACCATTTTGTAAATGATTGCGCTTATTTTAACATAGAAAAAGAAAAGGACCGCCTTGGCGGTCCTTGTATTGAATCAAATAATTATGATTATTGATGATAGTTTTTCAAGAAGTGCTCTAATCTATCACAAGCATCGTTGATAACATCAATAGTAGGAAGAAATACCATTCTAAAATGATTAGGTTCAGGCCAATTAAAACCAGTACCTTGAACGATTAACATTTTTTCCTGGATTAGAAGATCCATTGCAAACTTTTGATCGTCTTTGATATTAAATTTCTTATCAAGTTTAGGGAACATGTACAAAGCACCATGAGGCTTTACTACTGAAACACCATCAATAGCGTTTAATCTTTCATACATTGCTGTTCTTTGCTGATAAAGTCTGCCACCAGGAATAACTAATTCATTAATACTCTGATAACCACCTAATGCAGTTTGAATAGCATGTTGTAGAGGCACATTTGCGCATAAGCGCATAGCCATCATAAGCTTGATACCTTCTACGAATCCCTTATTACGTTTAGCAGGTCCAGTGATTAGAATCCAACCTTGACGGAAACCGCATGCTCTATAAACTTTAGATAGACCATTGAATGTAACAACAGTTACGTCATCAGCTAATGTGCAGATACTTCTGTGTGCAACATCATCGTATAAAATTTTGTCATAAATCTCGTCTGCAAAAATAACTAGATCATTTTGACGAGCAAATTCAACTATTTCCTGAAGTACTGGTGTTGGATATACAGCACCTGTAGGATTATTAGGGTTGATTAGTACGATACCTACAGTGCGAGAAGTAAGCTTCTTCTTCATATCACTAATGTCAGGGTACCAATTTGACTGTTCATCACACATATAATGAACAGATTTACCACCTGCAAGGTTAATTGCTGCAGTCCAAAGAGGATAATCTGGAGCTGGTACTAATACTTCGTCACCGTTGTTTAGTAGAGCATTCATGGTCATGGTGATAAGTTCTGATGCACCATTACCGATGAAAATATCATCAGCATCTACATTCTTTAAACCTTTTTGCTGGTAGTATTGCGCAATGGCCTTACGGGCAGAGAATATTCCATTTGATTCGCAATAGCCTTGGGAATTTGGAAGATTACGTATAACATCGCGAACAACCTCTTCAGGCGCTTCAAAACCAAATGTCGCAGTGTTACCAATATTAAGCTTAAGGATACGTTGACCCTCTTCTTCCATTCGTAAAGCTTCTTGATGAATCTTGCCTCGAATGTCATAACAGACATTATCGAGCTTATGTGATTTTTGTAATAGTTTCATTACTAAATTACCCGTAAAAATTGAAAATATGGTTTTGAGCTTTTTGATTTTACTACAAATAAAAAAAGTAAACTATTATTTTAATTTTGCACACTAATATAGAAAAAGGAGGCCGTAGCCTCCTTAATTTATAAGATAAATTTATCTAAAAATCTTTTCCCATTACTTTTTCATCAAAGATTTGTTCTAAAACATATCTTTCATAACCTAGATGAGGAGATGCTATTTTATGATATTTGACTAAATCTCGTGTTCTTTGGTCAAAAGAAATAGAGTTAGTGTAGAACACAAATGGGACTCTTACACCCGATTTGGTTCTCATAAATCCCATTAGGTTAGATACATTTTGTAAGGTACCAGTTTTAGCTGCTACATTTTTACCTAATGGTGGATTTTTAGTAGAAGCTCTCCAATGTAAAGTGCCAGACTCATCTGCTACAGGAAGTAACTTAATATATTGAATCTTGTCATCGTTTAAGTTGATAAACTCTAAAATCTCAAGCATTTTATGAGGGCTTACAAGGTTATGTGGTGATAAGCCGTTGCCATCAACTAAATATGTGTTACCAAGATTGATGTTTGCATATTGCTGTAAAACAGCTCTTATGGCACGAGTTGTTCTTTGATAAGTAGCAGGTAACTTGTAGTATTCAGCTGCTACTGTTTTAGCAATAGCATCAGCATATAGGTTATTAGAACGATATAAAGTGTATTTTACTAGCTCGCTCAATGGCTTTGATTCAATATAACCGATGGTTTGGTAGCCATCTTGAGGGGCACGAGCAATCTTAATGGATTGAGCTGTTATTTTTTTCTCTCGAAGCATTAGGTTAGTCCAATCAACAGCCCATTGATCTGGATCTGATACAGACAAAGATAAAGGCCAAGGTTGATTGTTGCCAATCACAGGAACACATCCTGTAATGTGGTATTGATTTTTCATGTACAAATCAGCTTCAAGTTCGCAATTTCCGCCATAGTTTGATTGCTTTACACCGATTGCATCAGAGGTAATTTTAATAGGGCTTGCTGATGATATTTTAGGAGTTGCAACAGCACCTACACCATTTGGTTGAAGCTGAGCAAATACACAGTTACGATTGATAATTGCAGAGCCTGCTGGTGAGGTAAAGCAAATTGGCAAGTCATTCCATGACCAACCTTCGCCTTTTGATAAACCTGCAAAACGACTAACATCAATAATTACATCACCTGCAATACGCTTGACACCTAATTGGGTTAGGGTTGCAAATAAAGTTCTATATGATTTTGCTGTAAATGAAGGGTCGCCTACAAACTTAACAAGCACGTTGCCACGTAAAGTACCGTCTTTATCAACCTGTGTTTTACCTTGTGCGTTTACAAGATTAGCTGATACTTCAAGGTTTGTTTTAAATGTGTAGTCATGACCTAAATATAATATAGCAGCAAGAGTTGATACAACCTTTAAGGTTGATGCTGGATGCATGTAGGTATCAATATTTTGACCATAGATTTTATTGTCATTTGGTCTTAAGTAAGCAACGCCTACTTGAGAACCAGGAACAGGATTTGGATCTGCATTGATTGCAAGTGCAGAAGTTGTGCATAAGCAGATAGATGCTATTAGTAGCTTGAAATACTTTTTCATTGTTGTTTTGTATTTTAAAGAATCTTTATGTTAAAAAAACTGCGTAATTATACACTCTAAATGCGATTAGAGATACAAAAAACAACCTGCAACAGCTATTAGAACAACATAAGTTTATAGGCTTTTAGAAAATATGGTAAAATCAGCTCAGAATTTTTATAACGCAGAAGCGTTGATAGGAGAAATTTAATGATTATTGAACCTAAAGCACGTGGTTTTATTTGTGTAACCACTCACCCTACAGGCTGTGATGCTAATGTTAAGCAACAGATTGAATTAGTTAAAAAGAATGGCCCTGTAGCTAATGGTCCTAAGAAAGTATTAGTAATTGGTTCATCAACAGGTTATGGTTTAGCTTCACGTATCAGTGCAGCTTTTGGTTCAGGTGCTGCTACTTTAGGTGTTTTCTTTGAAAAACCTGGTTCAGAAAAACGTCCTGCTTCTGCTGGTTGGTACAATACTTGTGCTTTTACTAAGTATGCTAAAGAAGCTGGTTTATATGCTCGTAATATCAATGCTGATGCTTTCTCAAATGAGTGTCGAGCTAAGGCTATTGAAATCATTAAAGAAGATTTAGGTCAGGTAGACTTAGTTGTTTACTCTTTAGCTGCCCCTGTTCGTAAGATGCCTGAAACTGGTGAAGTTGTTCGTTCATCATTAAAGCCAATCGGTCAGACTTATACTTCAACAGCTATTGATACTAACAAGAATGAAATCATTTCATCTTCATTAGAACCTGCAACTCAAGAAGAAATCGATAATACAGTTAAGGTAATGGGCGGTCAGGATTGGGAGCTTTGGATTGAAGCTCTTAAAGAAGCTGGTGTTCTTGCAACTGGCTGTAAGACAATTGCTTATAGCTATATTGGTACAGAAATTACATGGCCAATTTACTGGCAGGGCGCTTTAGGTAAAGCTAAAGAAGATTTAGATAGAGCAGCAAAAGCAAATACAGAACGTCTATCATCATTAAATGGTGATGCTCGTGTTGCTGTTCTTAAGAGTGTTGTAACTCAGGCTTCATCCGCAATTCCTGTAATGCCTTTATACATTTCTCTATGCTTTAAGGTTATGCGTGAACAGGGTATCTATGAGTCTGTAATTGACCATATTTACAGAATGTTTACTGAAGTATACTCAAACAAGATTGAAATCGACGCTGATAACCGTTTCCGCATGGATTCATGGGAACTACGTGATGCAGTTCAGAATAAGTGCAAAGAGTTATGGCCTAAGGTTACAACTGAAAACTTATTTGAAATGTCTGATTATGCTGATTACAAGAATCAGTTCCTACAGTTATTCGGATTTAACGTAGCAGGTGTTGATTACACTGCAGATGTAAATCCTGATGTACAGATGGATAACCTAGATAGCTTATTATAATAATTAAGTAAACTATTTGATAAAGCCAGCTTTAAGCTGGCTTTGTTTTAGACATTAAAAAATCGTTAGTAGCTTTTGTTACTAGCGGTTTTATTATGATTATTGATTAGTCTGCAGTGTGGCTTAAATATGCAGTTACAGTGTTCTGCATAAGTGTTGCAATAGTCATAGGACCAACACCACCTGGAACAGGAGTAATGTATGCTGCATGAGTTGATGCTTTTTCAAAATCAACATCACCACATAAAGAACCATCTTCTAGTCTGTTAATACCTACGTCAATAACAGTTGCACCATCTTTAATTAAGTCGCCATTTAAGAACTTAGCCTTACCAACAGCAACAACTACGATGTCAGCATTTTTAATGTATGCCTTTTGATCTTCTGGCTTTGAAAAACGATGAGTAACAGTTGTAGTACAGCCAGCTAGTAATAACTCAAGTGCCATAGGTCTGCCAACAATATTTGATGCGCCAACAACTACAGCGTTTAATCCTTTTAGATCATCGCCTAAAGTCTTATGTAAAAGAGTCATCACACCGTGAGGTGTACAAGCGCACATGTAAGGAATTCTTTGTACAAGACGACCTACGTTATATGGGTGGAAACCATCAACGTCTTTAGCAGAGGAAATCTTTTCAACAATGCTTGATTCGTCTAAATGCTTAGGTAGAGGGAATTGAACTAAAATACCGTCAACTTCAGGATTGTTGTTTAATTCTACGATTAGGTCGTCTAATTCCTTTTGAGTTGTGGTCTCAGGAAGATCATAAGCAAAAGACTTAATACCTACATCTTCACAAGCTCTACGTTTATTTCTAACATAAACCTGAGAGGCAGGATCTGAACCAACTAAAACTACAGCAAGGCCTGGCATACGAGCACCGTTATTAACTTTCTCATCAACAATCTTTCTAAGGTCGGCGCGTAATTCTTTAGCAATTGTTTTGCCATCGATAAGTTTTGCTGTCATTAGTTATTCTCCATGGATTTAACGTTATTTTGTGAATCATTTTCTACAGTCTGTTGTGCAACAACAGGTGTATCAGCTTTTGCATAGAAGCTAATACCTTTGTATAACATTTGTGCACTAATTATAAACAAAGCTATAGCAAAAATGCGTTTTAATGTTGCAGGAGCTATATTTTTACCAATATTGACACCTAGTGGTGCACAAAAATAAGAAATTGGTACGACACAGATAGTAGCTAATACATTTACTAATCCAAAAGTACCGATTGGAGCTGCATCAGGTGTAGCGTTTAGATTTGTAAAAATCATTAAAAGAGCACCAGGAACACAAACAAATAGTGAAACTGCAGATGATGTTCCAATTGCTTTATGAGGTGGTACAGAGCAAGCATTTAAAACAGGTACGGTAAGCGTACCACCACCAATTCCTAGCATAGAAGAGAAACAAGCTATACAAAATGAAATGATGCCTTGACCGAATTTACCAGGTAAAGCTTCAAAAGCAGGTTTTGCTTTGGCTCTAAATAAGGTATTGATTGAATTTAAGATCATAATTGATCCAAATAAAATTGTAAGCCAAGCTCCACCTAAAAACTTTGATACCATGATGCCAACTACAACACCAAGCAGCATTGTTACAGACCAAGTCTTAATAACATTCATGTCTGTATTGCCTTTTTTGTTCTGAGAACGTGCTGCTGAAATAGATGTCGGTATCATACATAATAGAGAGGTACCTGTTGATACAAAAACAGCAACATCTAAAGGCACATTAAAGAAAACTGTAAAAATAACTGTAAAGCATGGTACAAAAATAATACCACCGCCAACTCCAAGAAGACCTGCAAGAAAGCCTGCTACAACACCACAACCAATGAGAATGGCAACAGTCATTATCAGCTCAGAAAATGGAATACCTAAAAACATAGATCCCCCTAATATATAAAGATGGCGTAATTCTATCAAAATATGAATAGAGGGGAGTAATAATCAGATTTTTATTTTTAATTACACAAAAATTTAATTTTCAAGAAGTTAAGCAGAATCTGATAAAACAGCCATTTATAAAAAAACAGTGGAGAAAAAGAGTAAAAAATCTACAAAAAAGTTAAAAAATTTATTGACGATTAGGGCATTGTCTTGTAACATATCACTCCGTTAAATCACTTCAGTAATCTGTAGTGTGGTACTAGGTTAGGTCCAAAGTGCTTACCTTTGTGTCCTTAGCTCAGTTG
>CAZEXR010000076.1:0-11135 GCA_964516675.1 uncultured Enterobacterales bacterium | reverse complement strand
ATGCTCTAAAATTTTGTCATTTTTAGCTGCTTATGATCCTGTATATGAAAAAATTTGTATAATTAAAATTTATTCATACCGCAAATTTGCTTATTGAATCAGTATTTATGGACTATATTAACCGTCAATACACAATTTGAAACTTACTTGACTATTTAGAATTTTTTTAGGTGGGTTCAAATTTTTAAACAAAAAAATAGGCCAATTTGCATATTTTTAAGCAATTGTTTGCTTTAGTGAGTATCATTAAAGAAAATAAATTTTTTTTCATATATATAAGGTTGTTTTCAACCTTTGTTAACAAAAAAATAATGGTAAAACCATGATAGACATTCAATTATTAGCTGATCAAAAGGGAATCGCTCGCTCATATCTTGATGCGACCAACCAATTAACTTATATCTCTGAACAGAGCAGAAAAGATGCGCTTGATATTCTTGGATATCCAATTGATGATGAGAAAGCTCTTCAATCAATGTTGGATAAAGAAGAAATCGAACCATTTAATAACATTATTGATAATGTTGTAATCTTAAATGACGAAGACTTACATCAATTTGCTATTCGTACTCCTGAAGAATTTGGCGAGGACGAAAATGCAACTGTTACTGTTAAGTTAAAATTAGAGGATGGCCGTGTTGTAGAAAAGACAACTTTACTTGAGCAAATTGAAATTGCAGACTTCGTAGAGGTACAAGGTAAAGTTTATGACATTAGAAGATATAGTTTAATTACTAAACTTCCATATGGTTATCACGAGTGTTCTGTAGAAGTTAAGTCTAATAAGAAGACTTTGAAGTCTATTGTTATGTCTTTAATTGCAGCTCCTGCAAAAGTTTACACTCCAAAAGAAATTCTTGATGGTAAAAAAGTTTGGGGCGTAAGCTCTCAGCTTTACTCAGTTCGTTCAAAGACAAACTGGGGTATTGGTGACTTTGCTGACTTAAAGCAATTATTACTTGGCGTTGGCAAATGTGGTGGTCACTTTGTTGGCTTAAACCCTATGCACGCAGGTTACCCATCAGTTCCTGATGAAAATGTTGTAAGTCCTTACTCTCCTTCATCTCGTAACTGGATTAACATTGTTTATATTTCTGTAAATTCAGTTCCAGAGTTAATTCATTGCAAAGAAGCAAATGAGTTAGTTCATTCTGAAAAATTCCAGCAGAGACTACGTGCTTTACGTGATCGTGATTATGTTGATTATAGAGGCGTAATCGAAGCTAAACTTGAAGTACTACGCATGATTTTTGACAATGTAAAAGTTGACGATAAGAGATCATCTCGTGGCATTAAGTTTAATGAGTTTATTGAAAGAGGCGGCCAGAATTTAATCAATATGGCAACCTACGATGCCCTACAATCTTGGTATTACAAGAAGGGTGTTGATGCTTACTCATGGGAAAAATTCGATAAAGAATACAGAGATGTAAATTCAACATTTGTTGAGCAGTGGAGAAAGGATAACTCTCAAGATGTTCTATTCTACTGTTACCTACAGTTCCTAGCAGCAGAACAGTTAGCTGAAGCTTATGCTGCAGCTAAAAATGCAGGCATGCTAATTGGTACATACCGTGATTTAGCAGTTGGTGTTGCAAAACAAAGCTGTGACGTATGGGCTGATGTTGATAATGTATTTAGCCCTAAGGGTTCAGTTGGAGCTCCTCCTGATCCACTAGGTCCTCTAGGTCAGAGCTGGGGCTTAGCTCCTATGACTCCTTTAGCATTAAAGAGAGCAGCTTACAGACCAATGATTCAAATGTATAAAGCCAATATGCAGTCATGTGGTGCAATTCGAATTGACCATGCAGCTGGTTTATTTAGACTATGGATCACAAAAGTAGGACATCCTGCATCAGAAGGTTCATATATCCACTATGATATGCATGATTTATTAGGTATTATTGCTCTAGAGTCTCATCGTAACAAGTGCTTGGTTATTGCTGAAGACTTAGGTACTATCCCTGTAGAACTTACAAAAGCTCTAAAGAAGGTAGGAGCATTCTCTTATAAGATCTTCTTTGACGAGAAAGCAGCTGATGGCGGTTATATTGCCCCAAGAGATTATGTAAGTCAGGCTATGTCTGCTCTTACAACTCATGATATGCCTACTCTTGTTGGTTGGTGGAATTGTTTTGACCTAGATTTAGGCAGACAATTAGGCATCTACACTCAAGAAGAAGCAGACAACTTACGTGCATCACGTGAAGTTGCAAAACAACGTATTCTAGACAGTATGCACGGTTTAGGAAGCATTTCTGATAATTTCACAAGAAATGCAAAAGAAGCACAAATGACACAAGAACTTGCAACTGCAATGCAGATTCATATGTGTACAGGTTCATGCGCTTTATTCAGTTCTCAAGTTGAGGATTGGATTGGTGTTGATAAACCTGTAAACATACCAGGAACAAACACAGAGTATCCTAACTGGCGCAGAAAACTAACAGCGGATCTTGAGGATATCTTCCAAAGAGACAACGTGTTAGCAATGACAAAGTCAATGACTGACGCTAGAGGATAATATCGGAGGACATCAGTATGCTGATTGATGATTTAAATAATGCTAAAGTTGGCAAACCTTTTGACACTTTAGGTCTTCAAAAGATTGAAGGTACTAATAACTATGTTTTAAGAGCATGGTTACCTAGTGCAAAGAGCGTAGAAGTTTATTCTATCGATGGAAAAAAATTCATCTGTGCTTTAACAATGGTTCATCCTGATGGACTATTTGAAGAACGGATTGCTACTGATAAGTCATTCCATTACATGTTCAAAGTTACATATGAAGATGCAACTATTGATGTAATTGATCCTTATCAGTTCCAAGAAGAAGCATTCTATGGTCTTTCAACCATGAATGAAGATCCTGAAAACATCTATAAGACTTTAGGTGCTCAGTTAATTGAGATCGAAGTTGATGGTGTTAAGGTTAAAGGCACCAAGTTTGCAGTTTATGCTCCTTCAGCTACTGCTGTCAGTGTAATTGGCGATTTCAATTTCTGGGATGGCCGTAGATTACCAATGGCTAAGAGCCTACTTGGTCACTGGGTAATTTTTGTACCTGGTCTTACTGCAGGTCTACGTTATAAGTATGAGATTAAAGATCCATATGGTAATCGTTTACCTCACAAGGCAGACCCTGTTGGTTTCTTCCACGAACAGTATCCTTCATTTGCATCTATTATTTCTGACCAGACTACTTACACCTGGCATGATGATGCATGGAAGAAGTCTCAGTTAAACGATAAGTTAGAGCAGCCAATCTCTATTTATGAGCTTCACATGGGCTCATGGAAGAGAGATGAAGATGGTCAGCCTTTAACTTATAGAGAACTTGCAAAAGATCTTTTAGATTATGTAAAAGAGATGGGCTACACACATATTGAGCTTATGCCAATTATGGAACACCCATTCTCAGGTTCATGGGGCTATCAGCCAACCGGTCTTTTTGCTCCAACCTCAAGATTCGGCAGTATTGATGACTTTAAGTTCTTTGTAGATACTTTCCATCAAAACGGTATTGGTGTAATTCTTGATTGGGTTCCTGCTCATTTCCCTACAGATGCATTTGGCTTAGCTAAGTTTGATGGTACCTGTGTATATGAGTATGAAGATCCACGTCGTGGATGGCATCCTGATTGGAACTCTTTAATTTACGATTTTGGTCGTGAAACAGTAAGACGTTTCTTAATTGCATCAGCTTTAGTATGGCTTGATGTTTACCACATTGATGGTCTACGTGTAGATGCTGTAGCATCAATGCTATATTGGGATTACTCTCGTAAAGATGGCGAATGGATTCCTAATGTAGATGGTGGCAATATCAACTACGAAGCTGTAAGTTTCTTAAAGTGGTTCAATGAGGAAGTTTATAAGAAATATCCTCATGCAATGACCATTGCAGAAGAATCAACAGCCTTTACCGGTGTTTCACGTCCTACCTTTACAGGTGGTTTAGGCTTCGGCTTTAAGTGGAACATGGGGTGGATGCACGATTCTTTAGAGTATATGCAGACAGATCCATTCTTCCGTAAGTATCATCATGGAGAGATGTCTTTCTCTATGATCTATGCATTCAATGAGAACTTCATTCTGTCTATTTCTCATGATGAGGTAACCCACGGTAAGCATTCTTTAATGTATAAGATGCCTGGCGATGAATGGCAACAAGCTGCAAACCTTCGTGCATACCTTACTTATATGTATGCTCACCCAGGTAAGAAACTTAACTTCATGGGTTCTGAAATTGGTCAAGGCTCTGAGTGGAACGAAAACGCTCAGCTTGATTGGTGGTTGTTGAAATATCCTAAACACCAGGGTGTTCAAAAACTAGTTAAGTCATTAAATGAGTTATACAGAAAAGAGCCTGCTCTTTGGAAGAATGATTACGATCCTGAGTCATTCAAGTGGGTTGATGTAAATGATGCAGAACATAGCATCTTTGCAATGCAACGTAACGATGGTAAGGACTTTATTATCTCTGTATCTAACTTCACACCTGTTCCATATGTTGCATATAGATTAGGTGTACCAGAGCCTGGTACATATGAAGTTATTTTCAATTCTGATGACAAAGAGTACTGGGGCAGTGCTTATGGTACTGGTTCTGAGAAGATTGTTGCTTCTAACATTTCTTGGCAGGATAACTATCATTCAATTGTGCTTGATTTACCTCCTTTATCATCAATTATGATTAAGAAAGTTTCTGAATAATATTCATAATTTATAATCTAAAGGCCTCTTTTTATAAGAGGTCTTTTTTTTTTGATGTTTATCTTGTTTTAAATTCAGCAAAAATCTACAAATATCACTAATAAAAATGTCATTTACTAAGTAAATATGGATTTTTTTATCTAAGTACTCATTCCTACATTTATAAAATAAGATCTAGCTCAAGAAAATACAATAATTAAAAATAAATTATTTTTACTGTGTGCAAATTGACACGCAAAAGACAATATAAATTGATTTAGGTCACCGTGTCTATAAAATACAAAATTAACACTTTGAAAAATAATATAAAAATAACTAAATTTAAAACAGTGAACTAAAACAATAGAATCGTAAAGTCAGATTTATCAATCTAAAATATTTGATCTGTATCAAAGTAAAACATTTTACTAAGAATAAAACTTACTAATATTACTATCAATTTAGTTGTAAAATAAACCTATCATTAACATAACAATATAAAAATATTCCTTTCAAACATAAAATTAAAACATATAAGTTTGAGGCAAGCTATGAATAAAAAGTTATCAGCACATGTTGATTTCCGACTTGTACCCCTTGGTGCCACATTATGCGATTGTGGTTGTTATTTCTCTATTTGGTGTCCTAAAGCTAAATCAATTGTTTTACATCTTTTTGATAAAAATGAAAATGAAATTAAAAAGATTGTTTTAACTGAAAAAAGAGGAAGTATTTGGTACTGTTTTGTAGAAGATGTTACAGCTGGTACCTTATATGCCTATGAGGCAATAGGTGATTACGCCCCAGAGCTGGGATTATTCTTTCAGAAAGACCATTTATTAGTCGATCCATATGCTAAAGGTTTATCAAAGCCTTATATCTACACAAAAGACCGTTATGAAAATCATTACAATGAATTTCTTCCTAAAGCAATTGTAGAAGATCAGAATTTTGATTGGCAGGGTGTTATTAAGCCATCATTAGGTAAACAGGATCTTGTTATCTACGAATGTAATGTAAAAGGTTCTACTATTCTTAATGAGAAGGTTCCTTCAGCATACAGAGGTAAATTCCTTGGTTTATGTGATGATAATGTGATTGCCCATTTTAAAAAATTAGGAATCACAGCCATTCAGTTAAATCCGATAGCTGCATTTGTGAGCGAACCTCATCTTGAAAAGCATGGTCTTGTTGACTATTGGGGATACAATCCAGTAAGTTTTATGGTTCCCGACCCACGCTATGCTGTAGATCCTCATAATACAGTGAATGAATTTAAGACAATGGTTCGAGAATTACATAAGAATGGAATTGCTGTAATTTTAGATGTTGTGTATAACCATACAGGCGAAGGTGGAGAAGGTGGTAGTGTCTTTAGCTTAAAGGGATTTGATGCTCAAAACTATTATGCTCATCCAAAAAATTTAGACGGTACTACAAATTATAGTAAGTATTTAGACGTCACAGGATGTGGCAACTCTGTAAATACAGATTCACGTCCTACTGTTAATTTAGTTCTTGATTCATTATCTTATTGGCTAAGTGATCTTCAGGTTGATGGTTTTAGATTTGATTTGGCTGTAACTATTTGCAGAGAAAGTAGTGGCAACTCTTTTTATGAGTATGACAAAGATTGTACATTCTTAAAAGCAACTTTCTGTATTGATGTTATCAATCAAGCAATTCTAATTGCTGAACCTTGGGATATTGGACATGGTGGTTACAGATTAGGCCAATTCCCTGATGGTTGGTCAGAGCAAAATGACAAGTTCAGAGATGCCATCCGTCGCTTCTGGAGAGGTGATAAGGGACTCATAGGTGAGTACGTCACAAGAATAATGGGCTCTCGCGACATTTTTAAAGCAAGGGAGCGCTCTATCAATGCAAGTGTAAACTTTGTGACATATCATGATGGGTTTACTCTTCAAGATCTTGTTTCATATACAAAAAAATATAATGAAGCTAATGGCGAGAATAATGTAGATGGATCTGATAACAACAATTCGACTAATTGTGGTTTTGAAGGCCCAACAAGTGATCCTGTTGTAAGAGAAAAACGTTGGCAGTTAAAACGAAATTTAATAACTGCAACATTATTATCTCAAGGTATTCCTCACTTTTTAGGTGGAGATGAATTCTCAAGAACTCAACAAGGAAATAATAATGGTTATTGCCAAGATAATGAGATTTCTTGGACTAAATGGGATTACTCAAAAGAGAATAAAGATTTCATTGATTATATATCTTTAATCAACAACATTCGTCATGAATCAAATATGTTACGAGAGTTATTGTTGGTTGATGATAGTTCTCATTTGACTAAAGATTCTCCATATGAAGCTAATTGGTATAAGCCAGATGGTTTAAAAATGCATTCAGAGGATTGGAATAATCCAAATACAGATGCAATTGCTTTTGTTGCTGGTGCAATTCAAGAAAATGAAGGTGAGAATTGGTGCTTTATTTTCTCTCAAAGTGAGAATGAAACTCTATTCAAATTGCCTTTACCTCATGTTGATCATGAATGGATAGAGGTATTTGATTCTGCTAATTCTGATGGACTTCCTTCTGAATGTGATAGGAGCGGTATTAAGGCTGTTACTCTTAGATGTCCAAGTATTCGTGGCTTTAAATTAAGACGTACGTCTTTGTCTAAATTGTACGATACATCATCTGTTGATTTTGTAACAATACATATCAATAGAAGTTAAAACAAATAGCCAATATATTAAAGCCCCTGTTATTTCTCTCACGATTAGTAACAGGGGCTTTTCTTTGTAATCAATTACATCTGTAAAGACTTAAATTGACCTAAAGCCATCAGTTTGGGCTGGTTATTCTGAGTTTTAGAATTTTTCTCAAATAAATCTAAGGCAAATTTTATATGTTCATCGGAAATGAAGTTTGAAGCTTTTGAAACAAATAAACTTCTAAATAGATTTGCGTTTGATTGTGGTTCAGCACTCATGTGAATTACTTTAATACCACTTCTAAGAGGAGTTTTAATGCGGTTTTTTGCAAATGACACAACGTTTGATAATGTGCCAAGTCTGTCAATTAAATGTAATCTCAAGGCATCTTTTGCCATAAACACTTTGCCCTCTGCATAATTCTGATAATTCATAGAGGCAAGTCTTGGATGGGCTTTCTTTACAAGACTAATGAAATTCTTATAAATAGATGCTACTTGCATTGAATACATCTGTCTTTGTGATTCAGGCATTGCTTGTGCGATTGAAGATTTAGCAAGCTCTGAGGTTTCAACACCATCTTGGTAAACACCGTACTCATTTAATAGGTCATGGAATGATAAACCTAGAGAGAACACTCCAATTGAGCCTGTTATAGTGTCGCTAGTTGCAAACGCCTTATCTCCTGCTGTAGAAATCCAGTAAGCACCAGAGGCTGCTAAGCCATTCATTGCAATGTACACTGGTACTTTCTTTTCTTCTTTTAAAGCTAAAACAAGATTACGTATTTTCTCAGATGCTGTAACAGAACCGCCAGGTGAATTTAAATAGAAGATTACTGCTTTAATAGTTTTATCTTTTAGAATTTGCTCAATCTGTGATTGTATATTCTCAGGGGTAAAATCAGTTGGTGTATCACCATAATCATTGATTTGTCCGATACCATACATTACAGCAATATTGCTTTGTGGAATGGTGTTTTTAGTTCCATCTGCATTTTTAGACACAACCTTTGCTACCATTTCTTTTTGCTCTGATTGTGAAATTAAAGAAGTGTAGCTAGTTACCTTTGGATTAAAAATAGTCTTTTTGTGTCCGTATTTTTTGCTATAGGAAATATTTAAATCTATCTTAGACTGCAATTCATCAACTAGATTTGCTTCTTTTAATAATGTAGCTTCATTACCATCTACCTGAGATAGAAGAGATAAATAATTCTCAGGATTATCAAATATAATTGAAATCGCTTTATTGGCATTCTTTCTCTTTGATAATGAATCTTTATATTCTTTCCATAAATGATTAAAAATATATTGATATTCTGCTTTTACTCCATCTGACATAGAGTTTTGTGTGAATGGTTCTACAGCACTTTTAAATTCTCCTGCTCTAAATACCATTGGCTCCACTCTGAATTTATCAAGTAAATCTTTAAAGTATAAAGAAGAAGATGCTAGTCCCTTAAAGTCAAATCCACCTAGAGGATCTAAAACAATTTTGTCACAAGCTGTTGCAATTCTATAAGCACTCGCTCCATATGAATTTGCAAACGCAGTAATTTTAGTTTGCGGTCTAGCGCGTTTATAGATTTCAATTGCTTTTGCTATACGGTTTGCAGCAGGAAGAGTTGCTTTTGTATAAGATAAATCTATATAGATTTCTTTAATTAAGGTATGCTTTTTGGCAATGTTAAATGCCTTTTCAATAGTTAAAAGGTCATTGATACTTCTATGGTTTAGCTTTTCATCTAGTTTTCTTGTAAATTTTGAATAGTCATCTGTAGGTAGCGCATACTCATAAATTGGACCATCAAGATTTAGATATAGTACAGGTTGAATTGTTGCATCTTCAGGTTCTTCTTGTGCTATGTCATTTAAAAGAGTTTCGCTTTTGCTATTAAATTTATCAGCAAAACTTAACAATCCAAAAATTGCTAAAGCACAAATAAGAAATATGATGTTGAAAACTGTGTTTCTAATAAATGTAAGAATTGATCCTAGCATTAAAAAGAAATGGCAGATTGCACTTAGTGGAGAAGGGGAGTTCGAAGTCTGAATGTTTACTGTTGTGTTTTTATTTGGTTTATCAGATTTATCCTGAGCTTTAGTCTCAGTATTTTGTTCACCAAACTTTGTAAAGTCTTGTGGACTATTAAAGTTCATATTTAACCTCATATAAAAAAGCAAGGCCTAAGCCTTGCTTTCAAAAGTATCAATTACTATTTTGCTTGATTGGTGCTCTGAACAATCTTCATAACTGAACCTACCATACCAGAGATGTCTGATAGGTTGTTAGGAACAATAAGTGTATTGTTTGTCTTTGCTAAATTTGAGAATGCATCGATGTACTGTTCTGCAACCTTTAAGTTTACAGCAGTATTGCCACCATCCTGTTGAGATGCCTTTGCAATTAAAGCAATAGCCTCAGCGGTTGCATTTGCAATTGCAACTGTAGCTTGTGCCTTACCTTCAGCGATGTTAATCTCTGACTGCTTTTCACCTTCAGATTTTGCAATTGCAGCTTCTCTTGCACCTGTTGCAAGGTTAATCTGTTCTTGCTTGCGACCTTCTGATTCAAAAATAACAGCTCTCTTTTCACGCTCAGCTGTAATCTGTCTTTGCATAGCCTGAAGAATGATTGCAGGAGGTGTTAAATCCTTAATCTCATAACGTAAAACCTTAACACCCCAATTTAAAGCAGCTTCATCAATAGCTGATACAACTTGATTATTGATGATATCTCTTTCTTCAAAAGTCTCATCTAAAACCATTTTACCAATAACAGAACGTAGTGTTGTCTGAGCTAACTGGGTGATTGCAACAAGGTAGTTTGAAGTACCATATGAAGCTAGTTTTGGATCTGTAACTTGGAAATAAAGGATACCGTCAACTGATAGCTGAGTGTTGTCTCTTGTAATACATACCTGGCTTGGAGTATCAAGAGGAATTTCTTTTAGAGAATGCTTGTAAGCAACTCTGTCGATAAAAGGAATAATAAAGTTTAAACCTGGAGTTAAAACCTTATGGAATTTACCTAGTCTTTCAATAACCCAAGCTGTTTGCTGAGGAATTACATTGATAGATTTAAAAGCGAAGATGATGGCAATTACAATCAAAACAATTGCAACAACAAAACCACCTGATAAGCTATCTTCGTACATACATTTTCTCCTGTGTTTTACTTAAATAGGATAAGTCTAGTACCTTCAACCTTTTGTATTTTGTACTGACCTTTTTCTAAAGTGCCATCTTGAGCATAAGCAGTCCAAGTGGTACCACGATAATTAACCTTTGCACTGCCGTCTTTTTCAACATTTTCTACAAAAACTAACTGACCTTTATCTAAATCATCGCATTCTTTATTAGGGGTTAACTTATTTCTAATGTTTCTTCTAAATAAGAATGCTGTAACTACGCCTGCGATTATGACTAGAGACCCTACTGTACATTGTGTTGTAATCGAGAAGTCTAGAATTGCAAAAATACAAGATGCTACTGCGCCTGCGACAAAAGCTAACAAATAGATAGTTCCAAGCATCATTTCTACGCCTAGTAGCACTAGAGCGAGAATTAACCAAATTAAATATACAGACATATCTACCTCTTTTGTTTATTCTTCTTCATTGTAAAAAAGAAGATTAGACCGATAATCAAAGGCACTGCAACACCTGCAGCTCCTATGTCTTTACCGTTAATAATCATACCCCGGATCTTAAGAAATTAACTCTAAGATCCTCATAAAATAAAGAAT
>CAZEXR010000075.1:0-11187 GCA_964516675.1 uncultured Enterobacterales bacterium | reverse complement strand
TATGAGTGAATCAAGGTTTTGTTAAATTTCCTATGTGGGAAAGTCGAGTTATTAATCTTATTAATCTTATGATTCAATTTACCCTTATTTTTTTACGATCTCTTTTTGTTTAAAAATTTAAAAGAGAACTTTACTTAAAATGTTTTATGTTTTTAAAGCCATCTTTTATAAGTTAAAGGCAAAAACCATACTTTCATCTCTACTCTATTAAACTGTTTTTTCCTTATCTCAAACGTCCCACTTTTTGCAAATTGGTTTTAATTTTTTTGTTTAATAAGCTGCTCAATAACGGGGAATTCATGCCCTCTTTCTACGCTTTTTCTCTTTCTTTCGCACCACATAGAATCTATTGCACATTTTGTTAAATTTGTTTTTTTAATAATTTTCTTTTTGTCTTCTTGTAATTTATTACTTATAAATCAGTAGGTTATCCATTTCCAAAAATCTTATTTTTTACCATTTTTTCGAAAATGTGACATTTGACGGTAAATATTTGAATCTCTAATCTGTAGTTACAAAATGATTTACGGAGACTTCTTATGAAACTACAGTCTATTTCAAAACTTTCAATTGCTTTAGCTTTTGGTCTAGGTTTAAACATGTCTGCAATGGCAGCAGATGACACTATCAAAATTGGTGTACTTCACTCATTATCTGGAACAATGGCAATTTCTGAAACTACTCTTAAAGATACAGTGTTAATGCTTGTTGATGAGCAGAATAAAAAGGGTGGTGTTTTAGGCAAAAAAATCGAGACTGTTGTTGTCGATCCTGCTTCTAATTGGCCTTTATATGCAGAAAAAGCCCGCGACTTAATTTCAAAAGATCACGTTTCTGCGGTATTTGGCTGTTGGACATCTGTGTCAAGAAAGTCAGTACTACCCGTTTTTGAAGAATTAGATAACATTCTTTTCTACCCTGTTCAGTATGAAGGTGAGGAATCATCAAAGAATGTTTTCTACACAGGTTCTGCACCTAACCAGCAAGCAATTCCAGCTGTCGACTACTTACTAGCTCAAGGTGTAAAGCGTTGGGCACTAGTAGGTACTGATTATGTGTATCCACGTACTGCTAATAAGATTTTAGAAGCTTATCTAAAAGCAAAAGGCTTTACAGATAAAGACATCATGATTAACTACACTCCTTTTGGTCATTCTGATTGGCAATCAATTGTGTCAGATATTAAAAAGTTTGGCTCATCTGGCAAGAAAACAGCTGTTATTTCTACCATCAATGGCGATGCTAACGTGCCTTTCTACAAAGAATTATCAAATCAAGGTGTAAGTGCTAAAGATATTCCTGTTGTAGCCTTCTCTGTTGGTGAAGAGGAATTATCAGGTGTTGATACAAAACCTCTTGTAGGCCATTTAGCAGCTTGGAACTATTTCCAGTCTGTTGATAGTGAAGCTAATGATGACTTTATTGACAAGTGGCACGCTTACACCGGCAAAGACACTCGTGTAACCAATGACCCAATGGAAGCAACTTACATTGGCTTTAATATGTGGGTAAAAGCAGTTGAAAAAGCAGGCACTACTGATGTTGATGCAGTTCAAGATGCGCTAATTGGTATCACCGTACCAAATCTATCCGGTACTTACGCTTCTATGATGCCAAACCACCATATTACAAAACCAGTTCTTATCGGTGAAATCCAGGAAGATGGTCAATTCCAAATTGTATCTCAAACACCTACAACCATCGTAGCAGACGAATGGTCTGATTACTTAGATGGTTCTAAGGACTTGATTGCAGATTGGAGAAAGCCTCTATCTTGCGGTAATTTCAATGTAAAAACCGGTAAGTGTGGCGGTTCTAAATAATATCTAGCCATTAGTTAGATTTATCTCCCCCGCTGCATGCGGGGGATTTGTCTGAATACGGATAAGAGATAAGATATGATAAAACGTATTCTTTGTGGTGTTTTCACACTGCTTTTGTGCATATTTTCAACTTCTGTATATGCACTTACAGAGACTGAAGCTTTAGATGTATTAAATAATAAAAGCTCTTCTTTTGACTTAAAAAGTCAAGCTATTGAGACTTTATCAAAATCAGAAGCATCTTTTGTTACCCCTGTTTTAAATGCACTAAATTCTTCTAACCTTTTCTATGACAGAAAAGGAACAGGACTTTATATAGCCACCCATAATGATAGTTTTATTGGTGTTTTAACAAATGAAAAATTTGAAGGCAAAAAACGTAATTTAAAAAGAGTTGCCATCAATAACGCCATTAGACAGGATTTATCTTTAATTCTTTCAATTAGACACCTTAGCGATCCAATGCTAAGCATGGACGAAAGAATTGATGAAGCTTATGGCTTAATTGGAAAAATTAGTCCAGATAAAACCAAAAACTTTGCTGTACTAAGAGATAAAGCTGTAGGCGTAAATGATGATTTTGCCAAGGCTTTGAACTATGTAATTGCATCAGCTGACCTTCAAAGTGACTCTCCTAAAATTAGAAATGGCGCGATGAGAATTTTAGACGATTTCTCTTCTCCAGTCCTTATTGATGAACTTCAAGTTATCGCCACAAATGATACAGATGTAAGTAATAAAGACTACGCCAAAAAGAGAGTTGATTCTTTAAAGAGTTCACAATCTATCTACTCATATATAGAAACTTTATATTTTGGCATTTCTTTAGGTTCTGTACTAGTTCTTGCAGCTATCGGTTTGTCTGTAACATTTGGTGTAATGGGTGTTATCAATATGGCTCATGGCGAGCTTATGATGATTGGAGCCTATACAACATTTGTAATGCAACAAATGCTTCCTAACTATCCTGGCATTGCGCTGCTTTTATCTATTCCAATGGCCTTTATTGTGGCAGGTTTAATCGGCATTATCATTGAGAGAAGCGTTATTCGTTATCTTTATGGAAGACCTCTTGAAACCTTGCTTGCAACATTTGGTATCTCCTTACTTTTGCAACAGGCAGTTCGTTCCATTTTTACAGCCTTAAATAAGAATGTGGTTATTCCAGATTTTCTTTCAGGCTCATTAAAAGTAAATGAATTCCTACTTTTAACTTACAACCGACTCTACATCATCGTGTTCTGCCTTGCTGTATTTTTCTCTTTACGCTACTACCTTCAGCATTCAACCTTAGGTATTCAGGTAAGAGCTGTATCTCAAAACAGAGCAATGGCAAGAAACATGGGTGTTCACTCTGACAGAGTTAACGCACTTACCTTTGGTTTAGGCTCTGCAATTGCAGGTCTTGCAGGCGTTGCCTTATCTCAGCTTACAAATGTTGGTCCTAATCTTGGACAAAACTACATTGTAGATTCCTTCTTAGTGGTTGTATTTGGTGGCGCAGGAAACATTTGGGGCACCTTGGTAGGCGGTATGACATTGGGTATTGCAAACAAAATTGTCGAACCAATATACGGAGCAATGCTCGCAAAAATCATCATTCTTGTTGGCGTGATCTTATTTATTCAAAAGCGTCCTCGCGGCTTATTCCCGCAGACTGGCAGATCAGTGGAGGATTAACATGCTCTCTTTAATAAAAAACGACAAAAAAGGATTCTCAATTTTAGGCTTTGTTTGGATTTTCGTCCTACTAATCCTAATGGGAAATACCTTCTTTGAAGATGGCAATTTATTATATGTAGGAACAAACACCGTCACTTTATTTGGTAAATACCTTTGTTATGCCCTACTTGCAGTATCCCTAGATTTAATTTGGGGATACTTAGGCATTTTGTCATTAGGACATGCAGCATTCTTCGCCTTAGGCGGTTATGTAATGGGTATGTATCTAATGCGTCAAATCGGAAGCAGAGGTGTTTATGGAAATCCAGAACTTCCTGATTTCATGGTATTTCTAAATTGGACAGAACTTCCTTGGTATTGGTATGGTGTGGGTCATTTTGCAGTTGCTCTGATACTGATTATGCTTATTCCTGCCTTACTAGCTTTTGTATTTGGCTTTTTAGCATTTAAATCAAGAGTAGGCGGTGTATATCTATCAATCATTACACAGTCTCTTACTTTTGCTCTTGCCCTAGCTTTCTATAGAAATGAAACAGGCTTTGGTGGTAATAACGGCTTAACTGATTTTAAAGATATCTTAGGTTTTTCTATAACCTCAGATACAACCAGAGCAATGCTTTTAATTGCAACCACTCTAGCCTTAACTCTAGGCTATATTCTTTGCCGCATCATTGTAAATTCTCGCCTAGGTAAAGTTGTTGTTGCCATTAGAGATAGTGAATCTAGAGTTAGATTCATAGGTTATCAAGTTGAATACTTTAAGCTCTTCATCTTTGTATTTGGTGCAATTCTAGCAGGTATTGCAGGCGCTCTTTATGTTCCTCAAGTGGGCATTATTAACCCAGGTGAATTTAATCCAATCAACTCAATTGAACTTGTAATTTGGGTAGCAGTAGGAGGCAGAGCCTCATTATATGGAGCAATCATTGGTGCAATTTTAGTCAACTACGCAAAAACTGTATTCACAGGAGTTTTCCCTGATGAATGGCTTTACGCCTTAGGCCTTTTATTTGTACTTGTAACCCTATTCTTACCTCGCGGTGTTGTGGGAATTGTAGAGATTATCAAAGATAAAAAAAGAACTTTTAGAAAAGATACAAAGGAGGTTGGCAATGCCTAGTTTAAATACTGATGGGTTTAAGAATTTTGCTTCAAAATATTTAGTAAAAAAGTTGCCACATTTACCTTCAAAAAAGTTTGCAAATAAACCTGTAAATAATAAAAACATGATCCTTTATGTTGAAGGTGTGAATAAAAGCTTTGACGGATTTAAAGCCATCAATGATCTTAACCTCTACATTCAAGAAGGCGAACTTCGTTGCATCATTGGACCTAATGGCGCAGGTAAATCTACCATGATGGACATCATCACCGGAAAAACAAGACCTGACAGTGGTACAGCATGGTTTGGTCAAAGTCACAACCTTTTACAAATGGATGAGCCCTCTATTAGTCAGGCAGGAATTGGTCGCAAATTTCAAAAACCAACAGTTTTTGAAAACCTAAGTGTAGATGAGAATCTAGAGCTGTCATTAAAAGGAAGGAAAACTGTATGGTCAACTTTCACAGGAAAATTAGACTCTGAACAAATAGATATGAGAGATCAAGTTCTAGCTTTAACAAACCTAACTCAATTGAGGAATAAGCCAGGAAAAATACTCTCTCATGGACAAAAACAATGGCTTGAGATAGCCATGCTTTTAATGCAAAAGCCAAGGCTTTTACTTGTGGATGAACCCGTTACAGGTATGACTAGACAGGAAATGGAAAAAACAGGTGAACTTCTAACCTCTTTAGCAGGAACTCACTCTGTAATCGTGGTTGAACATGACATGGATTTCGTACGCTCAATTGCAAAGAAAGTAACTGTACTTCACCAAGGTCATGTTTTATCTGAAGGCACTATGGATAAGGTTCAGTCTGACCCAAAGGTAGTTGAAGTTTATCTTGGAACCAAGGAGTAGTACGAATGTTAAAACTAACTAATCTAAATCAGTATTACGGCCAATCTCATACCTTATGGGATATATCTTTACATGTAAATAAAGGTCAATGTCTTTGTATTATGGGAAGAAATGGTGTTGGTAAAACTACCTTAATGGACACCATTATGGGACAACATAAAATTCAAAGTGGCACGATTGAATTTAACGGTGAGGATATTACTCATTTATCTGCTGAAGATAGAGCTTCTTTGGGCATAGGCTACGTTCCTCAAGGACAACAAATCTTTCCACTTTTAACCGTTGAAGAGAATCTAAAAATCGGTTTAAAAGCAAGAAAAGACGGCTTAAAGACCATTCCTAAAACAATCTATGATCTTTTCCCTGTTCTATATGACATGAAACATCGTCAAGGCGGTGATTTATCAGGTGGACAGCAGCAACAGCTTGCCATCGGAAGAGCATTAGTTATCGATCCTAAACTCATAATCTTTGATGAACCTACAGAAGGTATTCAACCTAATATTGTCTCCTCTATAGCTTCTATCATGAGAACTTTAAATAAAGAAATTGGTCTTACTGTTTTATTGGTTGAACAGAAATTACCTTTTGCCAAAAAGATGGGTGACGGTTTTTACATCATTGACAGAGGCAATCATGTTGCAGATGGTCAAATGAAAGATTTACAAGAAGATCTTATTAAGAAATATTTAACAGTATGAGTTTTGATAAGTGGCAGGCTAGCATTAGTCTTTTATTCAAGGTAAACACAGATGGTAAAACCATCATGTATAGAAATCTCCATCAAGGACCTTTGATGGTGCAAAAGCCTTTTTACCCTGAAAAAGCCTGTCACATATATCTACTCCACCCTCCTGGGGGAATAGCAGGCTGTGACTCTTTGCAAGTAAGTGCTGTTGCACAAGAAGATTCTAAAGTACTGATTACTACCCCAGGTGCCACAAAGTTTTATAAAACAGATGGCTCAAAGTCTTCATTTACTCAGATATTTGAGGTTGAAGACAACGCAAGCTTGGAGTTTTTACCGGCGCAAAACATCTACTTTAAAGGCACTCATACAACAGTAAAAACTATTTTTAAATTAAAAGGAAACGCTAAATTTGCATTTCGAGATGTAAGCAAATGTGGCATGGAAGATAGCATAAATCCTTTTGAGGATAGTTCGTTTTTTAACACCATATGTATTGAACACGATGGAGTTGAAAAATTCATTGAAGTAAGTTCAATTGAAGGTGATGAAGACATAAAAGCAATTTCTTCAAACCATGGCCACGTCTACATAGGAACCTACCTATCAAATAAAGTCAGTCAATCAACACTTGAAAAGATCCGTGAACTTTTAACTGAAGATACCACCTTTAAAGCAAGTGCAGGAATTATTGATGACTACCTTTGCGTCAGATTCTTATCTCACAACAACGAAAGCATCGAAAAAGCTATTGTTTCAATTTGGATTCTAACAAGACATGAAGTAATAGGACTTTTGCCTTGCGTTCCTCGTATTTGGTCAACTTAAGGAGAAATACATGAATTTAACTCCACGTGAACAGGACAAACTACTTATTTTTACAGCAGCACTTGTTGCACAAAGACGCATGGATAGAGGGTTAAAGCTAAACTTTCCTGAAGCTGTAGCCATAATCTCTGCTGCCATTCTAGAAGGAGCTCGTGACGGCAAAACAGTAGCAGAGCTTATGGATTATGGAAGAACAATTCTAACAGCTGATGATTGTATGGAAGGAATTCCTTCTATGGTAACTGAAGTACAGGTAGAAGCTACTTTTCCAGACGGAACTAAGCTTGTAACAGTCCACAACCCAATTTTATAGAAGGCACATATGATACCTGGTGAATTTTTTATCGATGAAGGTGAGATTGAACTAAATCAAGGCCTTGAAAAAACAAGCTTAAAAGTAAAAAACGTAGGAGATAGACCAATTCAAGTTGGATCTCATTACCACTTTTATGAGGTAAATCCATCTTTAGTTTTTGATAAGCAAAAAGCTTTAGGAAAACATCTTGATGTAGCTCCTGGAACTGCAGTTAGATTTGAACCAGGTCTTGAGAGAACAGTAATTTTGGTTCCTTTTAAAGGAGAGCAAAAGATATACGGTTTTAGACAAGAGATTATGGGAAAAATTAAGGATTAGCTATGAGTACAATTTCAAAAAAAGCATACGCGGATATGTTTGGACCTACAGTTGGCGACAGACTAAGGCTTGCTGACACTGACTTAATCATTGAAATAGAAAAAGATTATGCTACATATGGAAATGAAGTTAAGTTCGGTGGTGGCAAAGTTATTCGCGATGGACAAGGTCAAGGTCAAAAGACAGATAGCCAAATTTTAGATACAGTTATTACAAATGCTGTAATTGTCGATTACACAGGCATTTATAAAGCAGATATTGGCATTAAATATGGACGAATCGCTGCAATCGGAAAAGCAGGCAATTCTGATATTCAAGATAATGTTGATTTTCAAATCGGAGCTGGAACTGAAGTTATCTCAGGTGAAGGACTAATTGTGACAGCAGGTGGTATTGACTCTCATGTCCACTTTATCTGTCCTCAACAAGCTGAAGAAGCTATATCCTCAGGTGTCACAACTCTTATTGGAGGAGGAACTGGACCTGCTACAGGAACAAATGCAACTACTTGTACTCCAGGAATTTGGAACATTCAAAAATTTTTAGAAGCATCAGATGGACTATTAGTTAATATCGGTATTCTAGGAAAAGGCAATGCTTCTTTACCAGAGGTTCTTGAAGAGCAAGTAAAAGCAGGAGCTATGGGACTTAAACTTCATGAAGATTGGGGTTCTACTCCTGCAACCATCGATAATTGCTTAGCTGTAGCTGAGGATTATGATGTTCAAGTAGCTATTCATACAGACACACTAAATGAAGCTGGTTTTGTTGAAAGCACTATTGGTGCTTTTAAAGGAAGAACCATTCATACCTATCATACAGAAGGTGCAGGTGGTGGACATGCGCCAGACATTCTAAAAGCTTGTGGAATTATGAATGTATTGCCAAGTTCAACTAATCCAACAAGACCATATACAGTCAATACAATTGACGAACACTTAGATATGTTAATGGTTTGCCATCATCTTGATCCATCAATTCCTGAGGATATAGCTTTTGCAGAATCAAGAATTAGACGAGAGACTATTGCAGCAGAAGACATTTTGCATGACTTAGGTGCTTTATCAATGATTTCATCTGACTCTCAAGCCATGGGACGAGTTGGAGAAGTAATTACACGTTGCTGGCAAACCGCTCATAAAATGAAGGTTCAAAGAGGTCATTTACCTGAGGACAACGAGCGAAATGACAATTTTAGAGTCCGTCGTTATATTGCAAAATACACTATAAATCCAGCTATTGCACACGGTGTATCCCATGAAATTGGATCTATTGAGGTTGGAAAACTAGCTGATCTTGTTTTATGGAAGCCTGCTTTCTTTGGTGTAAAACCTGACATGGTCATCAAAGGCGGAATGATATCTTATGCTTTAATGGGAGATATTAACGCCTCTATTCCTACCCCTCAACCAGTGCGCTACAGACCTATGTTTGCAGGCTTTGGTAAAGCCCTTCAAAAGACAAGAATGACTTTCATTTCAAAAGCTGCTTTTGAAGATAATGTACCAGAAAAACTAGGCCTTCAAAGTTTAATTGGTGTGGTCAAACACTGTAGAGGACTTACTAAAAAGGATATGAAATTAAATGATTATCTTCCTGTAATCGAAGTTGATCCTCAGAATTATCAAGTTCATGCAGACGGCAAACTATTAAGTTGTGAGCCTGCAAAAACACTTCCATTAACTCAGAAATACTACTTATTTTAAATATGAAAACATTTAACGAAATAATTAAAACAGGCGATGCTCAATATACTGTTGAACTTTACATAGATGACAGAATAAAGAGCCGCATCATTGCAACAGCAACAAATGGTGAATCCATTGCTATTTCAATTCAAAGAGGACTTGTTTTACAGGATGGAACATTATTAAAAAACGATGATGATGAGATTTTACAAATCCAATCAGCATTAGAAGATGTAAGTACAATTACAGCTAAAGATAACCTAGCGTTAACTCTCCTAGCCTATCATTTAGGTAATAGACATGTGCCTTTAGAAATCTCTGAAAAAGGATATCTTCGCTATCAAGTTGATCATGTTCTTGATGATATGGTGGTAAAACTTGGCGGTTGCCTAGTGCATGAAAAAGCAAAATTTGCTCCTGAGTCAGGAGCATATTCTCATCATGATCATCATGACCATGAACATCACCATGAGTAATTAAGATGTTATCTTCTATCCTTTGCCTTATTTCTCCAAACCTACCAATAGGAGGTTTTAGCTACTCACAGGCTCTAGAATCTTTTGTAGAAACAGGAGAGATATGTAATGCACAAACATTTAAATCATATTTAAAGCATAATTTAAAGAGATCAATTGCCAAAGCCGATCTTCCTCTTCTAATTCGCTTATATAAATCTAATTTAAAAGAGTTTGAATTTTGGACAAATAAAACTCTAGCTTTTCGCAATACAAAGGAACTAAGAGATGAAGAAATCAATAAAGGCAAAGCCTTAGTAAGGGTAATTAAATCTTTAAAGCTTGAAAACAGCAGTTCATATCTAGAGATAGCAAATAAATCCTATTTAAGTGCCTTTGCCTTATTCTCACGGTCAAAAAAGATTTCTCTAAACCAAATGCTTGAGAGTTATTGTTTTTCATATATTGAATCTCAATGTATTGCAGCTATAAAGCTAGTCCCAATTGGACAAACAGATGCTTGGCAAATAATAGATGAGTTCAGCAATTTAATAGATGAACAAATACAAACTGCTTTAAGTGTCGATGATTTTCATATTGGATCGGGTTTAGTTAATTTATCAATTTTAAGTGTTTTACATGAAACACAATATTCAAGAATTTTTAGAAGTTAATTATGAGTAAAAATGCATTAAGAGTAGGCGTTGGTGGCCCTGTAGGTTGTGGTAAAACTGCACTAATTGAAGTTTTATGTAAATCAATGAGACATAAGTGGCAAATAGGAGTTGTAACAAACGATATTTACACAAAAGAAGATCAAAGAATATTAACAGAGGCTGGCGCTTTAGAAGCAGAAAGAATAATAGGTGTTGAAACCGGAGGTTGTCCACACACTGCAATCAGAGAAGATGCATCTATGAATCTTGCAGCTATTGATGATTTAAACCATAGATTTAAGAACTTAGATTTAATCTTTGTTGAAAGCGGTGGAGATAATCTATCAGCTACCTTTTCGCCTGAACTTGCTGATATCACTTTATACGTTATTGATGTGTCAGAAGGAGAAAAAATCCCTCGTAAAGGAGGTCCTGGCATTACAAAATCAGGCTTTTTCATTATTAATAAAACTGATTTAGCTCCATATGTGGGAGCTAGTCTTGAAGTGATGGAAAAAGACACCATTAAAATGCGACCTACTCTACCTTGGTGTTTTACCAATTTAAAGAAAGGTGAGGGTGTAGATAAAGTGATTAAGTATATAGAGCAATATCTAAGTATATAGAAGATAAGTCCCGAAAGGGACTTTATAAAACATACAGCACAAAAACAAAAAGACCAGAGCAATTTCTTACTCTGGTCTTCTCTTATAGGATGCCTTGTAGTTACCTACTCTCACACAAACGTACGTTGCACTACCATCGGCG
>CAZEXR010000074.1:0-11244 GCA_964516675.1 uncultured Enterobacterales bacterium | reverse complement strand
GTGCATATCATGCTAGGCCAAACTCCAGATCAGTTCTATTTGGATATGGAAAGCTATTATGCAACTCATGGTCGATTCTTAGCATCAACATGGCTTGGTTATCTTCATTATTCTAATGAAAAAACAAAACTTCTTTGTGAGCTTTTCGAAAAACACTTTAATTCGTTATTTAACTCATTAGGATTCTTTGATGATCATTTGTTCGGAACTAGTCATGCTTGCCAAGCAATTTTAGATAAAAAAGCTTGGGTTAAAAGAAATCCTCCTATGAAAAAGAACTTTGAAAATGCACCTGTGTTTATCATTGGTTCTGGACCATCATTAGATCACGATATTCAATTTTTAAGAAAATACCAAGATAAAGCCATTATTATTGCCTGTGGTACAGCAATTGATACCCTATATCACGCAGGTATTAAGCCTGATATTTACGCCTGTACTGAAAGAACTGCAGAGATTAAAGAGGCATTAAGTGTAATTCCTGATCCTCATTTTTATGATGATATTATCCTAATGGCAGGTGATGTGATTCACCCTAATACAACCTCTGTTTTTAAACATACAGCTATTTTTGGTAAGTTAGATGAGCCTACCTACTTCTACTTTACAGCTTATCTCCCTGAAACAAGAAATATACAGCATGTTCAGCTAATGAACCCATTAGTTGGCAACATGGGAGTGTCTGGCTCTATTTACCTTGGATTTAGAAACCTTTACCTTTTTGGTCTTGATAATGGCAAAAAAATAGGTAGCACTGCAATTCATTCTAAATACACAACTCTTTACAAAAACCACGGTACTAGTGATACGGGTGGAAACTATACGACCGATCTCGTTGTACCTGGCAACTTTGGTGGTCAATGTGGATGTGGTTTCTACTTTAATATGTCAAGAAGAAACATTGGATTTGTCATCCAAATGGAAAAGTTAAATCACCCAAGTTTAACTTGCCATAACTGCTCTGATGGAGCTGTAATTGATAATACAACTCCAATCCATTCTGAGGATTTAGAAGAAGAATTCTCAAAGAGAGCAAATTTAAATAAAGAAACTTTCTTCAAGTTTATGACTGAAGAGAAAACAACTGTATTAAATTATTCTCATGATCAGATAAAAGAAATATTTAGTAACGATTTCTTTAAAGAAACCTGCGAAAAAATAAAGAAACTGATTGAATCAAGACCAGATACAAGATTAGGTGTAGTTCAATTATTTGAATCTATTTCTGAAATCTGCGCTTTCTTACGAGAAAATCCAGCGACTTCTTATTATGGAAACTGTTTGCAAGGAACATTACAAAGTTTATTTATTACTGGCACTCGCGTACTTTATCATCAAAGAGATGAAAAGATGTGTATTGAACTTGCTAATAAGGTTTTAGATCTAATTGTTGACTTCTTAAATGAAGCACCAACTCTTTTTGATAAATTACCTGATTACGTAATGTCAAAACATCGTGATTTCTACCCAGATGGAAAAGTTGGTCAATCATTCCCTGATTGCCCTGCACCTAATTTGCCTCCACCATTTAAACTTATTCATAAAGAGTATGATGATCCGCAAAAGGTATTTGAAAAGAGATACGAATAATTAGATTCATCAAAAAGGCCAGATTTTTCACAATCTGGCCTTTTACTATATGAATAAGAAAATCATTATTTCTTAGGAGCAGGTTTTCTGCCTACTACCTTGGTATCTGTCTTCTTTCGAGGACGCTTAGCTAGTACAAGCCCTTTGCCTTCTTTTTTAGCCTGAGAGATTAGCTTGCGCTCTTCTCTTTCATTTTTAGCATCAGCTCTTGCCCACATGCGTTCATTAGAAACCTTTTTACGCTCAGCTCTCATTTGAGACTGAGTTTGTCTCTTCTTAGCAGGTTTCTCATTAGCATATGGATTTTCGCCTTCCTTAAAGTCAATAATCACAGGTGAGCCCATGATATTTAAAGACTTACGATAGCAGTTGATGATATATCTCTTATAAGCATCTGGTACTTTTGATACCTTGTTACCGTGAATGATGATACGTGGAGGGTTATAACCACCAGCGTGAGCAAACTTAAGCTTGATACGACGACCGCCAGAAATAGGAGGCTCGTGCTCTTCAATTGCTGCACGTAAGATTCTATTTAACATTGAAGCGCTATGACGAGTGGTTGCACTTGTATAAGCTTCGTTAATTGAATCAAATAGATTACCAACACCTGTTCCATGTAAAGCAGAAATGAAGTGAACTCTAGCAAAGTCAACGAAACCTAAGCGAGCATTCAACTCAAGTTTAATTTCATCTTTAAGGTTCACATCTAATCCATCCCACTTATTAACAGCAATAACAAGTGAACGACCAGACTCTAGAATAAAGCCTAGTAAAGATAAATCTTGATCGGTGATGTGTGAACGAGCATCAATTACTAAAAGAGCAACGTTACAATCTTCAATTGCCTTTAAGGTCTTAACAATTGAGAATTTCTCAATTTCTTCAGATACCTTACGACGCTTACGAACACCAGCTGTATCAATAACGATATACTGTTGATCATTTCTCTCTAATGGAATATAGATTGAATCACGAGTAGTACCAGGGTGATCTGCTACGATAACGCGTTCTTCACCTAACATACGGTTAGTTAATGTTGATTTACCTACATTTGGTTTACCAACAATAGCTAGCTTAATAGGTAAGTCAGCAAAAGGAACATTTCTGCTATCTTCGCCCTTGTTATCAACGTCTTGACCAGCTAAACGAGCACGAGCTTTTTCTTTATGCTCATGCCAATCAAAGCCGCCACCGACCATATCAACTGGAACATTCTCTAAGAAGGCATAGCCCTCTTCCCATAAAGCGCGCTCTTCAGCTTCAGCTTTCTTTTCGCGCTCTTCTAATTCTTCAACACTTAGGTCGCAATCTAATGGACCTTCTTCACGTAAAAGCGGAGCAATTACGTCTTCTAGTACATTGTTAACACCACGACCGTGAACAATAGCTGTAGGATAAACTTCGCCTAAACCTAAAGCATAGAACTCAGAACCAGCGGTCTCAGGGTCAAGACCATCAACTTTATTAGCAATGATGGCACACTGTTTACCAGCTCTACGAATGTAGTCTGCAACAGAATAGTCACCAGGTAAAATACCTGCTCTAGCATCAAGCATGAATAAAACTAAATCACACTCATCAATAGCAAGTAATGCCTGATTTGTCATGCGAGAGGTTACTTCCTCTGGCTGATTGGTTGCGTCTTCAGCGATACCACCAGTATCGATAATTACAAATTCACGGCCTTCGTATAAAGCTCTACCATATTTTCTATCACGAGTTAGACCTGGGAAATCTGCAACTAATGCGTCTCTGGTCTTAGTAAGTCGATTGAAGAAAGTAGATTTACCCACATTTGGGCAACCTACTAAAGCAACTACTTTCATTAAACTTCCTTGTAAGGGTGGCTTACTATTAAATTATCAAAGGGGGATCAAATCCCCCTGTATATCACATTAAGAATGAATCATGCTGTTTCACAACAGTACTATTGTGAGTCATCCTCAACAAACTCTTCATCTAGATCTGATTTATCTCCACCTTGGACTAAACCATAACCAGACAACTCCTCACGTTTTTGTTTTTCGTACTCACGAACCTGTCTCTCATACTCAGCTTTACGTCTCTGATATTCACGATATTGTTCTTCCATTTGACGTTGTTGAGCTTCGATTTGAGCAACAATCTTGCGAGCTTCTGCTCTACGCTTTTCTAGATCTTCCTTGGTAATGCCACTAGCACCTTCCATTGAAGACATACTCTGAGCAGCAATTAAAGCTGCAGTATTACCTGTTACCTGCTCCATATCTGTATAACGTTTTTTTGCAATAACCAAATTGATTGGATCAAAGCAGAATACATCAACAGAACCTGAAGAAGAGTAAACAACTAAACAGTTACCTGCAACAAGTGGTGCAACATAAATTGGATCTGAGGATACTGAAATCTTAGTATAAATATGACCATCTTGAAGACTGATAAAGTAGATATAACCTTCTAAATCACCAACAACAGCAAAATCACCATAAATAACAGGAGCTGTTACATTACGGTAACCTAAGTCAGAATTTTCCCAAACCTCAACATTGTCAGAACGACGGATGCAGTATACGTGACCATTTTCACCTGTAATCACAAAGAAATTGTCATCATAAGCAATATCTTTAGATGAATGGTAAGAAAGTCTACCTTCTACAATTGACTTGTCAAATGAGTATTTAACAAAACCTGCATTAAAGGCTGTTGAATACATGTAGTTACCAAGAAGTAATGGTGTTGATGAAACATCAGAAATTCTGTCTAAATCAGAACTACCTGTGTTTTGACCTACTGAAACTTGATTCAATACATAGCCATCATTTTGGCTAATCATCATCACTTTACCAGATGGAGTACCTACAATAACAAGTTCATCACCTACAGCTACAGGTTTAGACTGAGCACGTAAGTGTAATCTTTCTGAACTATCTCCTGATACCCATGAGCTTGTCTTTGAAACAAGGTCAAGAGCAGTCAAGCGACCAATTGCATCTAAAACGAATAGCTTAGTACCACTTGCATTAAAACATGGTGCTGTTAAAACTTCAGCGCCAATGTATTGCTTTAGGTAAATTGAGCCATCGTTTTTATTTAAAACGTAAACATAACCATTTTCAGAACCTACAGTAACGTACTGAGCAGAAGCGGTCATACCACCGTTCAAACGAGTTGAACGCTTTGACGAGTTCTCTTCTTCATCAGATAAATCTGTAGTCCAAACATGTTCGCCATTTTTAGCATTTATTGCATAAACTTTACCTTCACGGCCTGCGATAAATAACTTATCACCATAAATGCAAGGAACTAGCTGTGAATAGAATTTATCAACGCCTTGAGTGCTTGTAGACCAAACATTGTCAACCTCAAAAGCATTCTCAATCTCAGGAGATTCCACAGGAGCGAATAAATCCTTGTTTGAATTACAACCAGCAATACATAATGCTACTGCTGATAATGTAAACAAGCTAACTAGCTTCTTTTTAAACATAAATGCCACCTTAATATTTGTTTTTTGGCTTATTATTTTTTAATTTCTGTAGCTGATTTTGCAATCACTTCTTGTAAAGCTTGAGCTCTCTTATAAGCAGGAGCATCGCCTTCTTTTGCTAAATTATCAGCCTTCATTTGTAATAAAGGATTGATTGAAATCTTCTTTTGCTCACATGAAGTCATTGCACTTTGATAAGCATCATGTGCTTTGTCTAAATTATTTGTAGCAAAATAAATATCACCTAAAGTTTCAAACTTTTCAACTTCATAAGCTTTCTCTGAAATTGATTCTAAAACCTTAATAGCATCTTCTGATTTGCCAAGCTGAGCTAATACATGAGCCTGAACTAATTTAGCATTAGGAGCTACTAATTTACCGCCATTTTCTGAGGCAAACTTAGCATTTTCTAAAGCTAGTTCATACTTACCAGCCTTTGAATTTGCTGCAGCTAAATCTAATGATAATAATGAACCATAGATGTCTTTGTGTTCAGCTAAGAAAGCATCAACATCTTTTTTAGCAGCCTCTGGACTTAAGGTAACCTTAGCCTGTAACTGACTCATTTCATATGCATATTTAGCAGCAGTATCAAGCTGATATGACTTGTACTGATTGTAACCAATCATGCCGCCTAATGCGATTACGATACCTAAGGTAAGTGACTTCCAGTTATCTGACCACCACTTTCTTACGACTTGGGCTCTCTCATGATCGTCTGTTAAAACATCCATTTTAAATTCCTTTAATAATTAAAATTCTTTAGCCTAAAATTTTTGCAATTGCATCCGTTGCTTGTGCTACAGGACATTCAAACTGCTCTGCATCTTTATCTGTCATATTCTTAATAGTAACAGAATTATTAGCAATTTCAGCTTCACCAATAATCACAGCAACCTTAGCACCTAGCTTATCAGCCTTTTTAAACTGCTTTTTAAAATTACCACCACCACAGTGAGTCATAACTCGTGCAGTTGGTAATGCATCACGTAAAAGGTTGGATACTTCTAGCATTTTTAATTCACTATTTTCACCTGAGCCTAATACATAGACATCCACATTTGAATTTGGTTTAATTTTTTCTAAAGTTGTTAACAATAAAATTAAACGTTCCATACCCATACCAAAGCCTACAGCCTTAGTTGGAGCTCCGCCTAATTGTTCAACTAGAGAATCGTATCTACCACCGCCACATACTGTGCCCTGTGAACCTAAAGCAGTAGTTACCCATTCAAATACGGTCAAATTATAGTAATCAAGACCACGTACAAGTCTATCATTTAGAACATATTTAATGCCTAAATTATCTAGGAACTTGCGAAGTCCCTCAAAATGATTACAAGTTTGTTCACCAAAATAATCAGATAACTTAGGAGCATTCTTTAAAATCTCAATTACCTTTTCATCTTTAGTATCTAAAACACGTAAAGGATTAGTGTAAGTTCTTCTCTTACAATCTTCATCAAGATCTTCAAAGTGAGCTTCTAAAAACTTAACTAAATCAACCTTATAAGCCAGACGCTCTTCAGCTGAACCTAGTGAATTTAACTGTAACTCAAGTTCTTTCTCAATGCCTAATTTCTTCCAAATGGTGTAAGTTAAAGAAATTAACTGAGCATCTATATCAGGACCATCAAGACCAAATACCTCACAACCCATCTGGTGGAATTGACGATATCTACCCTTTTGTGGTCTTTCATGACGGAACATAGGGCCCATATACCATAGACGCTGTTCCTGGTTATAAATCAAATTGTGTTCAAGACAAGATCTTACGCAACCTGCTGTGCCTTCAGGACGAAGTGATAAATGATCGCCTGATCTATCTTCAAATGAGTACATTTCCTTTTCAACAACATCAGTAACTTCACCGATTGCTCTACAAAAAAGATTTGTTTTCTCAACGATTGGCATACGAACTTCATTAAAGCCGTATGAGGATAGAGTCTGACGTAATACACTCTCAACCTGTTGCCAAACAGAGGTATCTTCAGGAAGAAGATCGTTCATGCCTCTGATAGCTTGAATCATAACTGCCATTATTATTTTTCCTTAATTTTTGTGCGCTCACGTACGCGCTTTTCTAATAAATCTATAGCCTCTTCACATGGGATTTTACCCATTAACTGGCCATCTTCATATACTAAACAACGACCTTTTGCTGCGCCACATACTGCAATATCAGCATGAAGAGCTTCACCAGGACCATTTACTACACAGCCCATCACAGCAATTTTTAGAGTCTGTTTAACATCAGATAATCTTTTTTCAAGTTCGCTAACTGTTGAAACAACATCTATTCCACGACGTCCACAGGTTGGACATGCAACAATCTCTACGCCTCTTGAGCGTAAGTGCATACTCTTTAAAATAGACCAACCAACTTTAATCTCTTCTACAGGATCAGCAGCTAAAGATACACGAATAGTATCGCCAATACCTTGCTTTAGTAACCAAGAAATACCAATTGAAGATAAAACAGTACCGCCTGTTAGACCACCTGCTTCTGTAATTCCTAAATGCAAAGGAGCGTCAGTTTTTACAGCTAGTTGTTCATAAGCTTCAACACATAAATTTAGTTCTGAAGCTTTTACTGAAAACGCATAATCATTGAAATTATGCTCATCTAAAGTTTGAGCTGCGCGAAGGGCAGCCTCTACCATAGCCTCAGGGCATGGAGCACCGTACTTCTCAACAAGATCTTTGTCTAAAGAGCCTGCATTTACACCAACTCGTATAGGTAAACCTTTATCCTTTGCAGCTTGGCATACAGCTTCAATTTTTGCAGCTGATCCGATGTTACCAGGATTGATACGTAAAGCAGCAGCACCATGTTTAGCGCATTCAATTGCAATTCTGTAGTCAAAATGAATGTCAGACACAATAGGCACATTTACAGATTTTACAATCTTAGAAAAAGTCTCAATTGCATCAAGAGTTGGAACTGTTACACGTACAATATCAGCTCCGGCTGCTTCTAAAGCTTTAATCTGAGCTACAGTTGCCTCTACATCCATGGTGTCTGTAGAGGTCATTGACTGAACAGAGATTGGAGCAGAACCACCAATTAAAACATCACCAACTTTAATCTGTCGGCTTTGACGTCTTACAATTTCTTTTGCTTTCCATTCCATTTATCGATTCCTAATTATCTTTGTGGAAGTGCAAAACTTACTTGTGAAGAACGAGGCACTGCTAAAGTAGTACCTTGATAGCTTACGGATATTTTTGAAGAATCAGATACACTTACTCGAAGTGGAGGAATACCAGACACAGTAACACTCTGACCAGCCTTAAAATTACCTTGCTTTAATAACTTGCCATTACCAGTAACCTTAAGTGCAACATCGCCTCTTACACGAATAGTTGCTGTATTTAAACCTGATAGAGGATCACGTTTTCCTTGAAGACGAACTGATGATGAAATATCGCGTGGATTTGCAACTAAAGCAACATTCACAGCCGTCTCTTCTTTAGGTTCACTCTTTACTTCAACCTTAGCAGGAGTATTTTGTGTAGCCTGTGCTTGAGTTTTGGTGTTTTGAGCTATTGCTGTAGTATTCTTTAATTGAGCATCATTAGCCTTTTTAGCATTCTTGTTAGAATCAGCTGTAGAGTTTAAAGAAACACTTTGTAAAGAGTTCTCAACAGGAGCTATAGGAGCTACATCCTGAGCTTCTAAAGCAGGCTTATTAGCTTCAATCTTGTCAGCGGCTTTGCCCTTAACTTGAAGAGCCATAGATGAATCATCAACATCGACATCATTGTGAGACTTATTACGAGATGAAATTATTTCATTAGTATCAAGTTCTTTAGCCTGTTCTTGAGCAAGCTGAGTATTTACATCAACAGCTACAAGAGGCTCTTCTTCAACAATCTGAGTCTTTAGTTTTGAGTTTTCAGTATCTAAAACAAGATTACCTGCATTATCCTGAGAACCTTCTACTGTATCTTCAATAACTAAAGCACCTGAGCTTTGATTATCAGAAGAACTCATAACTGCAACAGTAATACCTACAGAAGCAGCAACAATACCTATAACACCAATAATTGCTAATGCAATTTTTGACTTATTAGACTTAGAAGGAACATTCTTTGGATCAGATAGAACTTCCTTTTTAGGATTTCTTGCCTGAAGTTTTTCTTGTTCTTTTTGTGCAATTGCTCTTTCAAGAGTACTTGTACGTACACATTCTTTGTATAAATTTACTAAGAACACAGGATCAATATTTACAAGTTTAGCGTAAGCTGCAATATGACCTGACACAAATTGAACTGCTGTTTCTTGATTTAGTCTGTCATGCTCAATATCAGCTACAGAGTTAATTCTAAGATTTAACTTGTGTGCAACCTCGCGTAAAGATAAGCCTAAAATTTCACGAGCGTGCATTAAAATTGCACCTGGTTTATTAGGAACCTCATCATCAGTTAGTGTGGTAGCTACAGGAACCTTATCAGCATCATCAACAGAATTTTCTTCAAGATCTTCAGTTTGAGAATAGTTAGTAGCAGTTTCATTAGTATCTAACTTAACATTATCTGTATCCACAATAGCCTCTTCTTTTAGTGCTGAAAAGTTTTGAGTAGAAGCATTATCTGCTATTGCAGCTCGAGCCTGTTCAAGAGGAGATAAATCCAAGTCATCAGGAAGACTATCTAATGATGCTTTCTCTTCACTTGTATTCATACCTTGAGTAAAAGCATCTGATACTTGTTCTTTATTAACTTCTTCTTTAACAGTAGCAGCAATATCTAACTGTGGCTCTTGTTTTGAGTCAGTTTGAGATTCTGTCTCTACTTTATCAACGTTTTCATTGTCCATGAAAGGTTCATTAACCTCTTTTAGTTGGTTTTTAAACTGGGTTCTGTCCTGACGATTTCTTAAGGCCCTTAACCTTTTTGAACTCATTTGAATCTGCCTTAGTTATTAGTTGTTATTTGTGCTTCAATCTTTTTCTTTGCAAGCTTGTCTTTTACCTGGCCTGCTAACTGTCCACAAGCAGCTGATATCTCATCGCCACGAGTTGAACGTTTAATTACAGTGAAACCTGCATCAAAAAGAACTTTGTAGAATCTATCGATTCTGCTGTTTGATGGTTTCTTGTAATCAGAATTTTCATGCTCATTAAATGGAATTAGATTTACCTTGCATGGAATAGTTCTTAGTAGTTTTACTAACTCCTGAGCTTGATCTGTGCTGTCATTTACATGATCTAATAGAACATACTCAATAGTTACTCGACCACAATTTGCATTTGATTTATCTAGGTAGTTTCTTACCGCATCCAAAACATCTGCAATTGGATATTTTGAATTGATAGGAACTAATTCATTACGTAACTCATCATTTGAAGCATGTAAAGATAAAGCAAGAGCTACATCAAGTTCACCTGCAATCTTATTTAAGATTGGAGCTACACCTGATGTTGAAATAGTTACTCTTCTTTTTGAAAGAGCAAAACCATAATCTGATAATAAAATCTCACAAACCTTAGTTACATTTGAAAGATTTAATAAAGGCTCACCCATGCCCATCATTACAACATTAGAGATTGGCTTTTGCTCTTGATTATTGCTAAAACCTACTCGTGTTGCGGCACGGAATACCTGACCTATAATTTCATTTACGGTAAGATTTCTATTAAAACCTTGGGCGCCTGTTCTGCAAAATGAGCATTTAACAGGACAGCCTACCTGAGTTGAAATACATAATGTATTTCTATCTTCTTCAGGAATTAAAACTGTTTCAACTAACTGACCATCACCAATGTCTAAAGCCCACTTAGTGGTACCATCTGACGCTTTTTGTTCAGTTACAATTTCAGGAGCTTCAATTACACAGGTTTCTTTTAGCTTTGCGCGTAAGTCTTTGCGCAAGTTTGTCATTTGCTCGAAATCTGTTACGCCAAACTGATAAATCCAACGTAAGATTTGTTGTGATCTAAAGGACTTCTCACCTAGTGATTCAAAGAATTGACCTAATTCTTTTGGCGAAAGGTTCATTAAATTTACTTTATCTGAAGTTGGCATGTATTTATCTCTTAAAAACGTTCTACAAATCTCATAATTATAACAGTAACGGGACTACTTTTAGCATTTAAAGACACCGTAAAAATCGAAAATTTCTGAAATACCTAGATTTTATTTTTCACATTAATGCTTTTTACTTTTTTACTAAAATAAAA
>CAZEXR010000073.1:0-11336 GCA_964516675.1 uncultured Enterobacterales bacterium | reverse complement strand
CCTATGAGTAGATCTAGGTTTTATTCAACTTTCCATGTGGGAAAGTCGAGTTAATAAGAAAATATTGTTTAAGAATGTGTTTTAGAAATTAAAAAACAGGGAATAAAGAAAAGCTTTCTATAAAAGAAAATAGAATTGAAGAAACAATAAAGCGCCATAAAGGCGCTTTAAAGTAAACATTAATACACTATTTGAATTTATAGCATATGTGCACGTAGCTCATCACCAGATAAAGGTGATAGGTATGCAGGAGCAATATCAAATACAGTCTTGCAACCATTTACACCTTCCTTGTGAAGACGAGCAATTGCGCGAGTGTAAGCTACGATTACAGAAGCAGTGAACTCTGGATTTGAATCTAATTTTAAGCTGTACTCAATAATGTGCTTGTGTTCATTATTTACACCAGTGCAGCCTGAACGGATAACAAAACCACCATGAGGAATACCACTGTGATTTTTATTTAGCTCTTCTTGAGAGATAAAGTTTACAGTTGTATCGTAATCACTAAAGTAGTTAGGCATTGTCTTAATTGCATTCTCAACAAAAGCTGCATCAGCGCCATCTTTAAGAACAACATAGCAAAGACGAGTATGCTTCTGACGAGTTGTAAGCTCTGGATTTGAACCACTTCTTACAGCATCTAAAGCAGACTGTACAGGACATGTATACTGTTTTGCATCAGCTACGCCTTCAATGCGACGAATTGCATCTGAGTGCCCCTGACTTACGCCCTTACCCCAGAAAGTGTAATCTTTACCGTTAGGTAATACACAATTTGCATATAAACGGTTTAAAGAGAACATGCCAGGATCCCAACCTGCTGAAATTAAAGCAATATGCTTGTTTGCACGAGCCTGAGAATCGACATCAGCAAAATGCTCTGGAATTTTAGCGTGAGTGTCAAAGCTATCAATAACATTGAATAACTTAGCTAAAGCTGGAGTCTGTGTAGGAAGATCTGTTGCAGAACCACCACAAAGAATTAAAACATCAATCTTATTCTTGTAGCTTTCTACGTCATTAACACTAGCAACAGTCACGCCTGCAGTTGCAAGCTTAAGAACTGAGGGGTCTCGACGAGTGAAAACTGCAACTAATTCCATATCATCAGCTGCATTAACAGCACATTCAATACCACGGCCTAAATTACCGTAGCCATAAATACCAACTCTAGTAGTCATATCTATTTGTCCTTTTATTGCCTATTAGTTTTACACCTTTTGGTGTTTTCTTTTTCTGTTCTAAAATGTAGCAAAATATGAATCAATAGTCCACATTTTGATCTAAAATGCACTATTTTAAAGCAGATAGACATTCTCTCTTTTCAAATTTAAGGATAGTACCAACATATACAAGAAGAACTATGTTCATAAGTAGAGCGTATAAAATTGCAGGAATTGTCATAATCTTAGAGTTAAAAACAAACGGACTGGAAGCAATTGCAATTGCCTGGGCAGCATTCTGCATTGCAACCTCAATTACGATAGTTCTACGTGTTTTTGAAGTTTGCTTTGAAATGCGAGACATAAGTGTAGAGATAGCAACAGATATCATTACCAAAGCAAGAACACATAAACCAAGCTTATTTAAATGTTCTGCTATATTTGAATAGTGTTTTATAAAGAAAATAGTTGCAAGCATAATCAATGCAGGAAAAGCTAATTTAGATAGAATCTTTGAAATCCTTAACGCAGCATTTTTAAAGAAGAACTTAGTTGCAACACCTAAAAGGATAGGAATAACCATTAAAACAATATTTTGGATAAGTAGGTTACCTACAGGTAAGGAAACCTTTCCAAAAGAGCTCTCAAGATTTGACACACTTTCAACATAATCAACACAATAAGACATGATTATAGGAAGAGTAAATAAGGTAATGATTGAACTTATAGCAGTCATAGATACAGATAAAGCAACATCACCTTTTGCAATATAAGTGAAAATATTTGACGAACTTCCACCTGGGCAGCAAGCAATCAAAACTAGGCCGACAAAGAAAACCTCTGGCAAATTAAATGAATATGCAATCAAAAATGCAACAATAGGTAAAACAACTAATTGACCAATCAAACCTATAAACATAGGAAGAGGTTTCTTAGCTAACATTTTAAAATCATCTATTCTCAGAGTTAAACCTAAAGAATATGTAAGAATAGTGATGATAGGAAGAACGATAAAGATGGGATTCACGACATTATCCTTAGTATGAAATTTTCGATGTCTTAATTATACACAAATGTGAACAACATCAAAAATACTATGAATTCTAAATGAAAATTATTACCTTATTATTTACATTTCTTTGTAAAATTATTTACATTTGTAGAATTTTTAGAGTAAAATATTTTTGTTAAATTTAATTGTATCCTACTAAGGCTAGTCATGAGCATTCTAAAGAGGTTAAGTAACCCACAAATAAAAGCATCCAAATCTGATAATAAACTGATCCACTACTTCCTATCTAACGGATTAAAAGCGTGTTCAGCTTCTATTTCAGAGATTTCTGCTGACTGTGATATTTCACATGCAACTGTTACTCGTTTTGCTAGAAAGCTTGGTTTTGAGACTCTAAAAGATTTCAAAATTTCCCTTGCTCAAGATTTAGGTGCCCAGGATAGTGACAATCATGGTAAAAGAACTGCTATAAACTTAAAAGAAAGCTGTGAAGCTACTGCTCAAAAGTTATTACAGTTAAACCAAACTCTTCTATCTCAAACTGCCGTTGAAATTGGATTTGATTCTGTAACAAAACTTGTTCAAGAAATTATTTCAGCACGTCACGTGTTCTTCTTTGGTATTGGTAGCTCAGGTTTTCTTGCTAGAGATGCAGCTCGTAAAATAGCTAGAATAGGAATTGATTCTCGTTGCTATACAGATAGTCATGAGATCATGACTCACTCAACAATTATTTCTAATCAGGATTTAGCAATTTACATTTCTAACTCAGGTAAAACAGGAGAACTTGTAAAATCAGCATCTATCTGCTCTAAAAAAGGAGCAATGATTTGCGCAGTTACAGCGGAAACATCTTCTCCTCTATACAGTTTTACTGATATTACAGTATTACATGCTGTTCATGATTACGACCTAGCACAAGGTTATGCAGATTCACGTTTATCAGTTTTCTTTATTATTGATTTAATCTACATTGAATTGATAAAAGCAATTGGCGAAAAAGCAATTAGAATAAAGAAAGAAACTCAAGAAGCAATCGATTCTTTATCAACTATTGACTAACAAGAGACGTTTCTTAGTACCTTAAAAATCTTTATTTAGTATTTACCTCTAATATATATTAGAGGTAAATACTGATGACAAAACAAATAAAAAACGTAAAAATTCCAATCTTACTTATTGTATTTTCAACGTTTACTGCCCTATCTTTTAATATTCTATCCTTAAAAGTAAATACCACTACTTCTCTTCCATATGGAATATACAAATTAAATAAAGACAAAATCACAATTCAAAAAAAAGATTTAGTTTTATTTTGTTTGAATAAAAGCAATTCACATAAATATGGAAGAAGAGGATATCTAGGCTATGGGCATTGTAATCTTTCACTTTCTCCTATAGGTAAACAAATAGTTGCAACCCCAGGAGATGACATATCAGTATCATCAAAAGGTATTATCGTAAACAATAACTATTTACCCAATACACAAAAAGCTTATGCAGATGTTTTTGGAAATCATTTAACAGGGGCTAATATTCGAAAGATTTTAGATAAAGATGAATATCTTGTAGCTTCTTTTAAAGAAAACTCTTTTGACAGCAGGTATTTTGGAATTGTAAGAAAAGAAGAAATTATAGGTAAGTTAAAAGCAATTTATACAGTCTGAAAATACAAAATCCGCCCGAAGGCGGATCTTGTTAGCACAGTGCTAATTAACTACTAATCAACTCTCTTGAATAGTAATGAACCGTTTGTACCACCGAAACCGAAATTGTTTGACATAGCATATTCAATATCGTGCTTCTGAGCTGCACCAGATACTAGATTGAAATCACCAACCTCTTCCTCAGGATTTACTAAGTTGATTGTTGGAGGACAAATCTGATCTTTGATTGACATAGCAGTAATAACAGCTTCAATTGCACCAGCTGCACCTAATAAGTGACCAGTCATAGACTTAGTTGAACTCATGCAGCAGTTCTTAGGAGCGTCACCAAAGATGCTCTTAACAGCACGTAGCTCTGATAAATCACCAACGTTTGTTGATGTACCGTGAGCATTAATGTAGTTAATCATTTCTGGTTTAACATTAGCATCTTTTAATGCTGATACCATTGATCTAGCAGCACCTTCACCTGTCTCAGGAGTTGCTGTCATGTGATAAGCATCACCTGACATACCAAAACCAACTAGCTCAGCATAGATCTTAGCGCCACGAGCCTTTGCATGCTCGTACTCTTCTAAAACCATAACACCAGCACCATCACCTAAAACGAAACCATCACGATCTTTGTCCCATGGACGTGATGCGTGCTCTGGATCGTCGTTACGATGAGATAATGCCTTCATAGCTGCGAAACCGCCAATACCCATAGGAGTAGAAGCTTTTTCTGCGCCACCACATACCATAACATCAGCATCACCATAAGCTACTAAACGAGCTGATAAGCCGATTGCATGAGTACCTGTTGCGCAAGCAGTAACAGTTGAAAGGTTTGGACCACGTAGGCCTTTCATAATTGATAGCTGACCAGAAACCATGTTAATGATGGTTGAAGGTACGAAGAAAGGACTAATGCCGTGTGGACCACGAGCAGCTAAACCATTGATATTCTTTTCAATAAAGGTCAAGCCACCGATACCAGAACCGATCATTGTACCGATTCTATCAGCATTTTCTGGAGTTACTTCAATACCAGAATCATTTAAAGCCATTACACCTGCAGCGATACCGTATTGGATGAATAAATCCATCTTACGTTCGTCTTTGCGGTCAATGCCCCATTGTTCTGCATTGAAATCTTTAACTAGACCAGCGATTTTAACTGTAAAGTTAGTAGTATCAAAATGCTCTACCTTACTAATACCGCTTTTACCAGCTAATAAATTCTTCCATGATTCTTCTAGAGTACCGCCAACTGGGCTTAACATGCCCATACCGGTAACTACAACCCTACGTAATTGCACCGTTGGATCTCCGTAAATGATTATCTAAAAAGAATGGAGATGTATTGCATCTCCAGTCAATTTGAATTAAATTTCAGAAGATGGAAATTCCATCTTATTCGTCAACACAAATCAGACTTACTGATTGTTATTGATGTAGTCGATTGCAGCCTGAACGGTAGTGATCTTCTCAGCTTCCTCATCAGGGATCTCGGTACCGAACTCTTCCTCTAAAGCCATTACTAGCTCTACGGTATCTAGTGAGTCTGCGCCTAAATCATCAACGAATGATGCTTCAGCAACAACATCTTCAGGCTTAACGCCTAACATGTCAACGATAACTTTCTTTACGCGCTCTTCAATATTGCTCATTTTTTTCCTTGACCAGACTGCAGTGGCAGCTCTGTCCTTTTTAAATAAAGTTCCAGCCCAATGCTAGAAACGAAAACAAAAGTAGTGTAATTATATATGTTTTAAAAGCGTTTTGGTAGTAATTATTTTTACAAATTGCTATAAAAAGCGTTAAACATCACAATTACATACTAAAAAATTAGTTACAGTGTAGGCCACCATTAACATCAATGGTTGAACCAGTAATGTATGAAGCCATGTCTGAAGCTAAGAATACAGCAGCAGCTGCAATATCATCAGCTGATGCAGCTCTCTTTAAAGGAATGGTATTTGTCCAAGCCTTTAATTGCTCTTCGTTTAATGCAGCTGTCATATCAGTTGCAACAAAGCCAGGAGCGATACAGTTAACTGTAATACCGCGAGAACCAACTTCCTTTGCTAATGACTTACTAAAGCCGATTAAACCAGCTTTTGCAGCAGCATAATTACACTGACCTGCATTGCCGTCTTGTCCTACGATTGAAGAGATATTGATAATTCTACCAGCTCTCTTTTTCATCATAGGGCTAATTGCAAGCTTACACATTTGTACACATGCAAATAGGTTGCACTGAAGAACATCAGCCCAATCCTCGTCTTTCATTCTCATAAATAATGTATCACGTGTAATACCAGCATTATTTACAATAACATCAGGACAAGTACCTGCATCTGCTACTACAGCGTTAAAACATTCTTCTACAGTACTCTTCTCTAATGAGTTCATTACATAGCCTTTTCCGTGGCCATTTAAATACTCACTAATTGAATCAGCACCCTTTTGAGAAGTTGCAGTACCATAAACAGTTGCACCTAATTGTTCAAATGACTGGGCGATTGATTTGCCAATGCCACGTGATGCACCAGTTACTAATACAACTTTACCAGTAAAATCTAACTTAAACATATTTAAATTCCTTATGCTAACTCTGCAAGAGCTTTTTCTAAAGTAGCTTCATTTGAAACATTTGCGCTACCTAAGGTTTTATCAATACGACGGTTTAAACCTGATAGAACTTTGTTAGGACCAACTTCTACCAATGCTTCGATACCATCAGCTTTTAAAGCTTGCACAGTTTCTACCCAACGTACAGGCATTGTTAACTGTTTAACTAAAGCATCGTTAATTTCATCAGCCTTAGTTAATGGCTTAGCTAAAGCATTAACGTATACAGGAACAGTTGCATCTTTAACATCAATCTCTTTTAAAGCAGCAGCTAGTTTATCTGCAGCACTTTGCATTAGAGGGCAGTGAGAAGGAGCTGAAACAGCTAAAGGAACAACTCTTTTTGCGCCCATTTCTGTAAAAGCAGCACAAGCCTTATCAACAGCTTCTTTATTACCAGAGATTACAACCTGACCTGGAGTATTGAAATTTGCTGCCCAAACTTTGAACTTATCATCAGAGCATTTTGCACATGTGTCAATAATTGCCTGATCTTCAATTCCAAGGATAGCAGCCATAGCGCCAACGCCAGCTGGAACTGCATCTTGCATAGCCTGACCACGAAGACGAACTAATTTAACAGCATCCTTAAATTCAATTGCTCCTGCTGCTACTAATGCGCTGTACTCACCTAGTGAGTGACCAGCAAAAGCTGAAGGTTTTTCAGCCTTTGACATTAAAACTCTAAAAGCTGCTACAGATGCAGTTAAAATAGCTGGCTGAGTTACCTCAGTCTTATTTAACTCTGTATCTGGACCATTTAAAGTAATTGACTTTAAATCATAGCCTAAAGCTTCGTTTGCTTCTGCATATGTTTTAGCAACAATTTCATTATCCATAAAATCAGCAAACATGCCTACGCTCTGAGAGCCCTGGCCTGGGAATACTGCAGCGAATTTCTTCATATTAGACTCCTAAAAAAAAGCAATCTTCGTGCCTTTTTAAATAAAAATTGATTAGTAACGAACTAGAGCTGAGCCCCAAGTAAAACCACCTCCAAAAGATTCTAAAAGTAAAACGTCACCACGTTTAATTCTTCCAGAACGAATGCCTTCATCTAAAGCTAAGCCAACAGAAGGAGCTGAGGTATTACCTTGTTTGTCTAGAGTTACAATAACTTGAGACATATCCATCTTTAGTTTTCTTGCAGTTGCTGCAATGATACGTAGATTTGCCTGATGAGGAACAAGGAAATCAAGGTCTTCAGCCTTCATATTTCCCTTTTCAAGGGTTTTAGTTACTAGTGAGGCTAAAACTGTAACGGCGTGTTTAAACACATCATTACCTTTCATGTAAAGCCAAGAATCGTTACCTAAAACATCACCACGCTTTGGGTATGCCATTGATAATAATGGGCCATATTTTGCATCAGCTGACATATGTACTGCAATAGTACCTTCAGTATCAGACTCACCTAATACACAAGCGGCAGCGCCATCACCAAATAAAATGATTGTGGTTCTATCGGTTGGGTCACAAGCACGTGACATTAGATCTGCACCGATGATCAAAACTTTTTTTGCCTGACCTGACAAAATCATTGAGTGAGCTAATGTATAGCCGTAGCTAAAACCTGCACATGCAGCTGCAAGATCAAAAGCGGGACAATCAGAAATACCTAAAAGTCCGGAAATTTCACATGCAGTTGAAGGAAAGGCATTCTGAGCTGAAGTAGTAGCACAAATCACTAAATCAACATCATTAGCCTCAATGCCAGCAGCTTCAATTGCTCTGCGTGCTGCAATAGCACCCATAGAAGCAGCTGTCTCATTAGGTCCAGCAATACGTCTTTCACTGATTCCGGTACGTTCCATGATCCATTCGTTTGAGGTCTCTACCATACGCTCTAGATCAGCATTTGAACGAACCTGCTCAGGCAAATAACTGCCTGTTCCAAGAATTCTGGTAAACAATGAATTCTCCAAGTAGTTTAAAAATACAATTTTTATATTTTATCAAGAAATAGGAAGATTTCCCAAATTTACAGAGAAATTTTCAACTCTTTTTTGATAGAATCAACAAGATCCATCTTTGCTGTTTTAGCGGCTTCTACTAAGGCAACGGCTACAGCTTCTTTTCCTGCACTTGCATGACTCTTAATTACAAGACCATTTACACCAAGTAAAATTGAACCGTTGTACTGCCATGGAACTAACCAATCAGGACGGGCCAATTTAGAAAAGATTTTTTTCATGCCAGGAGCATTTAGAAAAGCGGATGCTACGCCTTCGGCAGCTTTTAGAGCTACATTACCAGTGAAACCATCTGTAACAATTACGTCGGCATCATCAGTAAATAACTTATCTGCTTCAACAAAGCCATAACAATTAATTCTTTGATCTTTTTCAATCAGATCACGACTTTCTTTAATAAGAGCACTGCCCTTGTTGCGTTCAGTGCCTACATTAAGAAGGCAAACGCGAGGTTGAGCTACATTGTAAAAAGCTTTATATGCAGCATGACCTAATAAAGCAAATGAATGTAAATCATTAGCATTACTTACAGCATTAGCGCCAAGATCAACCATTAAAGAATATTTTCCAGGTCCTGCAGGGATGCGAGCACAAAGTGCAGGGCGCAAACCATCCATAACACCAAGAATATGACGAGATAGAGAAACTAGAGGGCCTGTTCCGCCACTTGAAACAACTACATCTGCCTCGTGATTTTTCACGGCTTCAATAGCTTTTCTCATTGCAGAGGTTCTATAACCTTCAAGGACAGCTCGAGGATCTTCATCCTGAGGAATACACTCAGGAGCGTCAATAAATTCGTATCGACTAGTATCCATTTTCTCTAAAGTTAAAGCGACTTTTAGCTTTTGATTGCCAAAAACTTTAATTTTGATATTTGGATATAGAACTAAAGCGAAACGGACTGCACTTGCAACAGTCTTTACATCGACATTATCTCCGCCTGTTCCGTCTAGAGCAACTGTAATATTAGTTTCGTTATTCACAATTTAAAAAGGGCGTAGAGACAGTGTCCCTATGCCCTTCTCCATAACTCATTACTTAAAAAATAAGAATTACTTCTTTGATGCGAAGAATTCTTTCTTAGAAAGTAGTGGCTTAGCTGGAGTAAGATTTAACTTCTCACCGCGGTAGTAGCCGCCTTCTGTTACGTTATGACGAATATGAACTTCTTCTGAAGTCTTATCTACAGATAACTGCATTGCTGATAAAGCATCGTGTGAACGACGCATGTCACGACGTGAACGGGACTTATGGTTCTGCTGAACAGCCATGTTATTTGTCTCCTAAAATTTACTATTCTTGCGGAGATCAGATTGCCCCGCTAGCTCTTTAAATCAACTTTAGCCACCAACTGTGGCACTAATCGCGGTATTATACTGATAAAGAATGTGCTTTTCAAGCAAAAAAATGATTTTGCTGTATTTAAAAACAATTCTTTTACGTTTTACCGCATCTGATGAATTAATTCAGTTATAAACTATTTCTTTAATTTATCTTTTAAACTTGCAAGTTGAGCAAAAGGATTATCCTTTTCATTTTTTTCAATCTTGCCAAATGCCCAGCCATTTTCAGGCTCTGTGCATTCAGGATCTTCATCATCATGTACTGTAATGTAAGGGATCTCAAGTAATAGACAGTCTTCAAGAAAACCTAATAAATTAAAAGTTCCATCTTCATTTAGTTCAACTAAATCAAGCTTCTCATCAATACGAAGGCTTTTTGCCTTTTCTTCATCACAAGTTGATAAAAATGAACTTTCAATGGTCTTTGTATATTCTCTGCCACATCTTTGACATAAAAAAACAACTTCAGTCTTTAATGTACCTTCAATTGTTCTTAAGCCTTGTAGGTCAACATAAAATTTAAAATCAGCTTCTACTGGTTTCAATACTTTTACGCAGGCACCACATAAACGTGGTAGATATGATGCGTCAATTTTTGTATTGTAACTAGCTTCAGTACTAGCTAACTTATCAAAACTGACATTCTCGCTAAAAGCTAATTCTGCCATGGTGCTACATCCTAATTTTCTATATTATTATTTTAAATTCAAAAATGAGATTCAAATTTGTATTTAATTTGCGTTTAGAGTATACACTAGAGAAAGGATTTTATCGAATTTTAAGGTACCTTATATGTTTCTAAAATCAATTATTACAGCTTCAAGTGCTTTTATTCTGCTAATGGCTAACAGTGCTTTTGCATATACCATGACTCCAAAATTTGAAACAAAACACTATGCTGTATATGAGGTAATCCTAGGAAAGGGCGAAGATTACAACTCAGACTTAAAAAATATCATTTCAAAAGATATTGCTACAAGAGGAAAATTTCAGGCAACAGCAGCTGTTTTTCCTTTTAACTCAGATGGACTAAAAGGCACTATTAAAGAGCCTATGCTAGGGATGATTACATCTGAAAACTATAATGGAAAAACAACAGTTAACATAAATATCGATGATAAAGCTAAATTTGCAACCTACGCTGGAATTTATATTGGTTTTAACCAATTATCAAGAATTGCAGATAACAAAGGTCTTGATGCACTTTCAGAAGAATTAACAAAAATGCCTCTTGTTATTTATGATGTTCCAGTAACAAAGATATCTGAAGATTACAAAGGTCAGCTATTCTACATAGCATCAAATAGTGCTGTTTTAATAGATTTCAATGTTATTGACAGTATTTATTATGATGCAAAAAAATTACGAGATGTAAGTAATAAATGCAGAGTTAATATTTTAACTATGACAGATAGATTTATTGAAACAATACCTTTTTATATGGCAGCACATGGCGCTGTAAACGATATTGTTTGTAAATAATAAAAAAATTAAATAGCAAAAAAAAATAACATGAGCGCATTAACATTCGCTGCGGCTGATGAAAGCAGGATCTA
>CAZEXR010000072.1:0-11341 GCA_964516675.1 uncultured Enterobacterales bacterium | reverse complement strand
TTATAGAGCGAAAATAGAGCGATTGGATAAAAATAAATCCCTAATTTACTTTATTTTTCAGTAAGTTAGGGCTTAAATATTAACTATTCCCACTCGATACTAGAATTTATGTCAATAGTTTATCTCTTTGTTTCTTAATGTAATTTTATATCTAAATTATCCAAATTATCGTCATTATTTAAGTTTTTACACTTTTTGGGCTTCAAACCGTCTTCACTAAAAATTTGTAAGATTAAAATTCATCGTCTTCTATACACGCAAAATATTACGGTTAGTTTATGATACATATGTAACAATAATATCTTTCTATAGATTCTATCCAGCCTTGATACACCAAAGTAGGCAATTGGATTATTTATTACCCTTTTGCAGGTATTCTAAATACTGATTATATTTTCTTAACATAAGATTTTTAGTGTATTGTTCCATGAATTCGTAATCAGGGTCGTTTTTATCGTTAACCGGTAACATCACTTGCAGTTTTTTAATTCTTTGATCGTTTATTTCTCGGTTAAAATTAAAGTTAGACTTTTGTTTTTCAAGAATAGTTGTAAGAAATAGATAAACATATTTAGAGAACTTACTATTTTTCAAACCAGTTACATGATCACTGGCAACAAACGCATATGGTTCGTAAAACGCAGTTCCTACACTACCGCTGTTAGCTAAACTAATACAATCATTAAACGTTCTTGTGCCTTCTGTTGCAGTAATATAATCATCGACACCGTTATTCATTGCAGTAGATGAAACATAAGGTGTTTTTCCTTGAACATGATCTGCATTTTTTAATCGTTTGCCACGTTGTATTTTAGAAAAAATATCAGTCAATAGAAAATTTGCAAATTTCTTTTCTGATAACGATGAGATTTCCTTATATTCAAGACGTTCAATTTCAGACTTAATAAAGTGTTTGTACCTATCAAGTAAAATACCTCTTTTAGATATCACGTACTGATCCATATACTCATAATTTGGATTGCCTAAATCATCTATAGGCAAAAATATGGTCTGTTTTGCGATTCTTTTTTGAGAAAACTTATAACCGTATTGATATTTATCGGCTACAGATGATGTTATAGCTACTTGAAAAAATAAACCTAAAGAAAGAGGTATTCTCTTTTCAAAAGCTATTTTTTCAACATGGTCTGTTGCAATAAAATCATAACCTTGATAAAAGATAGAGCCAATGGTTGCACTATCAATAGTTAAAACACCGCCTTTTTCAGTAGGTGTGTTCTTATAACAATATTCAAGACCATTATTTGTTGCTTTACATGTAATACGTGGCGTAAAACCATCAGAGACAAGCTCTGTAGGAGGAGTTGTTAACGTACCTGATACCTTAAAGATTGCCTCAATAGGAAATGTATCCCATTTCTTTTCATTAAGATTCTGCATCAGAAGCTCCGTTAAATAAGTACTCACGATTTTGCATAATCATAGAAAATTCAAACGTTAAATAATCAGAAATTCCCTTTTCAAAATCGGCATCACTAGGTATTTCGTCATTAAAGTAGAAATAGCTATGCAACCACTCATCATCTGAACTAACAGTTGATTCAACACAAAAACTTGAATGAGATTCTAAACGATTAAACCATACATCTAACAGGTGTTGCTTTTTGTCTTTAGCTGATTCTGTTTCTAACAAACCAATGTGCGGAGCTACTTTGTATCCATCATCTCGGAAATCAATAAACTTAGCTATATGTCCACTATAATGGGGTTCATGAGCAGTAAAAACAGCTATAACAGGATTTGTACCTACACCATAGAACGTATTAGTATTTAGCGTGATCACCCCATCTAAAGTGTGTTTTTTTAGTATATTTTCCTTAATATGTTGTTCTTCTTTTGTCTTTCCTGTCATCGATGATTGTGGAACAATAACAAGACATCTTGCACCAATACACAAGCTATCAAGTAAATGTTCAACAAAAGAAATTTCATACAAGTTAGGGTTTTTCTTTGACCCCTGTGAATAAGGGGGATTCATCATGCCTACTGTTGGCGAATCTAACTGCAGTTTTGATGGTTCAATACTCAAAAAATCTTCGTTGATAATGTTTGATTTACCATCACCTCGTAAAATCATATTTGTGGTAGCAATAGTGAACATATAAGACTGCAATTCAACACCATGCAATTGTTGTTGCTTAATGTGTTTTATGTCAGGATCTCGGTCAATTTCACTCTTATTTGTATAGCCTTTTTCTTCGATGACTTTATTAAACATATTGTGCATTGATGCAATTAAGAAGCCACCAGTTCCACAACAAGGATCTAAAACAACATCATCTTTCTTTAAATTAGCTAAATCACAAAATAATTGAGTTATATGCTTAGGTGTTAGGATAATTCCTAGTGTCTGTCCATCACCCCCTGAATAGCTCATAAATTCGCCATAGAATCGGCCTAAATAATCTTCAGCAGATGTTGTGTACTTGATACATTTAAATATCTTTTTGTACAAAAATTCAGTGTAATGTTTTAGCGGAGTTTTTCCTAAGATGCTATTTAATTCGTTTAATATCTTAGTGTCTTTAATTATAGAAAATTGACTTAGCAATTTATCTCTTTTTACGTCAGGTGCTACTTGTGAGCGCTTTAGATTAGATTCAATTGCTTTAAAAATCTTTGCACCGTCTGTATCAATTGGATCATTTGTTAAAGACTCTATATCAAAGTTTTTGAATTGAATTTCATTTAATGCTAGTAAAATTCCTGAAACGACAAGAGGTTTTTCTGTATTTTGAAGATTACCATAATTTCTTAAATCTTCATGTAAAACAGATGCATCATGTATGATTTCTTGTGTTTCTTTGTCTAGATCTGTTTCTTCTTTTAAAATTTCACGTTGATAGTATTCGTCTATGTTTGCTTCGCTAAAAGAAATGAAAGACTCAACATCATTTAATTCACGATAATAAGGTGTTGTATCAACGAAAATAGGACTGATTTTGTGACGTTTTTCATCACCAGATACACCAAAACAAATGGCTTTTTTGTAGTTAGAGTTTTTTATAAGATGTTGAGCGTAAAACAGTGCACCATTCACAGCATAATTAGCAACGTCTTTTTGATCTAAAGAGATCAGATTATTATCATCTCTTTTAATGTGTTTATCTAAAGATGCTTTATCCTCTATCACAATAAGAAAGTCTTTAACTGGTCCGACATATTCAGGGTATCCAGCATTTCCTGTACCTTTCTTAGATGCTGTTTTTAAAGCAGTATCAATCTCAATTATAGAGCTACCTTGTGCATCAATTCTTATGTTTGCATCTCGTAACAGCTCATATACCCATAAGTCTGTTTTTATTTCTTTCTTAGCCATTTTATTGCCTTAAGTTTGAGCCTGAGAAAATAGATCATTTCACATTGCCCACGCATGAGCGAAGCTCAAATTAACGTTTTAAATCTTGTTACTTAATATCACTCAGGTAAAATTGTATTTCCCTTTTATCTAGCATCACATCGAAAACTTGGTGATTTGTTAGTTTGAGATTATCTGATATATAAGCAACTAATATTCATTCTTTTTATCCGTTTAATTCTAACAAATTAGACATTACTCTTCATACTTAAAAATGAGAAAACGAGAGCGTGTCACGCTCTCGTCATCACTCTAGATAGTGAAGAGGAACTCCACTATCACTTATTACACTACCACCTAAAAGATTTAGTTATATTTTTTCCATCAAGATAAAGTTGTCTTGCGATTTCTCTAAGCTCAGGATCTTCACATGACTTGCTACAGCCGTAAAGATCTCGCAATTTTATAGTTATGATTTTCTCTTCAAGTTCAGACTTAATTTCTCTAATCACCTGGTCAGGGATTAGTTTCTCATTACCAACAACGATATGAAAATAAACTAAATTATCGAATAGTTTTTTGCTGATTAGTACATTCTTCATTTTAATTCCTTATGAAGATGGCAAGGTGCCCCTTTTCTAAGAACAGGGCATCTTGCCACCTTGAATAATTATGGTAAACGCCAATACCACTGTTCACCGGTTTTCACCGCAATGGCCTTTAGTTTCTGTTTTGCATTACGTAAGGTTTTATCCTTAATCCCCTGCTTTGCTGCTAAGGCATCTATATCAACCTTTGCCAGTGGCCCATGAGCTAATATTTCTTGAAGAAAGGTTGTGGCATCAGAAATCTTTAGATTCTTTACCGTGTTGTTTAACAGGTCATCAGCACTAACATCGCATTCACCATGCCAGGCAAAACCAGTATCCTTGTTAAGCTCAAAACACAATGACTTGCCTTCAGGCGCAAGAGAGCTCTTTACGTGGCAGATAACACGCATCTCAGGCTTATCCTTAACTCGTCCCACAAGTAATACGCTACGAGCTGATGCAGAGATATCGATAGAACCAAGTCCTCGGTAGGAAGACTTACCAGAACTGTTCTTGTTCATGTGACCAATAAGAACAATCGCGCAGTTATAACGTTGGGCTACTAAAGACAAACTCTTCATCACTGGTCTAATCTCATTTGCTTTGTGCATGTCTACATTGGCACCTAAATAGCCTTGGATTGGATCAAGCACAACTAATCGAGCCTTAGTCTTCATAATTGCAGCTTCTAGACGCTCATCAATCATTGATAAGGACTCTTCGCTTTCATCAATTACATTGACATAGCTGCACTCTGCACCTGCATCAATAAGCCTGGGTTTAATGGTGTCACCTAGACCATCCTCAGCAGTCTGGTAAATAACAAATTGAGGTTCATAAGTACTAGAGTCATCGCAATCTAAAATGGCCTTTCCACGTGTAAGATTGGCGATAATTTGAAGCATTAAAGTCGTTTTACCTTCTCCAGGATCGCCCTGAACAATAGTAATTTTACCATAAGGAATGAAAGGATAAAGAAGCCATTGCACTTGCTCTACTTCAACATCTTTCATGTTGATAAGCTTAAGTTCATGTCTCTTTTGAATGTTTTCAAACATGTAATTTCCTATACATAGCTCTATTTGTTAAAATAGAGCCATAGTTAATAGCTAATGCTGCTGTTTACTTAGCAAGGAGATGAGTTTGGCGACTAGCTCCTTGCACTCTGCTAGTAGTTCCATAAGTTCTGTTGGAACTGACTTTTCTACTAGAGCTTCTTTTAAAAGCTTTATTTCATGAGCAAGCCTATCACTTGCAAACTTTCCTCCGATTACTTGTACTTTCTGTTTTAGACAAGCACTTAAAATAAAATCAGTCTTGGTTTTGCCACTTAGAAGCATTAGCTGCTTAAGCATGGCGTATTCGTCTAAAGAGACTCTAAAGGCCATCATTATTGGTCTTTTACGATTCTTTTCTTGTTTCTGCTTCAGCATTTACAGCCTCCAAATTGTTTAACACCTGGTCTTGTGTTGATTTATAAAGATGTGAATAGGTATTTAGAGTAGTCTCGATACGTTCATGACCTAACCTATCGGCTATCACCTTTGCACCTACGCCCAAATTTACGAGCATGGATGCATGAGAGTGCCTAAGGTCATGTAACCTTATCTTCCTAACTCCTGAAGCTTTACAGCCTGATTTCATCGCATGTTCAAAGAAGTACTTTGTAAATGGAAAGACTCTGTCAGTTCCTTTACATTCATAAAGACGTTCAAAGAAATCACGCAAATCATCTACAAGAAAGGCTGGTAAACCAACAATACGTGTACTCTTCTCTGTCTTAGGAGATGTGATGACATCTTTACCATCGATTCTTTGATATGACCTAGTGATGGCCATAGTCTTTTCCTCAAGGTTAAAAGCCCCCTTTGTAAGTGCTAAGAGTTCACCAATACGTATTCCTGTCCAGAATAGAATTTTGAAGCCAATATAAGCATGAATATTCTTATATAACGATTCGCTAAACTTGTTGAATTCATCAACAGTCCAAAACGATTTCTCTACTCCATTCTTTGTTCCCATTGAACCAGCTCTAAGTGTAGGGCTTGCTTTGAGGTCGTAGAACTTCACAGCATAGTTAAAGATGGCACTCAACTGATTGTTGATGCACTTGAGATACGTTGGCTTGTACCCTTTACTCATTAGCATGGATTGCCACTTTCTTATGTCAGCTGCACAGATACTTGCTACAGGACGGTCTTTAAAATAAGGAAGTATCTTTAAATCGATTAAAACTCTCTTAGTACGAAGAGTGTTTTCCTTTAGTCTAAAAGACATATCTTTCAAATAAGTATCGACCAATGAACCAAAAGACATGGTTAAATCATCTGCTTTATTAAGAGCGAAATCCTCATACCAATCTTTTGCTTCACGTTTTGTGGCAAAGCCTCGCTTGGTAGATTTTCTATCAGTACCTGTCCAATCCTTATAATGGAAAAAGACAACCCACTGATTACCAGTTTTAACGTAAGAAGCCATTATTCATTTCCTTCAAAGCCAAAGCATTTCTTTCGGAAAAATCCTGTTGGAATTTTGCCAGCAACTACCAAATACCCTGCCTTCTTAAGCTCGTTGTTCATAGAACGCACAAGCTTATAAGCATGTCCCATTGAAATTCCCATAATTTCAGCAACATCTTTTGCTGTCATAAAAATTTTATTATCCATATTTGTTCTCTTTTTCTTTAATGTAGCCATATCGCTACATTATTCATAGTTATTATATGTAGCGTTTTAGGTACATGTCTAGCAAAGTAGAAAATTATTTTAATAAGTGAAATAATAGCCAAAACGCTACAAAGGAGTTTTCATGGACTTAGCGCAAAGGCTTAAAGAATTTAGAGCTGCAAAAGGACTTACACAAAAGGATATTGCCGAGAAGGCAGGTATTCACCACGTGACAATACGTAAGTATGAGACTCGTGTTATGGAGCCAAAGCTTACACACATAGATAAGCTTGCCACTGCATTGAACATATCGAAGTTTGCGTTTCTTGGCGCAGAAGAATCTGGATTAAAGTTTGAAACTAGAGGTGACTTTTATACCCTTATCTTTATGTTACTTGAAGCAAACATTCTTAAGTTATGCTTAGATAAAGATGAAGTAGAGTTTTCTTTTAATCCCCTCTTGTTAAACCTCTTTACCATGTCATCTGGGTCATCAATACCTGAGAATACTTTATTCAAACTTAAAGATATCGATGATGAATTCGCTCAATGGACGAATTTAAAGAATTCGTTATCTGAAAATGCATTTAGTAAGATGAGTGATGAAGAACAAAACGTTGTGAAAGATAAGATTGAATGTTTAGAAATATCGTTAATGAGTAACGATAAAAAGCTTGAGAAAAATTAAAAGGCCTTCAAAAGGCCTTCACAGAGACAAATAAAGCCCTAAAAAGGGCTTTATTTTCATAGTGTTAAGTTGACTTTGGCAACTATTCCCACTCGATTGTTGCAGGTGGTTTACCTGAAACATCGTATACTACGCGAGAAATACCATTGATTTCATTGATGATACGATTTGAGATATGACCAAGTAAATCGTATGGAAGCTCTGCCCACTTAGCAGTCATGAAGTCGATAGTCTTTACAGCACGTAAAGAAACAACGAAGTCATAGCTACGGTGATCGCCCATAACGCCAACAGCACGAACAGGTAAGAATACAGTAAATGCCTGACTTACTTTCTGATACCAACCAGACTTGTTTAGCTCTTCCATGAAGATAGCATCAGCCTGACGTAGTAAATCTAAGTATTCTTTCTTTACTTCGCCTAGAACACGAACGCCTAAACCAGGACCAGGGAATGGGTGACGCATTACCATAGCTTCAGGTAAACCTAAAGCAACACCAATACGACGAACTTCATCCTTAAATAACTCACGTAGAGGCTCAACTAACTTGAACTTTAAGTCTTCTGGTAGGCCACCAACATTGTGGTGAGACTTAATTACGTGTGCTTTTCCAGACTTAGCTGCAGCTGATTCAATAACGTCTGGGTAAATTGTACCCTGAGCTAAGAATTCAACACCATCTAACTTACGAGCTTCATCAGCGAAAACATCGATAAATGTTTTACCGATTGCTTTACGCTTTAACTCAGGATCTGAAATACCTTCTAAAGCATTTAAGAATCTATCTGAAGCATCAGCATAAACGAAGTTTAAATCCATTGGAGCAAACATTTCTTCAACTTGCTTGCCTTCATTTAAACGTAGTAAACCGTTATCAACGAATACACAAGTTAACTGCTTGCCAATTGCCTTTTGTAGTAATAAAGCGGTTACAGACGAATCAACACCACCTGAAAGACCAAGAAGAACCTTCTTATCGCCAACCTGTTCACGAATACGTGCAACAGCGTCATCAATAATAGCGCTAGGTGACCATAGACCATGTAAACCACAAATGTCCATAACGAAACGCTTTAACATCTCGCCACCTTGCTTTGAGTGAGTTACTTCAGGATGGAACTGAACACCGTAGAATTTCTTCCGCTCGTTGTATACAGCAGCGTAAGGGCAAGTTTCTGTGCTACCTACGGTTGTAAAACCTTCAGGGATAGCAGTAACCTTATCACCATGAGACATCCAAACATCTAAAGCATGCTCGCCTTCATGGTCTGTTAGGCCATCAAATAATGGGCATGAACCAGTAATTTTTACTGTTGCGTGACCATATTCTCTCTTAGATGAGCCTTGAACTGCACCGCCTAACTGTACAGACATTGTCTGTAAGCCATAACAAATGCCTAGTACAGGAACACCAGCCTCATATACCCACATAGGAGCACGAGGAGAACCTGCTTCGGTTGTAGACTCAGGACCACCAGATAAAATAATACCTTGTGCGCCGAAGTCTTTAATTAAGCTAAGATCTGCATCAAAAGGATAGATCTCGCAATAAACACCAATTTCACGTACACGACGAGCAATTAGCTGAGTTACCTGAGAACCAAAATCTAAGATTAGGATCTTTTCAGAATGGATGTTCTGTGAAGACATATTTACAACTCTTTGATGGATTTAAAATTAAAATACACCTGTAATTAGAATTACAAGTGTATTCGATTCGTTTAATTAAACGTGGCTCTGATAGTTAGGAGCTTCTTTAGTGATTGTTACATCGTGAACATGAGACTCACTAAAGCCTGCATTTGTAATACGAACAAACTGAGACTTAGTACGTAGTTCATCGATTGTTGCACAACCTGTGAGACCCATTGAAGCACGTAGACCACCCATCTGCTGATGGATAATGCCCTTTAGTAAGCCCTTATAAGCTACACGGCCTTCAATACCTTCTGGTACTAACTTATCAGCTGCATTATCAGACTGGAAGTAACGGTCAGCAGAACCCTTTGACATAGCAGCTAATGAGCCCATGCCACGGTATGACTTAAATGAACGACCTTGGTAAATTTCGATTTCACCAGGAGCTTCTTCAGTACCTGCAAACATTGAACCTACCATTACACAGTTTGCACCAGCTGCAAGAGCCTTAGCAATATCACCTGAATAACGAATACCACCATCAGCAATAACTGTTACGTCTGAACCTTCAAGAGCTTCAACAGCATTTGAAACAGCAGTCATCTGAGGAACACCGCAACCTGTAACAATACGAGTTGTACAAATTGAGCCAGGACCAATACCAACCTTAACAGCGCTTACGCCTGCTTCAGCTAATGCAAGAGCACCAGCAGCAGTTGCTACGTTACCACCAATAATAGGTAGATCAGGATACTGCTTTCTTAACCATGATAAACGGTCAAGAACGCCCTGTGAATGACCGTGAGATGAATCAACTAATAATACATCAACACCAGCTTCAACTAGAGCCTTTGCTCTGTCTTCATTACCAGCGCCTGCACCAATAGCAGCACCAACACGTAGACGACCTAAAGCATCTTTACATGCATTAGGCTTATTTGATGATTTTTGGAAATCTTTAACTGTAATTAGACCCTTTAGCTTAAATGCTGAATCTACAACAAGTACTTTTTCAATACGGTGCTGTTGCATTAAAGCTTGTACGTTTTCACGAGTTTCGTTTTCACGTACGGTAACTAACTTCTCTTTTGGAGTCATAACAGTGCAAACTTTAACGTCTGTCTTTGTTAGGAAACGAGTATCACGACCAGTGATAATACCTAGTAAGTTATCTTTTTCGTCAACAACAGGGAAACCACAGAAACCATACTTAGCAGCCATCATTAAAACATCTTTAATGGTTGCTTCAGGATGAACAGTAACTGGCTTTGTAACCATACCGTTTTCAAAACGTTTTACACGAGCTACTTCTTGAGCCTGACGCTCAATAGACATATTCTTGTGGATAAAACCAATACCACCTTCTTGAGCTAGTGCAATTGCTAAGTTTGACTCGGTAACTGTATCCATTGCAGAAGAGATCATTGGAATATTCAACTGAATATTGGAGGTCAATCTTGTACGAAGATCTGCAGTGTTTGGTAAAACAGTTGAATGAGCAGGTACTAATAATACGTCGTCGTAAGTTAGTGCCTCTTCCATAATGCGTAGCATAAAATCCTCCGAATCTTTTAAAATTTGTGGCAAATTATACTCGAAAAAGTGACGAGATTATCAGATTAACAAACTATTTTTTTGTATATTTTGTCAATTCAATTTTTTGCAGTCATAAAACAGTGCATTTGAGCTTTTTATATTATGTGAATTCTTGATACTGCCCAAATATATAGCAATTGCAAAACCAACACCTTAAAACGAGATTTCTATCTTTTCATCTTTAGTGATTGAGTAAAAAAAACATCTACTAAATAAAACTTAGAATATTCTTAGAAAAAATCAATATTTAGCAGAATTGAACTTATTTAATTAAATAGGGTCTAAACATGTAGAAATTGTATTTGTATGTGCTAATATTTTTTTATACAACAGGATTTTAAAGACAATTAAAGAATAATATGAGCAACTTTTCTCTTGAACCTAAAAATGGTGATTTTGCATCATTAGTTGATAAGCTAGGTGAACATAGCCTTTCAACTATGACTAATGAAATAATATCTGCAAAACAAGATCATGAACAGCATTCTAAAGTTGAAGCAGTTAATAATCAGCAACAAAATAAACCCAAAGCTACATCAAAGCCTAGACCTCAGCAAACATATGTAACTAATACAGATGAAGCAAGGGCTTTTGCTGCAAAGCAAAATGAAATTAGAGCAAAGGCTAAGGCACAAACAGAACGAGCTAATTCAAATACTAATAACGCATATGCAAATGTCAAAGTAACATCAAATACACAAGCTACAAAAACTACACCTAAAAAGAATTCAATTCTTACATTTGTTGTAATTTTCTTCTTTCTATCTGTTGTATTTAATATTATTAACCATACCCAGGTCCTTAAGAGATTTTTCTTTTAAAACCTGGTTGTTTAACGATCTG
>CAZEXR010000071.1:0-11403 GCA_964516675.1 uncultured Enterobacterales bacterium | reverse complement strand
CTCTTAAATCAACAACTAATTTTTTAGATGCTAACTTAAGATCATCTATATTTTCTAGAAATTCAGGCTCTTTATCATTGATTAAAAGGTCTGATATATCTTGAGCATCTGTTACATCAAACTTGTATACAAGATTTCTCATCTTCTTATTTTTATCCTTGCCCTGCTCAATAATTAAGAATTCATTGTCATTGATAGCAACAATGTCTCCTAACTTAGCATCGCCAGGCTTTTTATAAGCTTCAAAATCTATTGGATACCCAATTGTTTTTATCTTGCCAGTCTTCAAGTTAATAAAAGCAATTCGACAAAACTTAGCTGTTTTATTTGATGATTTGTTTAATTTTTTTAAATTTAAGATACTCTGCTCCATTACAACTAATGTGCCATTAGGAGTAAGAGTTAAACCTTCAGCGCCACGATTTGGAGTTCTATACTTAAATAGCTCTGGAAGACCATCACCTGGAGCTAGCTTACGTATTAACTTGCCATTTTCATCAAATTCTATTGCAAATGGACCGTACTCATCACTAATCCAAAAATGTCCATTTATATCAACATCTAAACCTTCTGGATCAAGACCATTATCATCGTAAGGTAATACATTAAGCTTTTCATCTAATGCAACCTCACCTGAATTTCCTATTTTGCCAAAATTAACAGGAAGACCTGAAATCATTGAATCATCTTTATTTTTTAAAGGTATAACCTTTTCAATACTTACTTTTCCTTTAGCTAGTTTTAATAAAGCAATTGAAGGTTGAAAAGATGAAGCAGGGAAAAACTTACCAGACATAATCTTTCCATCTTTTTCATATTTTAGTCCATCTGCGTTAGGACCTCTATCAGTTAAAGCAAAAAACCCAACTGTCCCGTCTTTATTTACCTTATTAAAAGCTAAAGCAGAACCATAACCTGTAGGAAATCCGCTCTTAAAATTCTTATTATCACCTTGATAATTAACGTATAGCTCTTTTGGGATATCTACACGTTTGATATCTACGGATGTAACTTCATAAGCATTAGCTTCAAGAGTTGATAAAAAAAGTGATGCAATCACAGAAAATAGAATTGTCTTATTCATTTATATATCCTTATAAATTCTTTTACTAAATATTTAACAATTCATTTGTTAACTCAAACTCCGACTTTTTGTTAATAAATTGTAAATACCATAAAAATATTCAATTAAAAAAATATCAAAACTGATTTTTATGTAAAAAAGTTTCATATAATTTTATCTACAATGTTGATATTTCTTTATCAATGTATTTTTATATCAATATAATTTTTATACTATTTATTTAACCTATATTTTAATTTTGTTTCTTGCACAATCATGTTTTTTAATATTTTTTCTATCTGTATGAATTTACTAAAATACGAGCTTTACTGTTTTACATTTATCTACTGGTAAAGCAAAAGTGTGATCTTAAACATGTTTTATATCTACAATTGTAAACGGTAACATTATAATAGATTATACATTTTGTCTATTTGGATAATTTTATTACTATTTTTTTATATTAAAAGAAATGTCCCCTAGGGGGAAAAATAGGTATATAGGACTATCATAATGTCTGACATGATCCTTTCGTAATGACTTTGCCTTTAGTCTCTTTTAGTTTTTCACCATCTCAATTAGGTATTCTCCTAGAATAATGAGCAAAAGTACCATAAATTGAGATTATGCCTTTTGTAGTAGGTATCCCCCCATTAGCTTTATAAAAGTCTATCTGTGAGCATCTGCGTGCGTTATTTAATGGATTATTAAATACAAAAAAAAAGCCTGAGGTTTTTACGCCTCAGGCTTTAATAAATTTTATTTAGTTGCTAGATTATTCAGCAGCTACATCTTTACGCTGTAACTTCCAGATATCACGAGCATAATCGTCCATTGAACGGTCAGAGCTGAACATACCCATTGTTGATGAGTTGATCATAGCTGCCTCTGCCCAACGAGCTTTATCCTTGAACATCTGCTGTGCACGCTGATGAGCATCCTTGTAAGAAGCAAAGTCTGCTAATACTAGGAATGGATCGCCTAGGTTTAGTAGAGAGTTCTTAATAGATGATAATGCACCAGGCTGACCAGGAGTAAAGAAGTCTGAATCTAACCAATCGATTACAGCCTTTAACTCGTGGTTTGCGTTGTAGTAATCCCATGAATTATAGCGTGGCTTTAATTCCTGAACTTCTTCTACAGATAGACCGAAGATGAAGTTGTTTTCGATACCAGCCTTCTCAACGATTTCGATGTTAGCGCCATCCATAGTACCTAATGTTAAAGCACCATTCATAGCGAACTTCATGTTAGAAGTACCTGAAGCCTCATAACCTGCAGTTGAGATCTGCTCAGAGATATCAGCAGCTGGAATGATCTTCTCAGCTAAGCTTACGCGGTAGTTAGGTAAGAATACAACCTTTAACTTACCCTTAATACGTAAGTCATTGTTTACCTTCTCGCCTACTGCGTTAATAGCGTAGATGATGTCCTTAGCAAGTGTATAAGCAGGAGCTGCCTTTGCACCGAAGATGAATACCTGAGGAACGATATCCATATCTGGATTTTCAAGTAAGCTCTTGTATAGAGACATGATGTATAGAAGATTTAAATGCTGACGCTTGTACTCATGTAAACGCTTTACCTGTACGTCAAACATAGCATTAGGATCAACCTCAACACCAGTTAACTCTTTGATAGTCTTAGCTAAAACAACCTTGTTGTCATGCTTAATCTGCATGAAACGTTCCTGGTAGTCTTTCTTATCAGCGTAATCCTTTAGAGCGATACACTGATCTAAGTGAAGAGCCCAATCATTGCCTGCAACTTCTGTATATAACTGAGCTAAGCCCTTGTTACATGCTAATAACCAACGACGTGGAGTTACACCGTTTGTTACGTTGCAGAACTTGTTTGGCCATAGTTCAGCATACTCAGGGAATAAGTCTTCCTTAACAAGCTTAGAATGGATCTTAGCAACACCGTTAACGTGCTCTGAAGTGATAACACATAGGTTAGCCATGCGAACCTTACGTACATCACCTTCTTCGATGATTGAAAGCTTAGCTTTAATCTCGTTGTTGCCAGGCCATTTTGCTTCAACTAAACCGTTTAAGAAACGAGCGTTGATTTCATAGATTAACTCTAAATGACGAGGTAATAACTTCTCGAAGATGTATACAGGCCACTTCTCTAATGCTTCTGGTAATAGAGTGTGGTTAGTATAGTTGAATGACTTAGAGGTAATATCCCATGCCTGTTCGTATGATAAACCTTCCTCATCAATTAACAATCTCATTAACTCAGGGATTGCAATTGTAGGATGAGTATCATTTAACTGAATTGCAATCTTTGAAGCAAACTCAGAGAAATCATTGTGATGAGTACGCTTGTAACGACGTAAAATATCACGTAATGAACATGCACAGAAGAAGTACTGCTGAGTTAAACGTAACTCTTTACCTGCTTCTGTTGAATCATTAGGGTATAGAACCTTTGATACAGTTTCAGCTAAAGACTTTTCAGCCTGAGCATCAACGTAACCACCAGCGTTGAAAACATCCCAGTTAAACTGTTCAGTTGAACGTGATTCCCATAGACGTAGAATAGCAACAGAAGAACCTCTGTAACCTACTACAGGGATATCCCAAGGCACACCTTTAATGATGCTTGATGGATGCCAAACAGCAGAGAAAGTGCCATCTGGTGCAGTTTGCTGCTCAACATAACCACCTAGTGGTACGTTCTGAACAGACTCTGGACGGCAAACTTCCCATGGGCTACCGTATTCACGCCATGAATCTGGACGCTCAACCTGCTTGCCTGCACGGATTTCCTGACGGAATAAGCCGTTTTCGTAATGAATACCGTAACCTACACATGGGTAGTTACATGTTGCTAAAGAATCCATGAAACAAGCAGCTAGACGACCTAGACCACCGTTACCTAAAGCCATATCAGGCTCTTCTTCGCAAACATCGTTAATATCTAGACCAAATTCGTTTAAAGCTTCACGAGCAATATCGAATTTCTCTAGGTTGGTTAGATTGTTGATAGTCAATCTACCCATTAAGAATTCTGCTGATAAATAGTGAACAGCACAAGTGTCATTCTTAGCATGTGTCTGCTGAGTATCAGTTAGACGACCGAAGATGTCCTCGTTAGCAGCTGCTACTACAGCCTGCCACCAAGCTAGCTTGCTAGCCTTAGCTGGAGAAGTACCAATAGTGGTACGTAAATGTTTCTCAATTAGAGCCTTAAATGCCTGAACCTTTGCAGAATCAATAGCAGTAGCTTTAGTTGAAACAGAAGACTTTACTGCAGGTGCAGATTTAACAGTCTTAGTAGTTGTGCTTTTTTTAGTGGAAGAATTTGCCATAAAAAAAATATCCTCATTAACTCCCTTTACGCTGTTGATTATATCAAAGCATAAAATACCGTTCATACTCAAATTATTACACAATATTAACCTAAAAGGCTAATTTTTTTAAAATCTCAACTCATCTGGAATATTTGGATTCTTATCCAAGTCTTTCGGACGTTGTTGGCTTTTACCTTCTTTAAAGGCTTTCATTCCCATTACCCAAGCTAAAACCTGAGCAACAGCCTTAAATAAGCCACGTGGAATTTCACAATCAAGTTCAGTTGTGTAATACAACGAACGAGATAATGGAGGAATTGGAATAACAGGAACTCCTGTCTCGCGGGCTATTTCTTTTATCTTCTCAGCAATTTCATCAACGCCTTTGGCAACAACTAAAGGTGCTGTTGTTCCTTCTGGATCATAAGATAAAGCTACAGCATAGTGAGTAGGGTTTGTTACTACCACATCAGCCTCAGGCACTTTACCCATCATACGACGAGCAGCCATTTGAAACTGCATTTGCTTAATCTTACCTTTGACCTGAGGATTACCTTCAGTGTCTTTAAATTCGTCCTTTACATCTTGCTTTGACATTTTTAATTGTTTTATGTAATTCCATTTTTGATAAGGGACATCAATTAAAACAATTGGTAACATCGCACAAACAATGATTACCATGAATTGAAATAGTAAGGTGATAGCTCTTCTAATTGCTGCCATTGGGTCTAGATAAGACAGACTCATGACCTCAGCAATACGACCTGACAGAGCAAAATAACAAAAGGCACCAATACAAGATACTTTTAAAATACCTTTGATTAGTTCAATAATAGAGTTGAGTGAAAAAATTCTACCTATGCCATTTATAGGATTTAATTTACTAAATTTAGGCATGTAGGCTTCATGAGAAAAATTATATCCGCCTACAAAGATATTGCCGTAGATACCACAAATAAATAAAAGAACACTGATACCTAGAACAGGAATTGCTATATCAGCTAAGTTCTCTACCATAATACGAGCATATTCGTCTGTGGCAAAGATTTGTTCTCTAGTTAAATTAAAACTATTGAGCATTACCTGACGCAAACCACGACCTAACCATGAAGAAAATATCCATAGTGAGATTACACCTGCTAGCAATACTAAAAAGGTCGCTGCCTCTTTAGACCGAGGCACCTGACCTTTTTTTCTAGCATCAGCTAATTTCTTAGCTGTGGGTTGTTCTGTTTTATCGTCGTTATCAGCCATACTCTAAGTTTAGTCTAGTAATTCAGCTTTGTCGCCATTATTTTCGATCCATTGACGTCTATCTGCCGCTCTCTTACCTGATAAAAGCATATCCATCAGAGCAAAAGTACCTTCATCTGCCTCTGTAGATAAGGTAAGCTGCATTAAACGACGAGACTCCGGAGCTAGTGTAGTTTCACGAAGCTGTTCAGGATTCATCTCACCTAGACCTTTAAATCGCTGAATCTTGATATTTTCAGGCTTGATGCCTTTGCGAAGTAATTGCTTTTGTTTTACCTCTAGCTCATCTTCATCTAAAGCGTATTCTTTTAACTTACCAGAATCGATTCTAAATAAAGGAGGACATGCCACATATACATGACCTTCACGAACTAAATGGGTAAAATGCTTAACAAAAAGACCACATAAAAGTGTAGCAATATGCAAACCATCAGAGTCAGCATCTGCTAGAATACAAATCTTGTTATAACGAATACCTTCTAGGGAATCTGCATCAGGTTCAACACCAATTGCAATTGATATCGCACGAATTTCCTCGGATAACAAAGCTTCATTTGAAGACTTTTCCCAAGTATTTAAAATCTTACCACGTAGAGGCAAAATCGCCTGACAACTTGAATCACGAGCCTGACGAGCAGAGCCACCAGCTGAGTCACCCTCAACAATAAATAACTCGCCTCTTGAAGGATCGGTAGAGGTACAATCAACAAGCTTGCCAGGTAGCGCAGGACCACGAGTGATCTTCTTACGCTCTACTACTTTTGCAGCATTCTCTCTATCTTTAGCAGATTCAATAATTAAGTTTGCAATAACTGTTGCTTGCTCAACGTTAGAATTTAACCATAAAGAAAATCTATCAGAGATAATGCCATCAACAATGGATGCAACATGACGAGAAGATAATTTCTCTTTTGTCTGGCCTGCAAATTGAGGATCACGCATCTTAAATGAGATTACATAACTACAACGCGCCCAGACGTCATCTGCTGTTAACTTTAAGCCTCTAGGTAGTAGATTATGTAAATCACAAAACTCTCTAATTGCATTTGTTAAACCTGTTCTAAAGCCATTAACATGGGTACCACCATCAAAGGTAGGAATTAAGTTTACAAAGGATTCAGAAATAGAGTGAGTACCTCTACCTTCCATTTCCCAAGCACAAGCCCACTCAAGTTCTTCATCTTCATTTTTTACAGAACCAAAGAATGGAGGATTAGGCTCTGTGATACGACCATTTACAGCATTGATTAAATAGTTTTGTAAATTGCCTGAGTAGGACCATGAATCTGTTGTTTTTCGAATTCTGTCTTCAAAGTTAATGGTAAGTCCAACACACAAAACAGCCTTTGCTTTTAAAAGATGTTTTAAAGTTGAAACATTAAATTTTGGTTCATCAAAATAAGGTTCATCAGGCCAAAAATGAACAGATGTTCCAGTCTCTTTTTTAGCACACTTACCAATTTGAGCAAGAGGAGCTACTTTATTACCACGCTCATAGCTTATCTCATAGATTAAGCCATCTCTTTTAACGGTAGCTGTTAGCTTTTTAGATAACGCATTTACAACAGATACACCTACACCATGTAGACCACCTGAGAATTTGTAGTTATCAGAATTAAATTTACCACCAGCATGTAACTTAGTTAAGATTAGTTCAATTGCAGGAATTTTTTCAATTGGATGAAGATCTACAGGCATACCACGACCATTATCGCTTACCTCTAAGGACTCATCCTCATGCAAAATTACGTTAATAGTATTAGCAAAACCTGCTACAGCCTCATCAACTGAGTTATCAATAACTTCCATACCCAAATGATTTGGATTTTGGGTATCAGTGTACATACCAGGTCTTCTTCGAACAGGTTCAAGACCTTTTAAAACTTCAATGGCTGAGCCGTCATAGGATTTAGTATTATCTGACATATATAAATTTAAGTATCTTCGATTAAAAACAATTAAACGTATCTTATCACACGAGCGTGAATATTGAGATTTTTATAGGGCGTAAATGGTCAGGAATGTGAATGTAAAAACAATCTAGGATTATTTATTTTAATTTACTGAATTAAAAATTACGGCAGCGCGTAAACCTCGTTTTGGACGGTTTTTAAGTTCAATTTTTGCGCCGATTTCATCGCATGCTGATTTTACAATAGATAAGCCTAAACCAGTACCTTCAGCTTTAGCACTGTCTCCGCCTACACGATAAAAAGCATTGAAAACAAGTTCAATATCCTTTTGTAATAAACCAGGTCCTGTATCATCGATAAATATAGATATTTTACCATCTGCTTTAACACAAGATAAATCGCACTGACCGCCGTTATCAGTGTACTTTAAGGCATTTGAAACAAGGTTTGTGATAATAATTTTAACATTAGTTCTATCAGAATAAAGCATAATATCGCAGTTACCAACTAGACCTAAATCAATGTCCTTGTTATCTGCAATAAATCCAATGTCATCAATAACTTCAATAAAGATATCTTTTAATGAGAAAGACTGGAATTTAAGTTTATGACCACACTGACAACGAGCATATTCAAGAAGATTATTTGTTAAAGTTCTTTGCTTTGAAATAGCTAATTTTAGCTGATGAACTTTATCTGCTTCATCAGGAGGTAACAGCTCTTCTTTTAAAGACTGAGCCTGCAATGAAATTGCTGTAAGTGGAGTTCTAAGCTCGTGGGCAGCATCTGCAATAAAACGTCTTTCATTTTGCAAAGCACTATCTGTTTTTCTAAAAAGTCCATTGATAGATTCAATGAAAACATCTAGTTCTGATGGCAATCTTTGAGCCACTAAAGGAGACAAATCATTTTCTTTTCTACTATCTAACTGCTCTGCTAGTTTTTGCACAGGTTTAAACATTAGATTAACAAAAAACAAGATGCATGGGATGTAAATTGCAAGCAATATTAAAAACTCAAAAAATGAATTTAACCAAGCTTGATTTACTAGAGCATCTAAAAGGGCAAAAGGTCTTGCAACTACAAAACGAATTCCATCTTTATTAGTTGCAACATATGCTCTTACACGTCTATCCTTGATTAAAACCGTATAAAGACCATCTTCTATTCCCACAGGAAAATAAAAAGTTTCACCTGGTTGAGCGTATAAAGGGGCAATCATAATCTCTTGATGCTTATCAAAAAGATCATTTAAAGAAGGTATTGGCAAAAAAGACTTATCAAAATGATGTTCTTGGATAATTAGATTGCCATTGAAATCAGTGAAGATACGACGCTTAAACATTGGACCTTCCCAGGACTTTGGTAATTTAACGTCGTAGTTAATAATAACAGCTGCAATCTGCGCTAATTCTTCATCAACGTAGATACAGGTTTCAAGAGAGGTTTTGTTATAAGCTCGATAGCAACTAATACCAGTATATAAAATACCAATTAAGGTAAGAGCAATACAAAGCTTAAGGCGTAAGGAACGAATTAGTTTCCTTTTATTACCTTCCAACCTACACCTCTAACGTTTTTAATGTTGCTAGCACCAACTTTCTTGCGCAAATTGTGAATAATAAATTCAATTGCATTAGACTCAACTTCTTCGCCAAAAGCGTAAATTTTGTCTTCTAAAGTTTCTCTTGATAATACAGCGCCTGGGCGACGTAAAAGTGCTTCTAAAAGAGCATACTCACGAGAGGTTAAAGGATGATTGGTTTGATTACCATCTTCGTCTTTTACAACAACTTCATGAGACACAGCATCAAGAGTAAGAGCTCCATTTGACAAAGAAACAACATCATTAGATGCAGCTGTGCGACGAGTTACAGCTCTTATTCTTGCTAGTAATTCTGTTAAATCAAAAGGCTTAACAACATAGTCATCAGCACCAATATCAAGACCTTGAACTCTATCATCAAGACCATCACGTGCGGTAATAATAATGACTGGGGTTTTGATACCTTCAGAACGCCATAACTTTAAAAGTTTTACGCCATCAATTCCTGGTAAACCTAAATCTAAAAGAATACAGTCATAGTTAATATCAGATGGAATATATCTAGCTTGAGTTCCATCTCCAATACAATCTACAGCATAGGCATTTGATTTTAAGCCATTTTCAATTGCTTTAGAAATTAGAGTGTCATCTTCAACGACTAAAATTCGCATAAATTAAACCTTTATTACAACTATATAATTTTATTATGGATTAAAAAACTTAGATTAGATTTAGCTTTTAACTAAACATTATAAAGATTTTTTAAAGAAAGAAATGATTTTAGGAATTTTACTTTCAAAATTGTCATAGCGATGAGATCCACCTTGCTCTACATCAACCTTAATTTTATCAAAGAAATTTAAAGCATACTTATAATCTAATACTTCATCCCCTGTTTGAAGATAAACAGAGACTAAAGATGAGTCATATTGTACGAGCTGTTTTTCTTTTTCTTGAAGATAAGTTATTGCTCTTGTATCAATTACAAACTTTTCATGAGTATCAAAGTTTTCAAGTTCTTTACCCACTACATTAGCTTTTTTTACCCACTCTGAAGGATATAAGCATGGATTGATTAAAGCTACTTTTAGTTTTAATTCAATAGATAAAAGCAATGATAAAAAACCACCTAATGAGCTACCAATCAGACAAACCTCGTCATCTTGTTGTTCTTTTTTAATAAACTCTTTTAGGTATTCAAAGCTTTTTGACAAGTCATCAGGAAAATCTAGGGCTTTATAAGTTACAAAGTCAAAAGGCGCTAATTCTTTTTTTAGAATTTGCGCTTTTATTGCATTTGAACTTGATTGAAAACCATGAAGATAGAAGATCTTCATTAGTAACCTTCTACATCAGGATTTGGGACAAAGATATTATTTTTTAATCTATAAACCTGTGTATCAATAGAACCATCAGGATTAAAAGACAAATATCTCCAGCCAGGAGCCTTATCATCTAAAGCAAACTCATTTGAGTTTGGGGTAAATTGAATAGAAGTTGAAGGAGAAGCTATATAGCGTATTCCTCTATCATAGGCATCAAATTCTTGATGAATATGACCTGTAACTACACACTTTAACTGATGAATGCGATGCATATAGGTGTTGAATTCATCTAAATTATGCATAGTTTGAGTATCAAGCCAAGCTGAATTAACAAGCAGTGGCATATGATGAACTAACACAGCTAAATGTTGGTCAGGACTTCTTTGAGCACAAAACCTTGTGTAATCTAATTGTTTTCTTTGTATCCAACCATGAGGAACAGCGTAAACTTCTGAATTTAAGAAAACAAATTGCCATTTAGGAGTAATAACATTTTTAGCAATATTTACACCTAAATCTTCAAAGATCCTATACATCAAAGGACCATCATCATGATTACCAGGAAGGAAGAATACAGGCTTTTCAAGAATAGAAATTTGCTTTGCAAAGTGTTCGTAAGAAGCTGCTGAATAATCTTGGCTTATATCACCTGTAAAGGCAATAAAATCATATTCAAAGTTCTGCTCTTTAATTGCTTCTACGACAGCTTTAAAACTTTGAGCTGTATTTACACCAAGCAAATCCTTATCGGGATCTGAAAACAAATGACAGTCAGAGATCTGTAATACTTTTACAGTCCCATCTGCTCTCATTGTATTCATATAGCGAGGTGCCATTTAACAAAACCTTTTAAAACATAGTCAATGTTCTTATATTTTATATAAAGAACTTGTTTATTATCGTAATCAAGTGCTCAATTTTGAATAGAGCTAAAATTCGTTTTTTTTGGCTCTTCGTGCATATCTGTGGGTAAAATTTAAAAAGCAGTGCACGAAGCCTCT
>CAZEXR010000070.1:0-11462 GCA_964516675.1 uncultured Enterobacterales bacterium | reverse complement strand
ATTTGTGTGATTTTATTACTGAAAATTCTATTAACACCGAGGAAAAACATCATTCCCGCAATGGTCGCTAATGTAGTGAAATTCTGTACTAAAATTGTAAACATTTTATTTCAAGTTTTGGTAGTTTGTTTGATTTATATCTTATTTATATTTTATATAACTTCAATTAACATGTCATTTTTTTATTCTATTTTAAATAGTTAATTTAATAATTTTGTTATGGATCTTCAATTTTTCTTTTATGAATTTTATCTTAATTGTTTAATGCCAAATAATTTATTATCTAATTGATAACTATTATTGATAGTATTGATCTTTTAATACTAACTGTATAAACTTGCTTCACTAAAATTACAGCACTATTTAATAAAAGAGAAAAGCTATGAATATGAATAACAATTTAGCAAAAGAAAACTTCTGTGGTCTTCGTCCAAACCATGAGGGGATGGTTGGCACTGGTGTAAAGTTTCAACGTATTAGACGTGTAACTGGCTACCTAGTAGGTACTTTAGATCGTTTTAATGATGGTAAAAGATGTGAAGAAAGAGATAGAGTAAAGCACTCTCATTTCTAATCTTATTTTTTTAACATCAATTTCTAATTGAAATTATGTTCTTGTTTCATATAATGCTCATAGATTTTTTTTGATTTATAGAGCGTTATATGAAAAAGTTAATTTTCTCAGCAATTGTTGCCTCATCTTTAACCATGACAGCAAATGCTAGTTGGTACATTACTCCATACGGTTCATCTTCTTCAAAAACAGATGTAAAGGGATCAACTGATAATGTTAAGCACAGTGCTTATGGCATTGAAGCAGGTAATGAGAATTTTTCTTTAGGTTTTAAAACATCTTCATACGACTTTGATAGATCTACTGATTTAAATGATCTAAAACTTTTCTATGGTGATGTACACCATACAGGCGATATTACTGATGATGTAAAATACTTCATTGGTTCATCTTTATCTTTTGGTTTTAAAGATAGTCTTGAAGCTAATAAGAGTTATGATTTTACTCCTCGCGCAGGTCTTATCTTTGTCTTAGATAATGATTGGTCATTATTATTAGGTGGCGGAGTTGCCCTTAATAAAGCTGACAATACCCCATTTGCATTGGCTCAGTTAATCTTCAAAGATGAAAAAACTCAAGGCTTGTCAGGAAAAATTGGTTTTCCTTCAACTGAAGTAAACTATAGATTTAATGAAATTGTATCTGTTGGTGCTAGTGCTACAGTGTTCGACGGTGGTCATTACTACTTAAAGGGCATTAACGGTTACATGCAAGAGAGTGGATATGTATTCGGTGCAGCTGTTACTATCAATCCATTCGACCACTTAGAACTAAAATTAGGTACTGCTTATAACTATGACAGATATCTTCAGTTCTACGATAATAATCGCAATAAACTAGGCAAGGTTAAATTTGAAAATGATGCGAGCGTATATTTACAAGGTAGCGCTAAGTTCTAATCGAATTAACTAAAACTAAATAGAGTAAGACAATTATCAATGAATATTATTTCAGGACATAATTGTCTTTTTTATAAAAAACTTAAAAAAGAAAGGCTTTATGCTTTGTATACAGCGCGATATTTTGAAATTCGTGTCTGTTTATGAACTTGCGTGATATAATTAAAATATCTGATTGTTAATTATCACTAAATTTTTTATTACAAATAATAGGATTATCTATGAGCTGGCTTGAGAATCTACTACACAAAGCTACACCTTCAATCGGCACAACAAAGCACGAAATTCCTGAAGGCGTTTGGACTAAATGTTCATCTTGTGATCAAGTGCTATACAGAGCTGAATTAGAACGCAATCTAAATGTTTGTCCTAAGTGTGGACACCATATGCATATTAAGGCTCGTGTTCGTCTTGATTCTTTCCTAGATAAAGATGGCAGAGAAGAGATTGCAGGCGATTTAGAGCCAAAAGATGTTTTAAAGTTTAAAGACTTAAAGAAGTACAAAGACCGTTATGTTGCTGCTCAGAAAAAATCTGGCGAAAAAGATGGCTGAGTTGTTTTAAGAGGTACTTTAAAAGGCTTACCTGTTGTAGCTTGTGCTGTTGAATTCGAATTTATGGCAGGTTCCATGGGTTCAGTTGTTGGCGCAAGATTCTGTGCTGCAGTTGAAGAATGTTTACGCACTCACCGTGCGTTAATTTGTTTCTCAACTTCAGGTGGCGCTCGTATGCAAGAGTCTTTATTCTCTTTAATGCAGATGGCTAAGACTTCTGCAGCTCTTGCTAGACTTGCAAAGGCTCACCTACCTTTTATTTCTGTATTAACAGACCCTACCATGGGTGGTGTAAGTGCTTCTTTAGCTATGTTAGGCGATATCAATGTAGCTGAACCTAATGCTTTAATCGGATTTGCAGGTCCTCGTGTAATCGAGCAAACAGTTCGTGAGAAGCTTCCTGAAGGCTTCCAAAGAGCAGAGTTCTTGGTTGAAAAGGGCGCTGTTGATATGATTGTTACTCGTAGTCAAATGAGAGATGAGTTAGCGGATCTTGTTGCTTTACTTTTAGGTTCAAAAGATCCAAGCGTACCTTTAATTGAAGTTAAGACTGCAGCTAAGTCTCACAGAAAGACCACAAAGGGTCAACCTGTTGATGCCGAGCTTGTTACTCCTTCTAACGTTAAGATCTAATGAAAACTGACAATTTAAATGCTAAGCCAGGTTCTTTATCAACCTGGCTTGATTATCTTGAAGGTATAAATCCTGATAAAATTGAATTAGGATTATCTCGTGTTAAGTCTGTCTATGACAGACTTAATCTAAATTTGCTCAATGAAATTCCTGTAATTGAAGTTGCAGGAACCAATGGCAAAGGTTCTACTGCTGCACTAATTGCTGCTTCTTTAAACTATAGTGGCATAAAAGCAGGTCTTTACACTTCACCTCACTTACATAAATTCAATGAAAGAGTTGTAATTGGTGGTGTAGAAGTATCAGATGACGAACTGACAAAAGCATTTAAATTTGTTCATGAAAATTGTAAAGATATTAAGTTAACTTATTTTGAGTATACAACCTTAGCTGCATTAGTTTGCTTTGTTAATGCGAATGTTAAAGCCGTAGTTTTAGAAGTAGGACTTGGCGGAAGATTAGATGCTGTTAACGTAGTCGATGCAAATATAAGTGTGATTACATCCATAGGATTAGATCATACCCATATTCTTGGTGATACGGTTGAGAAAATAGCTTTTGAAAAGGCTGGTATTATCAAAAATAATTCTCAGGTTGTAACTGGTATTATTGATGAAAAAGCTTTAAAGGTTATTAAAGATGTAGCTTTCGAGAAATCATGTGAACTTTATTGCGAAACTGTTGATTTCTTCGGTTCATTTACTGATGGATTTAGCTATGTTCAAAAAACATCAATAAATCAAGCTGTATATCATTTTCCTTATCCTAAGATCCCATATTGTTGCGCACCTGTTGCATTAAGAGTCCTAACTTTATTAAAAGAAAAAGGTCTTAAAATTACCCACGATGGGGTAAAAAAGGCTGTTCAAACTGTTTCCTTGCCTGGCCGTATGCAGTTAGTTCACTTTAATCCTGTAATCTTTTTGGATGTAGCTCATAATCCTCCTGCTGCGACTCATTTAGTTGATGTTCTATCTAAACGAAAAAAGATTGGTAATCGCATTGCTTTAATTGGAATGTTAAAGGATAAAGATGTCGAATCTGTAATTGCTATTATAAAAAACAGTTTTGATATTTTTTATGTAGCGTCTTTGCATACACAACGCGGTGAAAAGGCTAATAGACTGGTTGATGCTTTAGTTAAGAATAATGTTCCATCAGATAAAATTAAGTCTTATGAAACTGTAGCTTTGGCTATGACAGATGTTTTAGCTGATGCCATGAAAAATGACGAAATTATCGTTTTAGGCTCTTTTGTAACTGTAACCGAGGCATCAGATGCCCTTAATAACAAATAAATACTAGGAAAAAATATGTCTAATAATTCTGAAAATGTTGCAAAGAAAGAGAAGACTCTTTCAAAAACTATTAGAAATCGTATTGTAGGACTATTAGTTTTATTGTCTCTTATCCTTATTTCAATACCTTCTTTAATGAAAAAAGAAGTTGCTGAACAAAAAAATGCAATTGCAATTACACAAAACGGAGCCGTAACAGACGATAAAGGTCAGTTAGTTTCTGCTCAAGAGCATGATTATAATGATTTACTCGATCCTGTTGATGATAGTCCTTTAACAGCATCAGGTTCTGCACCAAAGGCAGAAACCTCACCTTTTGATGCACTTAATCAAAACAATAATGCTCAAGATAACTCTGCAAGTAATTTAGATGTTCCTAATGATAATATGTTTGCAAGTCAGTCTTTAGAAGTTGCAACTCCAATTTCACAGCCAGCAACAGTTCAGAGTGCACCTGTAGAGACAGTTGAAAATCAAAAATCAGAAGTACTACGTTCAAATCGTTTAACTCAAACTGCTCCTGGTCCTCAAAAGAGTGCAACTCCAACTAATACCACTGCACCTCGTACTGTAACAGGAACTAAACCATCTTCAGTACCAGCAACAAATTCTGCTCTATCCTCAGGTTCTTATGCTGCTCAGGTTGGTGCTTTTGGAAAACAAGCTGGCGCTGATTCTATGGTAAATAAATTAAAATCAGCAGGTTTTTCTCCTATCGTACAAAGAGTAACCATCAATGGAAAATCTTTAATAAAGGTTTATGCTGGAACTTCAAAAAATAGAGCAGCCGTAGTTGGTATTTGTCAAAGAGTTCAAGCTAAAACTCAAGTTAAGTGTATTGTTCAATCTTTATAATAGGCAAATGTAAATGTTACTAGATGAGCTAAAATCCTATATTGATGACTATTTAGAGGTTAACTCTTTTAAAGATCCTTCTTTAAATGGTCTTCAAATTGAAGGTTATAAAGAATGCACTAAGATTGCAACAGCAGCTACTGCGTCTTTAGAAGCAATTGATGCTGCAATTGAGGAAGGTGTAGACACTTTAATTGTTCATCATGGCTTACTTTGGAAAGGTCAGACAACTCCGATTGTAGGTTGCTATAAAGATAGATTGAATGCAATTTTAGAGGCAAATATAAATTTATTAGCTTATCATTTACCTCTTGATGCTAATTTTATCGTTGGTAACAATAGATACATATGTGATTTGCTTCAGCTAACAGAAATTGATTATATTGAGCAAGGCAATCCAAATTCAATTGCAATGCAAGGTCTTTTATCTGAACCATTATCTATAAAAGCAATAGCGACTATTCTGTCTGAATCACTTCAAACTCCTATTGAGGTATTAGGTGACTGCGATGAGAATATCCTTTTATCTAATATTGCGGTGTGCTCAGGTTCTGGATCTTTTTTGATTGATTCAAATATGAAACCAGCTTTTCAAGCATTAGTGACAGGTGATGTTAATGAACAGACTTATCACATATCAAAAGAAACCGGTACTCCAGTATTTGTTTTAGGTCATGATGCCTCTGAACAAGGCGGCATTAAACGACTAGGAAATCATTTAGCCAGAAAATTTGGTTTAGAGCATCACCATTTGCATTTTAGTATTGAAAAAGAAGTAAAGATTTATGACACAAGCAAAGACTAATAGTGAATCCTTATCTAAAGAGGCAATCATGGTACGTGATGCTTTAATTGCACACGGCCTTGAAACTCCTTGGCATGATAATGGTTTATCTGTAGATGAGAAAAAACAAATTATTATGTCTAGCATGTCTACCATTATGCAAACATTAGGTCTTGATTTGACAGATGATTCTCTTCAAGAAACACCTTCTCGTGTTGCAAGAATGTTTGTTGATGAAGTGTTTTCTGGCCTTGATTATAAAAACTTTCCAAAAGTAAGTGTTTTTGAAAATAAAATGAAGTTCGATGAAATGGTCAAGGTTGGTAATATTACTATTACCTCAACTTGTGAACATCATTTTGTTGTAATGGATGGCTATGCAAAAGTTGCTTATATGCCATCAGACAGAATTATTGGACTTTCAAAAGTAAATCGAATTGTTCAATTTTTCGGTCATAGACCTCAAGTGCAAGAGCGATTGGCTCAGCAAATTAAGGTTGCTCTTCAAACTCTTTTAAATACCAAAAATGTTGCAGTAAGCATCACTGCTACACACTATTGTGTCAAGTCTAGAGGCGTAAAAGATCAGACCTCACAGACTACTACCACAGCACTGGGAGGTTTGTTCAAAACAAATCCTTCATCACGTCATGAATTTCTAACTGATTAAGAAGAAAAAAATGAGAAAAAGTAATTATAAGGTTGCTTTAGTTGTTCCTGTATATAACGAACACGAAACTGTTGAGACTTTTGTTAATACTGTAAATGAAAAGTTAGCAGAAGAATTAGAACATATTGAAATTGTATTTATTGATGACGGTTCAAAAGATAATACAGTCGATATTATTAAATCTTTACAGCAAAAAGATAACAAGATTAGTTTGATTAAATTATCAAGAAATTTTGGAAAGGAAGCTGCTATGTCTGCAGCTCTTGATTTAGTTCAAGCTGATGCGATTGTTCCTATTGATGTAGACTTACAAGATCCTCCTGAATTAGTTCTAGATTTTATTAAAATTTGGCGAGATGAAGCTATTGATAATGTATATGGCGTTAGAGTAGACAGATCTAAAGATACCGGCACAAAGAGAGTATCTTCAGAGGGGTTCTATTACGTATTCAATAAATTATCAGGTAAGGTTCAAATTCCTGCTAATGTTGGTGATTTCCGTCTAATTGATAGAAAGATAATTGAAATTTTAAAGACTTTAAAAGAACGTAATCGTTTTATGAAAGCCCTTTATGCATGGCCTGGTTTTACCTCAAAAGGCGTAGGCTATGCTCGTCCTGAGAGATCTGCTGGCACTACAAAGTGGAATTATTGGAAACTTTGGAATTTTGCTTTAGATGGTATTTTTGCTTTCACCTCTTTACCTTTAAAAGTATGGTCATATTTAGGTGGTTTTATTGGACTTTTATCCTTGGGTTACATGGTATGGAATATTGTTAAGACCTTAATCTTTGGGAATTCAACACCAGGTTATACCACTTTGATTTGTGTGATCTTATTTTTAGGTTCAATTCAGTTAATTTCAATTGGTGTATTAGGCGAATATATTGGCCGTATGTCTCAAGAAATTAAAGGAAGACCTGTATATGTAGCAGAGTCTATATCTGGTCCTTTATCTGCACAGTTACCAAATGGAATGACCTCAACAGCCGTAGGTCTATCATATAATGGTGATGTTAAAGAGCAGACTGTTACTAAGTCAAAGAAAAGCACTAAAGTAACTCAAAAAGATGAAGCTTAATAAAGAAAATAATAAGAAGAATATCTTCGAGCTAATACGATTTGCAATTGTTGGTGGTGCAGCTACAGTTGTTGACTTAGCTGTAACCATTGTATTAGTTCATTTTACAAATTTTCATGAGAATATAATTACCTCATTGGCATTCATTACCGCTTTTTGGGTGTCGTTTTTTGGTCATAGATATTTCACATTTAAGAAAAAAGGAAGTCCTGTTTCTTTTTTCATTTTATCTATTTCAACATTTTTGTTAAGAAACGTATTTGTTCTAGGATTAGTATCAGTGAACATCAGAGGTTACTATGCTCTGATTAGTTCTATGATATTAGTAACTGCAATTACATATTTTGTAGCAAAATTCAAAGTTTTTAAAGAGTAGCAAGAGGTCAATGTGCGAATAGCTTTAGGTATTGAATACGAAGGCAGCAATTATGCTGGTTTTCAACGTCAGAGTACACTTAAAACCATTCAAGGCGAGCTTGAACGCTCTTTGTCTATTATTGCTGATGAGCCAATTTTATTGCAATGTGCCGGTCGTACAGATGCAGGAGTTAATGCCACAGGTCAGGTTGTTCATTTTAATGTAACAAAAGAACGCTCTGATAGAGGTTGGGTAATGGGAACGAACACTAATTTACCTAACGATATTGCTGTTACATGGGCAAAACACGTGCCAGATGATTTTCATGCTCGCTTTTCTGCAAAGGCTCGCAGATACCGCTATGTAATTCAAAATACAGTCAATCGTCCTGGTATTCTTTGTAAGGGCGTTTCTATTTACCAAGGTGACTATGATATCGAGCTTATGCAAAAAGCTGCTGATTATATTATAGGTGAGCATGATTTTAGTTCTTTTAGAGCTGCTGATGATGAGTCAAGAACTTCAATGAGATGTGTTCATTTTTGTAAGGTGTTTAGATTAGGTCAATACATCGTATTTGATATCGCAGCTAACGCTTTTTTAATGCATATGGTAAGAAATATTGTGGGCTCACTTTTAACAGTTGGAAATAAAACTAATTCTGTCCAATGGTTTTGTGATATGTTTGATGCAAAGGATAGATCTAAAGCTGGACCAACTGCAAAACCGTATGGCTTATATCTTATTGATGTAACCTATCCGTTCGAATTTAATTTACCAAAAAGAGAATGTTTAGGTCCGATTTGGATGCCTTAAGTGCTAGAGTAATTACTTGAAAATAAAAAAAATAACTAGGAAACGCAAATGTTCAATTTACCAAATATATTAACCTTAATCAGATTAGGACTGATTCCTGTTTTTATAATTCTTTTTTATTTGCCTTCACCTCAGTCAAATTTATATGCAGCTATTGTTTTCATTGTTGCTGCTCTTACTGATTTTGTAGATGGTTATTTAGCTAGAAAATTGAAGCTAACAACTAAGTTTGGTGCTTTTTTAGATCCAGTTGCCGATAAAATTATTGTTTGTACAGCTTTGATTCTAATTGTTGAGCATTATTCTTTATATCCAGATCAAATCTATCATTATCTAGGTAAGTTCATTACTATCCCCGCAATGATTATTATTGCTAGAGAAATTACAGTTTCAGCTTTACGCGAATGGATGGCAGAGCTTGGTAAGCGTGCCTCTGTTGCTGTAAGTTGGATTGGTAAATGGAAGACTACTATTCAGCTAGTTGCAATTGCAGGTTTAATTTGGCGTAATGACGAAATAATGATTTACGCTGGTGTTATCGCACTAAATATTGCTACTGTTCTTACTATTTGGTCTATGCTCATGTATTTAAAGGCCGGTTGGGTATACATGAAAGACGAAAAGTAACTCATAGTTTTACTTTGTTTAGAAGCTAGTTTTTGTTTATTCATTAACTAGCTTTTGTCTTTTAGGCGACCATTATTTAAATCTAAATCAGTTCTTTCAAGATAATCTTCTTTTTATATTTATTATTTTATGATTTGCTGTTTCTCACAAAATAAACTTAGTTTTTTTTGTACAGCTTAGTTTAAAGATAATGATACCCATACAATGTGATTTTTATGCGATGTAAATCACTTTTCTTAGTGATCTTTATAGCATTAAAATCAAAACTACCTTAAATTTCATATATTACTTTTCTTAAAAATTACAGGAATACTATGAAATTTAAAACAGCAAGCATTGTTTTAGCTGCAGCCATTGCAGTTGGAGCTGGATCTGCTTACTTTACAAATAGAAATACTTCTTCTTCTCTAGATGGCGCAGATCTTCCTTTTACTTGGCAAAATACTAATCTGTATTTTCTAATAACTGATAGATTTGAAAATGGTGATAAATCAAACGATCATAGCTATGGAAGACCTACAGTAGATGCCGCAGGTTATAAGGCTGGTACTTTCCATGGTGGTGATTTTAAAGGTTTAACTAATAGACTAGATTACATTCGCTCATTAGGCATTAACGCAATTTGGGTAAGTTCTCCTGTAGAACAGTCCCATGGATGGACAGGCGGCGGTCCAATGGGTATGTACGAATATTACGCATACCATGGTTACTATGGTTTGGACTTTACATCAATTGATGCAAACATGGGTACAGTTGAAGATTTTAGAAACTTCGTAAACGAAGCTCATAAACGAGGTATTCGTGTTTTAGTTGATGTGGTTATGAATCACTCTGGCTATGCTACTTTAAAAGATATGTGTGACTTTAAAATTGGTCGCACAAATCACGGTGAAGATCCTTGTAAAAATTGGGGTCCAAATACTCAGATGGGCCAGACATATCATGATAAGCCAATCAATGCTAGCGCTGATCCTTCATGGGACAGATGGTGGGGAAAGGATTGGATCTTGTTTGATGGCTATGGTGAGCATTGTGGTGCAGATGACGGCTTAGATGCTTGTCTTGCATACTTACCTGACTTTAAAAATACCAATCCAAATGATAAAAAAGTAACTATTCCTACTTTCTTACAAGAAAAGTGGTCAAAAGCAGATAAAGATCATGATATTCCTGCAGCTATTCCATATAGAGAAGGTTCAATGAGTGTAGCTCAGTTCCAAGCTCATTGGTTATCTTCATGGGTTGAAGAGTTCGGTATTGATGGTTATCGTTGTGACACAGTGAAATACGTGTCAAAAGACTCTTGGAAGCTTTTAAAAGAATACAGCCAAGCTGCATTAGACAAATGGCGAGCTAAGAATAAAGGAAAAGATCCTGCTGCTTCTTGGACAGATGGCTTTTATATGACAGGTGAACTTTGGGCATTTACAAATGATCCTGAGGATAAGAGTGGATTTGCAAAGGATGGTGGCTTCGATTCGCTAATCGATTTCTACTTCAATCCTGATGGCGTAAATCTAAACACCTGCATCATTCCTGATACAGATGAATGGGAGAAATACGGAAAGCTATATGGCAAGCTTGAAGGAAAACCAGCATTAGGTAACATGACATATATTTCTTCCCACGATACATCTTTATGTCGTAAGAAAGATATGGCAAAGACTGGTATTTTATTTGAATTATTACCAGGTTCAATTCAGGTTTACTATGGTGATGAAACTAATCGTCAGAATGATATGGGAGGTGGAATTGATATGGAGCAAGGTATTCGCTCTGATATGAATTTCCCTGCAGACGTTGGTAATGCCAAGCAATGGGCTGCAAATGTATCAACCATGTCAACTTCTTTTGCAAAAGATGAAGTTACATCAACATGGCAGAAGGTTGGTCAATTCCGTTTACGCAATCCTGCTGTAGGCGCTGGTCTTCAAGAAAAACTAAGTGATGGTTCTTATTGCAGACACTTTATTGATAAATCGAAGAATATCGATAACTCTGTTGTAATCCATTTTGGCCAAACAGATAAAGTACAGGTAGGTAAATGCTTTGTTGATGGCACTGAACTACAAGATGGTTTTACAGGCAAATACTATACTGTAAAGAACGGTGAAGTTAATGTTAAGGTTGATAAGGTAGCTCTTTTAGAAATCAAACGTTAATTAACTCGATAATTATTAAATAAAAACGTCTAATAAGATGATATGGCCATTATATTAGACGTTTTTTTTATTTTGTTAAATATGAAAAAGGCATAAATATATGGCAAAACTACCAAAGCGCTTGACTTCACACTTTAATATTTGCCGTTAA
>CAZEXR010000069.1:0-11466 GCA_964516675.1 uncultured Enterobacterales bacterium | reverse complement strand
CAACCTATGAGTGAATCAAGGTTTTGTTAAATTTCCTATGTGGGAAAGTCGAGTATTTAAATAATAGCGGATTAAAATGATAAAAAAAATAGTGTTAGGTGTAGCAATTGCTGCAGCAGGTGCAACTTCACTTTATTGTGGTGGTGTATTTTATACAGGTGTAAAACTAAATGAATTTTTAGAAAATTCAGATAAGTTAATTGCTCAAAAACATCAAGTTCAAAATTTAGTTCCTGGTGCATCTTTAACATATGAACCAAAGAGCAAAGGCTTTTTCTCTGAAAATGGAACCTTTATTTTTGACGCTCGAGGAGAAAAATCTGAGATTGACGTCGAATTTGAAAAATCATTTTTAAAAACAAAGGCTAATTTTGATACTCAGAAGTTAAAAGACCTAATTAAAGAAATTCCGGGCTTAAATTTTGATAACGAATCCGTTAATGTTAATGCAAATCTAGTTGTTAGTGCGCTTTCTGCTGATGCTGATTTTAATTGCGATTTAGATGCAAAATATAAAAATGTAAAAGATAAGAATTACTCATCTAAGTTCAATGTAAATATTGATAAAGATGAGAATATCAATACATCATTTGCAATTACTAATTTTATTAGTGATACTGCTTCAATTGATAGTTTGAATTTTACAAGCAAAATGCAGGGCTTATCAGAGATTAAAGAGCCAGGTGAAATTGCTTTATCTATTAAGGGGATCAGTGCAAATTCATATGTATCTAAAAGCGTAGACTTTAAAGCTAAATCTATTAACCTTCAAAAGAATGGAGATTTTGATTTAAATATTACAGCTAAAGGTGATTCAATCCTTGATTATCTTTTCGACTACAATATTGATTTAACAGTCTCAAAATTCAATAAAAATATCTTATCTGAATATCAGAAAGCAAAAGGCCAGAATGCTGATCTTGCTAAGCAAGTGATTTCTTCTGTTAACGCCATGAAGATTGATAAATTAGATGGAAGACTAAGTCAAATAGTTGGTTTCTTTACTGGAATCTCTAATATCGATAAAATGAATATCACCTCAACAGGTGGATTTATTTGGGATTCAAAGCTTGGTCCTAATTCTATAAAGGGCTCTTTAACTCTTACATCTGATGTTCAAGATAGTGCTCATAAGTTCTTTATGCCTAAAGATGGTAAGTTTGTATCTGTTATCTCTGTTCAGAACAATCAATTCTATGTGAATGGTCAAAGATTCATGTAGTCTAACTATATTGGATAACATTAAGCACGTTTTTCCAAAGAGAACGTGCTTTTTTAAATTATGTGGTAGTGTTTTTTTACAGTAAATTAGGTTTAAAAATGAAAACAATCAAAGTGGTAGCTGCAATTATTAAGAAAGGTAATAAGATTTTCGCTACTCAACGCGGTTATGGTGATTTAAAAGGTGGTTGGGAATTTCCTGGTGGTAAAGTTGAAGTAGGTGAGTCTAAAGAAGAAGCTTTGATTAGAGAAATTCAAGAAGAACTTGCAACAACTGTTGATGTAAAGGAACTGTTCGATACTATTGAGTATGACTATGATACATTCCATTTATCTATGGACTGTTTTATTTGTGAAGTAAAAGAAGGTCATTTAGATTTGTTAGAACATGAAGCAGCAAAATGGCTTGATAAAAATACACTTGATTCTGTTGATTGGTTACCAGCTGATATAAGCATTATTGATAAATTGAAGTCTTATCTAAAATAAAATCTTCATAAAAAGGCCTTTATGCATAAGTATTAAAATAACTAATACTCATTTCCCTCTCTATTCAAAGGCCTTATCTTAATAGCTTATAAGTTTTTCATAATCAAAATCTACTAAAATTTACATAGTTTCAATCAGTTAACAGAGAAGAAAATGAATCCCTTAAATACTATTCCACTCATACAAGCTCTTTTTATATTTTATTTTTATGTAAGACCTCTACACAAGGTGCCTGCAATTGTTAAAACTCTTTTTGTTGTGATTTTAATTGCAGTTACATTTAATTCATATTTATATATATTCACAAAATTTACTATAGCTGATTTTGGTTTCCCTAAATGGTCTTTAATGATTATTGAAAGTCTTTTCTATATGAATGTTTTTCTTTCAATTTTCGTATTTGTAAAAATACTTTTAAATACCCTATATAAGTTTATTGCTCGAGATTTTTCAAAAAGCCTTATTCCTTCAGAGTCTGTAATATACGCAGGTGTTGTTTTTTTTCTTAGTTTGTATATAGGATGTCTTGGAGTAAGTAATGGCTTTTCTGCTCCTATAAATCATTACTATGACATTAAAGTAGAGAACCTATCTAATAGCGCAAATGGATTTAAGATTGTTCAATTATCGGATTTGCATATAAATAAGGTTACAACTAAATCTGAAATTCGCGAGATAGTGCAACGTGTTAATGACATTCATGCTGATCTAGTTGTAATAACAGGCGATTTTGTAGATGGAAAAGTTGAACAATTAAATGATATTACAAATATTTTATTTGAACTTAAATCTCAATATGGTACCTATGCTGTTTCTGGTAATCATGAGATGTATTCTGGATATAAAGAATGGCTAGATTACTTTGAAAAAGGTGGTATTAAATTTTTAGAGAATAGCAGTGTCATTATTAGCGATTACAATTCCAACCATTTAATTAATCTTTGTGGTGTTATTGATCCTAAAGGCTCTAGATATGACTTGCCTAAAACAGATGTTAAATCAGCAATATTAAATATAGATAAAGACTTACCTATAGTATTCTTATCTCATAGACCAAATTATGGAATAGATCTTAGAAATATAGCTGATCTTACTTTAACAGGTCATACTCATGGAGGAATGATGATTGGTTTTGATAAGATTATTGGTATTCAAAATGAGGGTATGACATCTGGACTATATGATTTAGGTCGTGAACGAGTAATCGTATCAAATGGTACTAGAATCAATGCAGCTGTCCCTTTTAGAATAGGCAATCCATCAGAGATTAATATTATTACCCTACATCAATAAAACTTAACCCCAGTTACTAATCATAAAATCAATAACTGGGGTCATACTAACTATAATCTTTAGTTTTTAAACTCTAGATTTTAGTCTTAGTTTTCTTTAATTCTAATAAGTGCATTAGATAGAATTGCGATAATACCACCAGTAGTAATACCTGATGAGAATAAAGACTTAGCACCTTCTGGTAAGAAGTTTAAAATATCAGGTTCAAACTCAACAGCTAAACCAAATGAGAAGCTAATTGCCATAACAAGGATAGCTTTACGGTTCATTTGCTGAGATGCAATAATTCTTACGCCAGCTGCTGCAACAGTACCAAACATAAGTAGAGTTGCACCGCCTAAAACAGGGTCTGGAATTAGAGAAAATACTTTTCCTACTGCAGGGAATAAACCTAAGATAACTAGGAACATTGCGATGAAGTAACCAACATAGCGTGATGCTACACCAGTTAATTGAATCATACCGTTGTTCTGAGCGAAAATAGAGTTAGGAAATGAGTTTAAAAAGCCTGATAGCATTGAGTTAAAGCCGTCAGCTAGAATACCACCAGAAGCACGCTTTTGGAATTTCTCACCTTCAATCTTTTCACCTGAAATAAGTGAATTAGCAGTGATGTCACCGTAAGCTTCAATAGCAGTAATTAGGTAAACAACGCCTAAGCCAATAATTGCTGCTGGATCAAAAGTAATACCATATTTAAATGGAGTAGGAATTGTTAATCCACCAAAGCTATCAATTTGACCAAAATCAACTCTGCCTAGGAAATAAGCTGTAGCAAAACCGATGATTAGACCAATAACGATAGAACTCATTCTTAAGTAGCGATTTGAGCTTCTATTGAAGAATAGAATCGAAATAAAAACTAATGCTGCTAAACCTAAATTTTCAAGAGAACCAAATGTACCGTTAGCTTTTGCACCAAAGCCACCACCACATGAGATAACACCGACTTTAATTAAGCTTAAACCAATAAGAGTTACAACAACACCAGATACAAGAGGAGTAACGATTTTTCTTGTGTATCGAAGAATTCTACTGATGAACATTTCAACAACAGAACCTGAGATTACAGCGCCAAAAATTGCAGAAAGACCGCCATTTAAACCTGCACCGATAATAGGTGAGATAAATGAGAAAGATGTACCTTGAATACAAAGCAAACCGCAACCAACAGGGCCTATACGTCTACACTGAATAAATGTAGATACACCTGATGCTAAAAGTGACATTGAAATAAGATAACCTGTAGTTTCCAAATCAAGTTTTAGAGCACCTGCAATGATAAGAGGTGGTGTAATAATGGCTACGAAGATAGCTAGTAAATGTTGAAATGCTGCAAATAAAGCATCTCTTAATGGAGGTCTATCTTCTAACTTGTAAATTAGTTCAGACGTAAAAAGCTCTTCTTTAGTTTTCTCAGTCATTTTCAATTACTCTTTAAATGTAATTTTGCAGTTATCTAGTCTATCAATGATTGCTAGTGATTCAACCTGATAACCTTGTGCACGTAGATAGTCTCCACCGTGCTGGAATGACTTTTCAACTAAAAAGCCCATGCCTGATAATTTAGCACCTGCCTGGTTTACTAAATCAATAATACCTTTTGCAGCATTACCATTAGCAAGGAAATCATCGATAAATAAAACTTTATCGCCTTTGCCTAAAAATTCTTTTGAGCAACATACAGAGTAAGCTTTATTCTTTGTAAAAGAGAAAACCTCTGTAACTAACATTTCATCACTCATAGTTGATGGCTTTTTCTTTTTAGCAAATACTACTGGTACGTTTAATAAGAAACCAACCATGATTGCAGGTGCAATGCCTGAAGCTTCAATAGTTAAAATCTTATTGATTTCTTGAGAAGCAAATCTACGCACAAATTCGATTGACATAGATTGAAGCAGAGTAGGATCAATCTGATGATTGATAAAACTGTCAACTTTTAGAATGCCACCTTCTAGGCATTTGCCATCTTCCCTAATACGTTTAACTAGTGGTGAAAATGGTTTGTAGTGATCTGCCATATTAGAACCTCGTTATCTACCTTTTCAATATATTGTAGTTTAAATTTTTTATAAAACTATTTTTTTAAGAATGAAATAGCACCATCTGTTTTACCAACAAGAGATGCTTCCATATCATGTTCATCGTGTGATGTAATAACAGCCTTCACTAAGTCGCCAACTTGTACGTCTTTAGCATTAGGAATAGAAATAACACCATCAATATCTGGAGACTCATATTTAGATCTGCCAACGGCTATACCGTCATCAGATACATAATCTACAAGTACTTGATATTCTTTACCTACTCTAGCCTCAAGTTTCTCATAAGAAATCTTTGCTTGAGTTTCCATTAGAAGTGCAGCGCGTTCTTCACGTATCTGTTCATCTACTGGATTTAAATAATCATTTGCAGTTGCACCTTCAACATCTGAGTAAGGGAAACAACCGACTCTATCTAGTTTTGCTTCTTTAATAAAATCTAATAATTCATTAAATTGTTCTTGAGTTTCACCTGGGAAGCCTGCAATGAATGTAGAACGAATTGCAATGTCAGGACATACTTCACGCCATTTTTCTATTGAGCGTAAAGTCTTTTCAATATTACCTGGTCGTTTCATTGCACGTAGAATTGATGGATTTACATGCTGGAATGGAACATCAAGATAAGGTAAAACTAAACCTTCAGCCATTAAATCAACGACTCTGCTTGCTTCATCTGAAGGGTAAACGTAATGAACTCGAACCCAACGCTTTAAGGAACCTAACTGACGTAGTAATGAGGATAAACTAGGTTTATTCTTTAAATCCATTCCATAATCAGAAGAATCCTGAGCAATTACTAAAAGTTCTTTTACATTGTGTCTAACAAGATCTGTAGCTTCGGTCATAATCGCATCTGGATTACGAGAACGTAAAGGTCCTCTTAAAGATGGAATAATACAGAAAGAGCAGTGATGACGACATCCCTCAGCAATCTTTAAATATGCATAATGAGGAGGTGTAAGTAAAATTCCTGATGATGAAACATTTTGTCTTTGTGTCTCGTCTGGTTTTCCTACTAGATTAACAATTCCTCTGATTATAGTTGCTCTCATGCCAGGTCCATATACGGCTGCAACTTGAGGATATTTATCCATAATCATTTTTGCACGAGCACCTAAACAACCTGTAACAATAACTTTACGAGCGTAGTTTAAAGCTTCACCGATTGCTTGCATTGATTCTTCAACTGCTGGTCCGATAAAACCACATGTATTAACAACTACAATATCGCATTTGCTGTACTCGTTTTCAATTTGATAACCCATTGCTATTAAAACAGATGTTAGTCTTTGGGCATCAACTAGATTTTTTGCACAGCCTAATGAAACAAGGCCAATTTTTAGTGATTTCTGCATGTATATTTAAATTTCTTTTAGTAAATAAATGATAGCTAAAAGCCAGGAAAGATTATTTCCTGGCTTTATCTAATGGTTTAATAAAAAGTTATTAAGCCTTGAATGCACCCTGTAAAGGAGGTACAACTTGCTTTTTACGGCTCATTACACCAGGCATCCACATCATATCTGATTTGGTAGCACCTAATGCATTGATAATTGTATCTTCTTCATCAGATACAACTAGTAGCTCAGAACCTTCTTTCATAATGTCAGTTAGAACTAAAACTGTGCTGTGACGGCCTTCGCCCTTAACAACAGCAAGTTCTGCTTTTAATGCTGCTTTAAGTTCAGGAGTTACCATTGATAATGAGATTAGCTCTAGCTGGCCAATACCAACCTTCTTGCCACCCATATCAAAGTCTTTGAAGTCACGGAAGATTAAATCACGAGGAGATGCATCTAGATTTGATTTAGCCTTAAACATTTCCATACCTAAAGCTTCTAAATCAGTAACACCTGCAATCTTAGCTAATTCTGCAGCTGCTTTCTTATCGAATTCTGTGCAGGTTGGGCTCTTAAATAAAACTGTGTCTGATAGGATTGCACATAACATTGCACCTGCAATATCAGCAGGAATTGCAACATTGTAATAATCTGCAACCATTTTAACGATAGTGTTTGCACAACCGTAAGGCTGGATCCAGCATTCTAGAGGAGTGTCTGTTGTTAGGTCGCCTAGTTTGTGATGATCAACAATGCCTAAAACTTTTGCATCTGTTAAATCAGCAGGAGCCTGAGCTAAGTCTGAGTAATCTACTAGGTAAACATCTTTACCTGCTACAGATGAAACAACTTTTGGAGCCTGTAATTTGAATTTACCTAATACAAATTCAGTCTCAGGAGCAGGCTCACCTTGTGCTACAGCTTCAGCTGCGATGCCTCGTCCATTTAGTACGTGTGCAAATGAAATAGCAGAAACAATAGAGTCTGTATCAGGATTCTTATGACCTAGAACTAGTGCGCTCATCAAAAATTCCTCGAAATATTAGAGTATGATAAAAAAATATAATCTTTATATTTTACTATAAAAGTAATTTTTTTTTCTGATTTGTTATGAAAAATACAGAAAAAACTACATAGCTTATGCTATGTAGTTTAGATAATGACACCTGATAAATAAGTGTCATTAAAAAGGTTAATTATTCAGCTAAAGCAACTTCAAGCTCTTCTTGCTTTTCAAGCCAAGTCATTTCTGTTTCATCTAACTTATCTGAAAGATTTGCTCTGTCGATAGATAGTTTTTCAACTTTATCTTTATCTGTTTGATATAAAGATGAATCAGATAAGGTTTCATCAATTGAAGATATCTCTTTTTTGAGTTTTTCCATTAACTTTTCAAGATCTTCAATCTCTTTTTTCAAAGGTCTTAGAGCTTGACGTTTTTGAGCTTCTATTTTTTTCTGTTCTTTTGATTTAAAGCTTTGAGTTGATAGTGTTGCATTGCTTGCTTTGGTAGCTTGCTTTTCTTCATTTAGCTTATCTTTATATTCTTTATTCTTTTTGTTTAAGAATTCTTGATAATCGTTAAGATCTCCATTAAATTCTGAAACTCTGCCATCATCAATAAGCCATAATTTATCTGCAATTGCTTCTAGTAAATGTCTATCATGAGATACTAAAATTAAAGCACCTTTATAACTAGATAGAGCTAAAGATAAAGCCTCTCTCATATCTAAATCAAGGTGATTAGTTGGTTCATCAAGAAGCAATAGATTAGGTTTTTGATAAGCTACAATTGCAAGAGCAAGTCTTGCTTGCTCACCACCTGACATTGTTTCTACTTTTGCAGTTGCTTTATCACCACTAAATGAGAATGCACCTAAAAATGTACGAAGATCTTTTTCCTTTGCATCATGATCTAGAGCTCTTAAATGATCTAAAGCAGTCATTTGTCCTGACAACTGATCTAACTCATGCTGAGCAAAGTATCCAATCTTAATGCCTTTACCTAAAGTTACTGTTCCATGTACAGGTTTGATAACCGAGCATAAGGTCTTAATTAAAGTAGATTTACCTTGTCCATTTTTTCCTAAAAGACCAATTCTGTCTCCAGAGATTAACATTAAGTTAATGTTCTTTAGAATTACATTATCTTCGTCATATCCTGCATCTAGATTTTTTAGGTCAGCTAAAATATCAACGGTACGTTCTGGATCAGAGAATTGAATATGATAAGGGGACTCTTCTTGAGTAACAGCTGTAAGCTTTAGTCTGTCGATAGCTTTTAGCATACTCTGTGCTTGTTTTGCTTTTGAGGCCTTGTATCTAAATCTTTCTACAAAGTCCTGCATATGAGCTAAGGCATCTTCTTCTCGTTTTCTATTTGCCTTTTCATTTCTAATTCTTTCAGCTCTCAATCTTTCATAATCAGAGTAATTACCTGTATACATCACAAGTCTATTTGCTTCAAAGTGCATAATGTGAGAACAGAATGTATCAAGAAAATCTCTATCATGAGAAATACAAAGAATTGTTCCCTCGTAATTCTTAAGATAATTCTCTAAGAAAATGATTGTATCTAAATCTAAATGGTTAGTAGGTTCATCAAGTAAAAGAATATCTGATTTATATATAAGGGCTTGGGCGAGGTTTAATCTCATTCTCCAACCACCAGAGAACTCTTTTACTGGTTTTAGAATTTCATCTTCACTAAACCCTAAACCATGAAGTAGAATTTTAGCTCTGCTATCAATTGTCCAAGCTCCTGCAATTCCCAGCTTATCTTCGATTAAGGCAATCTTTTCACCATTATTATCGTTATAAGCTCGTTGTTTTTGCTCGAGTAATTCCATTAGATCTTTATCACCTTGTTTTACATATTCAAGAGCTTGAATATCTAATGAAGGTGTCTGCTGAGATACAGCAGAAATTTTAAATCCTTTGGGAACAGAAATTGTACCTAATTCAGGAGCAACATCTCCTTGAATTGCTGCAAATAAAGTTGACTTACCGCAGCCATTTCTGCCGATAATACCAACTTTTTGGCCTGGGAAAATACTTGTTGAAGCTTTCTCTAATAGATACTTGCTTCCACGCATGATAGTTACGTCAGTTAATTGAATCATATAAACACAAAAAAACAGTGACTTATAAAGCCACTGTTTTTATTAAAGTAAATTTAAGTTAAAGAGGTGTTGTATTCTGAACGAGGGTTATACCGTCTTTAACACGAATATTTCTAATAGTAATAACTGTATTTGTGCCAATGTGGCGAACAACAGAAACATTTAGAAGAGGAATACCTGTTCTTTTACAAGCTCTTATTAGGGCTGGTATTACTGTTGAAGAACCTGAGTTTTGTTGAACATTAACTCCTGAACCTACAACTGTTTGAATGTTGCTCTGAGATAAGGCTTGTTTGATTGCAGGTGAAACATCTTTTATACAGTCAGATAATGAATCTGGAATAACAGTAGGTGCAATATAAATAGGACCTACTTCATTTGCCAATCGATTTGCCTGTTTTGCTGCTGTGTTATAAGCTACTTCTGCAACGTGAGAAGCGTTTGCTGTGCCACATTTTGCATCAACACCTAAATCAGATACGTTCTGTTCATTTGAGCTATTAATTACTTCAACAGTTTGTTCTTCAATGCTATTTGCATTTTGGTCAGAACTTTGAAGTGGGCTTAAATTTTGAGGAGTATCAACAGGTTCAAAAGCCTGTGGTAGTGCTGTCTGATTAGTATCAATTTGGGATGGTTGTTGATTATTTACTACATTGTTTAAATCAACATTTCCATTAACAACATCTTGAACTGAAACCTTTGCTAAAGGTGAATCAATCTCTTTTCCTTTTAGAGCATCAATAGTTGGCAATATATTGCCAGCTTCTTGACTTGCGTCTGGAACGTATGGTTTTACGACACCGGCTTTTAATTCTGTTTCAAAAGCTTGAGCGATTTGTTCAGATTTCTTTTTCTCATTAACAAGAGGAGTTTGATTTCTTTTTACAGTTGTATTCTTTTTAGCTTTAGGCTTTTGTTTGGTAACTTTCTTAGCATTATTATCTGCTAATGCTGTTTTTCCATCAGGACCTACAGAACTATCAAAAATATTGCTACTACAACCAACTAAAACTAGGCTTGAAAGAAAAATGGAACCGGCTAAAAGTGTAACTAGTAGGTAAGAATTTTTTTTCATATTATTTCTTGTTATTGCAAGGAAAACCAAAACCACCTAGATTACCACCTGCAAGTAAATGCATATGGATGTGAGGAACTTCCTGACAGCCATCTTTACCAACATTAACAATTAAGCGATAGCCTGATTCGTTCACCCCTAAATCTTCTGCTAATTTTCTTGCAACTACAAATAAGTGGCCAAGTGCAGCTTCATCTTCTGGTTCTACCTGTGCAACTGAAGGAATTGGTTTATTTGTTACAATTAGAATATGGTGTTCTGCTTTTGGAGCTATATCTAAAAAAGCAGTAACAATATCATCGTGGTATACGGTTTTTGAAGGAATAGTTCCGTTGATGATTTTTGTAAATAATGTCTCTTCGATCATTTTAAGCCTCAAAATTGTTTGAATGTTTGCAATAAATGTATTTAATTCATTAAATTATAGCACAAAAAGCATTTTTTCTAATGACCGTGAACTGCTAAAAAAAGTCAACAAGTCTCAATAAATAATGCTATTAGCCGATATATAGGTAGAAGAATTAGATGTTTTGGAGGTTGGTATGAGTTTAGATTTACTTTACTCGGTAATGCAGCGAGCGACATTAAGACCTTCTGATTTGACTTACAATAGAAGAGCAAGAGCCCCTGATCCAAAAGAAAAATCAAAAGGAACTGGTTCAAAGGAACATAAGTTTCAAACTCAAGAACAAGAAAAGTTTGATGAAATCTATGAAAAGGAAAGCAAAAAATCAGGATATAACATAGATGATACAGTGTAGATATAAATTTATTATCGATTTTCATTAAAAGACTTAATACAATAAAATGTATTAAGTCTTTTTTTACGATAAACAAATCAAAACGATCATTATCACAAAAATAATGTGAAATGA
>CAZEXR010000068.1:0-11501 GCA_964516675.1 uncultured Enterobacterales bacterium | reverse complement strand
AAAAAAAATCTTGACATATTATAATGTTATACCTATAATGGCACTCAGTCGGTAATTAGCGCAGCCCGGTAGCGCATCTGGTTTGGGACCAGAGGGTCGCAGGTTCGAACCCTGCATTACCGACCATTTCTAATCTTCTCTATACCGCAGTTTTGCAACAAGTTGTACCTACACTTTTTCGCTCTTTAATTTCAGTCTAATTTCTTAATGTGGATTTTTTGCCTGGCTTAACCTATTGGCAAATGCTAATTCGTTATCATATCTGTCAGATGGAGCTTTTGCCTTATACATCTTTAAGCATTCTTGTTGTGCCTTAGATATTGGCATCACTGAAATAAAGCCTGAGTAAAATTCAATTTCTTTTATTCCATTTAGTTCGGCTAATATGCTCTTAAATGACTTATGTGGAACTGTGTATTTATTTGCCTTACATTTTTCCATTCTGTATTGCATAAGCATTCTGATTGATAATGCAATAAACTCTATAAAACATTTTCCAGTTAAAGATTCTTCTGTTGATACTCCAGGTCGATTGCAATTCATTTTAACTTTTAAGTCCTTAAAGCAATCTTCAACACTTTCTCTGCTCTTATAAGCTTCAAAAGCTGTTTTTCCATCTGCAATTGCATCAGAAACAATAAGGAAAACACCAGCTAAATTGTTGGCTCTTTGAAATGCTTCATTATCAAATTCATATTCGTTTGTTTCTTTGTTCATTTTGATAAAATCTTTGGCAAATAATAGATTATCACCATCTAGTTCGACCTTATTTTTTAGCATTTCTAATACATCCGAACGTCTCTTAAGCAGATTTTCTATTGCATCACCGGCATGTGTTGGAGAATGAAATACATGCACGTAGACTTTATGTCTTTTTACATTTCCTTTTTCTTCTTTTACTTCTAAATCTTGTGTAGTTGTATAGATGTTTTGTTTAATTGAATCGTTGTAACAATCACCAGATATAAAAGCGCGTTGTGCATTTTTAATAGCATCATCAAATGTAATTACTTTTCTGCAAGGAACGCATACTAAAAAATGAAAACCAGTCTTAACTATTTCTTTTAGATTTGATTTTCCATAGTAACCTCTATCCATTGCCGCTACAAATGAGCGTGTATCTAGATGAAGTAATGTTTTAAATGTAGATGCAACTGTTGATACATCAGGAATTGAACCATTAAACTTTTCATAAAACAAAGGTCTTCTGCTTATTTCATCTGTTAGCATTAGAACATTGATTTGAGGTAAATCTTCGCCTTGTTTTGAATGTCCATATTTTGCGTCTAGAAACTTTGAATAAGTACTGATCGAGGTTGAATCTAGAGCCCAAAATCTGCGTCTTGATAATGTAATAGAGCTGTACAAATCAGCTGTATATTCAGAGAAAAAATTGAGGACATCGGTATCACTGATTTTTTGAAATAACCTTGTTATTTGACTTCCAGTCAAAGTTTCTTGATATGGAAGTTTATGCTCCTTTGCATATCTTGAATAATGATCAGCTCTAAAGTCTCCTTCATCAGCACAAAACATTGCTAATGAAAGCATTTTGTCCCATGTTTTAGGAAAGCAATCTTTTAAAGTAAAAATCAACGGATCAGAACTTAAATAATGTCTGCAAGCGTAGTACATTCCGACAGATCTAACTGATGTTACCTTTTGATGTTCTCCAAATTCAGCTGCTTTCTCTTCCTGTATATTTGCATATAAAAAGACATATTTTTGAGATGATTCGTCAAATATTCTTATAACAGGCCTATCTATAAAATGCTGATTTTCTTTAAGAAATTCATCTGTAAAGATTAGTCTTCCAACACCATCTCCATTAGCAATTTCTGCAATGTTCTTAATATTGGTTTTAACAGGATAGGACTTACCTTCAACTCTCTCGTTCTTATAAGTACGGATATAAGTTCTATTCTTTGATTTACAACAATAAACAGTAGGTAATGGAGCAATTTTACTCATGATGAAAGCCATTAAAACAACAATGTAGGTACAACTATTTAATACCTACATTATACTACTAAAATAGTATTTAATTCATTGATTTAAAAAACTTTAGTAATTATTTTATGGTAAAGTTGTACCTACAATGCAAACTGACGGATATTTTCTCTTTTTTAATTTTTAGTTAATACCCTATTGTTTATTTTCAATTAGTTTTATTTCTTGTTTCTAAATATTTTTTATTAAAGAAATAAATACTAAGTACCACATATTCACTAAACAAAACATTTCATGTTTACATTTTTAAATTTGTAAAATAAACATCATTTTTCTTTCATATCCAATCTTAATTAAAAACGCATTTATAAGCTTTTGTGTTGTATTACAAATAAAAAATCTCTTTTTTTTCTAAAAAAAATGTTGACACACACAGTCCACATTCCTATAATTGCACTCAGTCGGTAATTAGCGCAGCCCGGTAGCGCATCTGGTTTGGGACCAGAGGGTCGCAGGTTCGAACCCTGCATTACCGACCATTCTTAAGTCTCTCTCATAAAAAAAATCTTCCACCATATTTCTACAGCAGAAGATCTCTTTATTTTCACTTACTCTACTTTCTAATTTTGATCTTTTCTCGGATCTTAGATAGATTCTCTAGAGCTTGATTTAATGTTTCATCAGATTTAGCAAAATGAAGTCTCATGTAATTTTGAACATTCTCTTTAAAGAATGATGAACCAGGAACAGCACCTACCTTTACATCTCGAGCTAAATCTGTGCAGAACTCATAGTCAGATTCATATCCAAACTCGCTAATATCAACCATTACAAAGTATGTACCCTGAGGTTCATAAAACTTCAAGCCAATATCACTTAATCCTTTGCAAAATAGATTCTTTCTGTGTGTAAATAAGTCTCTTACACCTTGATAATAGGAATCAGGTTGCTCAAGGCCTGCAATTACAGCTTCTTGTAAAGGAGCTGCTGCACCTACAGTTAAGAAATCATGAACCTTGCGGACTCTTTCCATTACATACGCAGGAGCACATACATAACCTAATCTCCAACCTGTAATTGAATAGGTCTTTGATAAAGAGTTACACATGATGGTTCTCTCTTTCATACCAGGTAATGATGCAAAATATGTATGCTGATAAGGCTCAAATATGATGTGTTCATATACTTCATCTGTTATAACAAAAGCATTATACTTTTCAACAATTCTTGCAATTGATAAAAGCTCATCTTTTGTAAAGACCTTACCGCATGGATTTGACGGATTGCATAAAATTAAAGCCTTAGCTCCATCTTTAAAAGCCTGTTCTAATTCTTGCTCGTCAAAAGCAAAATCAGGTGTACGTAGAGGCACATAAATAGGTGTAGCCCCACATAAAACAGCATCAGCACCATAATTCTCATAAAAAGGAGAAAAGATAGCAATTTTTTCTCCAGGGTTGATTGTTGCCATAACGGCACACATCATAGCCTCAGTACCACCACAAGTAATACAAAGTTCTGATTGAGGATCAACTTTGATACCAGAGAAATGTTCAATTTTATTTGCAAGAGCTTCTAAAGTCTTTGTAGCGCCCCAAGTTATTGAATACTGATGAGGACCAGAAAAGGCTACTTTTGATAATCTTTCCATTAGCTCTTTTGGAGGATCATTATCAGGGAATCCTTGAGATAAATTTAAAGCACCATACTGATTACATACTCTTGTCATTCTTCTAATAACTGAGTCTGTAAAATATTGTGTTCTTTGACTTAATTGGATCATTTTTAACCTTTTATAATGTATATCCACTATGTGGATTTAATAAATTTAGTTCATCGAATGATTTTTTTATACCAAGCATAATTGCTCGTTGCTCTTGGCTAGTATTCTGAATAAAGTACTCTCGTTTTCCTTTACCAACACCATGCTCACCAGAAACAACACCACCTAGCTCATAAGCCTTGTGATATAGCTTCTCCATGGTCTGATGCAATGCTAAAGGCCATTTTTCTAAATCAATATTGTCTCGTAACACGCATAGATGTACATTACCATCACCTGCATGACCAAAAGCTACGATTCTAGGACCACCAGCTTTGGTAATAGAACCTACAAATTCCACATAATCACAAATTTTATCTAGAGGGACAACAATATCAATAGGTTCCCATATGCCAGTTGCATTTACAGCTCTTGCAATAGCTCCTCGTATTTCCCAAACCTCTTTTGCAACATTTTCGTCATCCAGGGGAATTACATCTATTGCACCATTATCAAATACAGCTTTCTTTAGTCTTTCAAAACGCTCATATACCCCTTTTTTGTCGCCATCTAAAGCAACAATAAGATAGGCTTTTGCTCTTTGGCAAGGAAATTCTTTGTTCAAGAATTTTTCACCATATGAAATAACATTCTTTTCAACAAATTCAATTGCAGTAGGATCAAGATGAGATTTAAAAATGATATTCACATTCTTAATACCATCTGACAATGAATCAAAACCTATTACAGCGTTTAGAGTAAACTCAGGAAGAGGTAATAGTTTTAAAACGATCTTTGTAATAACACCAAGCGTACCTTCAGATCCAACAACTAATTGCTGAAGATTAAGTCCTGTTGAAAACTTATATGTTTTTGCTCCAAGACTCACCTTTGTGCCATCAATCTTAATGAGATCTAAAGCTAACACATAGTTTCTTGTAACGCCATATTTAACAGCTCTCATGCCACCTGCATTAGTAGAAACATTGCCACCAATAGAGGCATTCTTTTCGGCAGGATCAGGGGCATATAAATAACCACGTTTTTCTACATACTCAATAAGATCTTTTAAAATAACTCCAGGCTGAACAGTAACTGTAAGAGTCTTTTCATCTAGTTCTAAGATCTTATTCATTAGAGAAACATCAATAACAATGCCACCTTCAGGAATAGTAGAACCAGCTAAATTGGTACCAGCTCCTCTTATAACAACATTTATCTTGTTGTCATAAGCAATCTTTAATACGGTCTTAATATCATCTTCATTGGCTACTCTTACATAGGCATCAGCATGTCCTATATGACTTTGAACAAAATCAGAAAGATATTTCTTTTCTATATCAGAACCGAAAGCTGTAAAACATTTTACTTTGCCTTCTAAAAGTTCTCTTACGTTACTCATTTTTGTCTTCTATGCTAAATAATATTAATGTTTAGTGAGTTAGCTTTTTGGCAATAAAATCACCAATAAACTGAGCTAATTGAACGATGATAACAAGCACAATGATTGTAAAAATCATAATACCAGTCTCGTATCGATAATAACCGTACTGAACAGCCAAATTACCGATACCGCCGCCGCCAACCATGCCAGCCATTGCAGAGAAACCAATTAAACTAATAAAAGTTACTGTAATACCTCTTGCAATACCAGGAGCTGCTTCAATTAGAAGAACTTTTCTTATAATCAAAGACATTGAAGCGCCTGTTGCTAATGCAGCTTCAATTACTCCCTTATCAACCTCTTTTAAAGAGATCTCAATCATTCTAGCTAGAAAAACAGTAGCTGTAATTGAAAGAGGAACAGATGCAGCAATAGGGCCGATCTTTGTGCCCACAACCCAGAATGTAAAAGGAAGTGTAAACACAACCAAAATAATAAAAGGAATAGATCTAATAAAGTTAATTACAGAAGCTATAACCTTATTTACAAAAGGCTTTTCAAAAAATTCTCTATTTGAAGTTAAATAAAGCAAAAATCCTAAGATACCACCGAAAATTAAGCTAAATACAAAAGAAATACCTAGCATAATTACGGTTTCGTAGATTGCTTTACCAAATTCATTTTTTAAGATGGTTATGGTAGAAGTTAAAATTTCATTAAGCATTTTTTGCCTCACTCTTAAACTGATGGATAAAAGCTTTTTCTTTTAAATAAGCTAATACCTGCTCTCTTTGAGACGAATCAGATCCACGCAAAGAGATCAATAATCTTCCTAGAGGCTTGTTTTGAATATATTCAATATTACCTGCAATAATAGAAAGATCTACATTTACAAAGTTTCTGGATACATATGAAATAATTGGATCATAAGCTGTCTCTTCTTTAAATGTTATTAGATAAAGATTGTTCTCATGATCTAACACCTCTTTTGGAATAACGCCATCAAAGCTCTTATTGATAAGGTTCTTTGCCTCATCACTGCTAGGATGAGAGAAAATATCATAAGAATTGCCAACTTCAACAACCTTACCCTTGCTCATCACAGCTAATCTATCAAATAAAGTCTTTGCAACTTCCATCTGATGGGTAATAAACAAAACTGTAATTGGATATGAATTCTTAATATTCTTTAATGTCTGAATAACTTCTTTAGTGTTATCAGGATCTAAAGCAGATGTAGCTTCATCACATAATAAGATCTCAGGATCATTTGCCAATGCTCTTGCAATTGCAACTCTCTGCTTTTGACCTCCAGATAAAGAATTTGGATACACAAAAGCCTTGTCATCAAGTCCCACTAAAGATAGTAGCTCATGAACTTTTGATGGGATCTTTTCTTTACTTGTATTTGAAGCTTTCAAAGCAAAAGCTACATTGTCAAAAACAGTTGCATTTTTCACTAGATTAAAATGTTGAAAGATCATTCCAACCTTTAATCTTAAAGAACAAAGATCTTTTCCTGATAAATTAGAAATGTCTACATTATTAACATAGATCTTTCCTGAGGTAGGTCTTTGTAATAGGTTAACAGTTCTTACTAATGTGGACTTGCCTGCACCTGAAGAGCCTACAATTCCGAAAAACTCACCTTTTTTTATTTCTAAACTTACGTTGTCAACGGCTACAAAATCTTTGCCATCTCTTTTAAACGCAACGCAAGTATCTTTAAACTTAATCATTTATAAACTCTTATATAAATTATTACTGCTTATTTGGCCACCAAGCAGGACGTGTAAATGAATCGTAATCATGATCTGCTTCAATAGATGAAACAAAAGCATCAGACTCAATTGCATCTTTAAAAACCTTACCTAATGTGTCTTTATCTTTTATAGCAACTGCAACTACGTTCTTGATAGGTTCTGATACATTCTCGACACCTAAAGCTTTAGAGTAATCAAGATTTGCTGCGTATGCATAATTGCCAGGAACAAAACCAACATCAATACTATCTAATGAACGAGAGATCTGAGCAGATTCCATTGGAACAAAAGTTAATTTTTTAGGATTATCTTTTATGTCTGCAATAGAAGCTTTCTGATCTGAATTTTCAGCAGATAAAGTAACTAATCCAAGATCTCTTGCAATAATTAAAGCTCGAGATAAGTTAACAGCATCTGCAGGTATACCTATTTGAGCACCTTCAGGAAGATCTTTTAGAGTTGTATACTTCTCAGAAAAAACACCTAAACCTAAAGTAGGTACATTTGTTACATCAACAATCTTTAATCCCTGATTTTCAACAATGCTGTCTATGTACTTTTTGTGTTGCATTAAATTAGCATCAATGTCTCCAGAGTCTAAAGCAGCATCAGGCTGAACATAATCAGTAAACTCTACAAACTCAAGAGAATAACCTTTAGCTTCAACTAGAGGCTTTACATGCTTGTCTAGCATTGCTCTATAAGGACCAGGAACAACACCTACTTTAATAAGCTTTGAAGTTTGAGCATTATCATTTTCTGCCTTTTTATCATCACCACAAGAAGCTAAAGATAGGACTGCAGCACAAAGCACGATGCTTTTTGATAACTTATTGAATAATTTCATATAAACTCCAATTACAATTTCAAACATTTACTAGTGTATACTACTAAAACCTACTTATAAACTAGGTTTTAGTAAGTACGTAAAACAAAGGATTAAGGACTATATACTAATGATCTTTAAAAGAATTAAGTAATAAATAGTTAACTGCACCTTTATAAATCAAAAAAACTAATTTTTAGGCCACCATTGAGGCTTAGAGAACTTATTAAATACAGGATCTAAATCGACAGCTTTTGCAAATTTAGGATCTAAAACAGCTTCCTTTAAAAAATCACCTATAGTAGTCAAATTTTTATCTTCAACAGCAATAACTAATTTAATAGGCTCAAGAACATTCTCTGCACCAATTGCCTTATCTAAAGGTAATTTTGATGCGTAAGCATAATTACCAGGTACAAAAGCAAGACCAACTGAATCTAAAGAACGTGGTAATTGAGCTGCTTCCATAGGAACAAAGCGTAATTTATAAGGATTATTAGCAATATCTGCAGTAGATGCCTTTTGATCATCACACTCTTGAGACAATGTAATAAGTTTAAGATCTCTTGCCACTCTTAATGCTCTTGCTAAATTAACAGGATCATTTGGAATTCCTACTAATGAGCCTTCAATATCCTTAGATAAAGAAGAATACTTATCAGAGAAAACATAAATACCTAGGGTTGGAAAACTAACAACAGAGGATAATTTAAGCTTCTGATTCTTTACAATTCCATCAAGATAGGCTTGATGTTGAAATAAATTAGCATCAATATCACCTGCAGCTAAAGCAGAGTCAGGTTGAATCCAATCCGTAAATTCAACAAGCTCAATAGAATGCCCCTTTTCTTTAACGATAGGATCTAAATACTTTTGAACTATTTCTCGATACGGTCCTGGAACTACACCTAACTTAATAACCTTAGGGACAGCAGAAGCTTGAACATCTTTACCATCATCACAAGCTGACAATGTGAAAACCGAAGCAAAAAAAATCGTAGATAAAAACAGTGATCCAAATTTTGTCATTTAAGACTCCTAATTTCTATAGAAAATCATGTACAGATCTGCACATTAAAATGCAGACAACAATTTAAAGAGATATACGTAGAAAACCTAACAAGGCATTCGTACGTTTAGGCATGACATGGAGGATAAGCAATTAAGTACATTAGTAGAGTAGTACATGTTCACCTCCGAAGTTAAGTGTTGGATCTTTATTTATTATAAGTGCTCTTCATCTGAGCTTTAATTCATTATTAGCAAATTCAAAATAACAGTCAACTGTTTTTAATTAAATTTTATATAGTCAAAAATGCTCATAGATTGAATGAATAACAAGCTATAAGGGGTAACTATATCAAAGCGCTAAAAACGCAATGTATGACGTTTTTAGTGGCATTTAAAGTTTAATAAAAAATAATAATATTTAATAAATTAAAAACTAACTTTAGTAATACATGAAAACATCTATTTATATTATTTTATGTCATCAATTCACACTGTAGTTTATTTAGATAATAATTTTACATTTATTAGGTTAGTTATTATTTATCTTTACAGTACAAACACCTCTAAAATTAAGATATTTATCTTTAGGCAATCTTTATATCTTTTAATTAAATTTTATTGTAATTACTTTTCATTACATTACTTTCATTTATGTAATTTTAAAACATTGACTTTCAGATTTTTAAAGTAACATATTTACAAAGTACATATATATTCTTTTAAACAAACTACATTTCATTTAATATTTTTGATTTATTTATTTTATTTCAATATGTTATGTATATTTAAAAGTAAATATATTGCAAAATATATTTTTATCTTTAGTATCTTTACACTGCAATGCTTAATTTTCATTTAATAGTTTTATTACAAACTCTACAGACTATATTTTCATAATTCTCTTTCATTTATTCTATTTTTGTAATTTAATTCTTCTTTAACACTTCTCTACTTTGTAAAAAGTTTTATAAATTCTCTCTTACTTTTATGACATACGTTCAGTTTTTATTACTTTAAATCTATACATAGTAATAATATTCCTTTACAATGAATCCACTAGATAAATAAAGAGCTATCAATAATCTACAGTTCTAAGTTATAAAGCTTATTTATTACTCTTCAAAGACAGGATCTATTCCCTTTACCTTTGTTTAGAGATTTTCTAGATCGATTTATAAATAAAAAAAAGACCAATTTAAATTGGTCGAGAATGGTCAAAGTTCTCACAGCAAAAACGCTCTTAGGTAACTACTTTTGTAGCTACCTAAGAGCATCTCTACTCCCCTCTCATCTATGTATTCACATAACTATCTATCAGTACATTTAAGATCTTTTATACACAGGAAATTTTGGTAAAAGATTAAGTAGAAAACTCATGTAAACACAACATCTATAGTTTACTTGGGGCAATTTTAAATCGTTTTTTTTGGGGGGAGCATTTTCTCACTACTGTAAACACATGAAATGCTCTTTAGCTGGTTTTCATAGTAGGAATTGAAGGATCTTTTTGCTACATTCAATTATATTAAGTAAGCAGATTAAGGTATCAGGATCTTTAGAATTTGACCATATAAGGCTTTATAACGCACATACAAGACACTTACACTATTTAGACATTTAACATCATGTATTAAGTTTTTTACCTATGCACAGATAAAAAAATCCCTCGTGGATGGAGCGTCCTTGAGGGAGAGAATGGTCTTAACTAACGTTAAGAACTACAGCAAATTAGGAGAAATTTTTAAGCATATCGTGAATGGCCTACATTGCCAACAATACTAAACTGGAACACACATGCGGGATTAACTCTAATCATCATTCCGCGTCTGTAACCTCGACCCTCCTGAGGATCTAAGATTAACTCGTCGGTTAACAACATCAGACGAACTAAACCATCTGCATCGCAACCATCTAAAACTATGCAGTGACCAACGTGACCACATTTTGCATACAAATTAACTATATCGCCAGCCATTACTTGCATTAGATGTTCTTCATTCATCATGAAGTATCTTGATGTTGGGCAAGCTGGTCTTGTAAATCTTTGACAAGCAACAGCATTTAGACCAAGATCTAAAGCGTTATCTTCATTATTCAATACTCTATCAACGCCTTCTTGATAAGTTGTTAATAGCTGGGCATCTATAATACAGAACTGACTATTTACTTCTGGTCTGACAAATAAATCTTCAACTCTAAAAAGAGTCTTGAACAAATATGATTTACCATCGTCAGTTGTTAAGTTGATACTTAGTTTTCCATCATGGTACGACCAAGTGCAATCATTTTGCGGAGTAATTACCATCTGTGTTTGCTGCCCTATTGAATTTTTTTATTATTTTGTAATTTATTTACATTTTAGAACATGCTGAAAAAAAATGAAATATTTAAATCTAAAAATTTCTACATTATTCTATTTTTCTGATCTGCTCATCACATTTTTTACACTTAAGATTTGTTAATAATTATCGTTCCTAATTGCATTTTTATCGGCTTTATCTCTGTTTATTTTTTTATAAATTGATTATTTTGATTTAATTTATCTATATTAATTTTATTTATTAATTTAATTAATATTTATAATTAATACCTTTTATTCTGCATTTGTTTTTATTATTTTTTTACTATTTTTTAAGATTTTATTACTCTTTCTTTTTAATTTTGTTTTTTATTTTCTCTAATTTTTTTTGCACTATTTTGATTATATTTTCTTGTTCATAAAAATGCTTTTATGTATTTTGATATTGAGTATTTTTAGATCTTCATAAAAACATGTTGAAAAGAGAGCAAATATCAAAGCTCAAA
>CAZEXR010000067.1:0-11592 GCA_964516675.1 uncultured Enterobacterales bacterium | reverse complement strand
TTAATAATTATTAGCGTTCCTTTTTTGTGGAATGTTGTTTTAAAAGATCCTTTCTAAATTTTAGGATCTGAGGTTTTACTAAATGAATAGCTTTAGAAATTTTGATGTCATTGTTATAGGTGCAGGTCATGCTGGTATTGAAGCTGCAGCTGCTAGTGCACGTATGAAATGCAAGACATTGTTACTTACCCATAATTTAGAGACCGTTGGTGAAATGTCATGTAACCCAGCCTTTGGTGGTATAGGTAAAGGTCATTTGATCAAAGAGATCGATGCAATGGGTGGTGTATGTCCAGGTGCAATTGATAAAGCTGGTATTCAATTTAGAACTTTAAATTCATCTAAAGGTCCTGCAGTTAGAGCAACAAGAGCTCAGACTGATCGTCATTTATATAAAGAAGTGATGAGAAAGACTTTATGGAACTACGAATATTTAACTATTTTTCAACAACCTGCTACTGAGATCGTCTATAAAGATCAAGCTATTAGTGGTGTAAAGACTGCAGCTGGTATTGAGTTTTACTGTAAAGCAGTAGTAATTTGTGCAGGTACTTTCTTAAATGGTCTAATTCATATCGGTTTAGATCATTATTCAGGTGGTAGAGCAGGTGATCCAGCTTCTGTTGGATTAGCAGAAAATTTAAAGAATCTTGGATTAAAAGTTGGAAGATTAAAAACAGGTACTCCTGCTCGTATTGTTGCAAGTTCTATTGATTATTCAAAAATGACAAAACAAGATCCTGAGTATCCACAACCTGCATTTTCTTTCTTAAATGAAGAAAAGGTTCATCCAACTCAAGTTCCTTGTTATATTACTAAGACAAATGAATTAACTCATGAAATTATTAGAGGTGGTCTAGATAGAAGTCCTCTATATTCAGGTGTTATTCATTCAATTGGACCTCGTTATTGCCCTTCTATTGAAGATAAGGTTGTAAGATATCCTGATAGAACATCACATCAAGTATTTATTGAGCCTGAAGGACTAACTTCTCCATTAATTTACCCTAATGGTATATCAACATCTTTACCATTTGATGTTCAAGAAAACTTCATTAGATCAATTGAAGGTTTAGAAAACGCAATTATTGCTCGTCCTGGATATGCAATTGAATATGATTTCTACGATCCAAGAGAATTATCATTATCAATGCAATCAAAGAAAGTTCCTGGTTTATTTTTAGCAGGTCAGATTAATGGTACAACTGGCTATGAAGAAGCTGCTGCTCAAGGTCTATTAGCTGGTATCAATGCTGGTTTATATGTAAAGGGCCAACCAGCTTGGTTCCCTCGTAGAAATGAAGCTTATGTTGGTGTTCTAATGGATGATTTATGTACATTAGGTACTAAAGAACCATATAGAATGTTTACATCAAGAGCTGAATACCGTTTAATTCTTCGTGAAGATAATGCTGATTTACGTTTAACTCCTAAGGCGCGTGAATTAGGAATTGTATCTGATGAACGCTGGAAGGCTTTTGAAGATAAGCAGAATCAAATTGAGAAAGAAAAAGCTCGCCTACGTGAAACTTCTGTAAAACCTTCTTCAGATATGGGAAAAGGTATTAGCACAATACTAAAAACACCTTTATCTCAAGAACAAACTTTAGAAGAAATTTTAAGACGTCCTGAAGCTAAATTTAATCCATTGATGGATGCAGCTAAACTTGAACCAATTGCCAAAACAGAACAAGCAGTTGAGCAAGTTGAAATTCAAGTTAAGTATCAAGGATACTTACAGCGTGAATTAGAAGATATCAAAAAGAAGCAGGTAAATGAACAGACTCTACTTCCTTTAGATTTTGACTATAAACAGATTAGTTCATTGTCAAATGAAGTAGCTCAGAAGTTAAATGAGTACAAGCCAGAAACAATTGGTATGGCCTCACGTATCTCTGGCGTAACTCCAGCTGCTATTTCAATCCTATTAGTTCATTTAAAGAAAATGAATTTATTAGGAAAAAACTAAAAAAGGTTAATTATGCATAAAAAGAACACATTAGCTGATAAAGCTAAAATTTTAGAACAGATTAAATCTCTAATGAGTAAAACTAATGTAGTTTGCTCTGAAGAACAATTTGATAAATTAGCTACCCTTGTTGTTCTATTATGTAAATGGAATACAGCACTAAATTTAACAGCTATTAGAGAAGCTGATAAAATGGTTGTTCTTCACATACTAGATAGTGCTGTTGTTTCTCATTTAATTGAAAATAAAGGTGATAATATTGCTGATGTTGGAACAGGCGCAGGTTTTCCTGGATTAGTGCTTGCTATACTACATCCTGAAATTCATTTCACTTTAATCGACTCGATTGCAAAAAAATTATCTTTTGTAAGAACTGCAATGGTTTCACTGAATTTAAATAATGTAACCATTATTAACGATCGCTGTGAAAATATTGTTTTAGAAAGAAAGTTTGACTGCATTTTAAGTAGAGCTTTTGCTCCTCTTGCTAAAATTATTGAGTGGTGTGAAAACTTAATTGCAGACGATGGTGTATTTATTTGCATGAAAGCTAATCTTGAACCTAACGAATTAGGTGAAGTTCCAAGCTTTGCAAAAATACAAGAAAATATTGAACTTACTGTTCCTTCTTTAGATGCAAAGAGACAAGCTGTGATAATGAAGCTTGATAAAGCTAAAGGATTATAAATGACTAAAGTTATTGCTATTGCCAATCAAAAAGGCGGTGTAGGTAAGACAACTACATGTGTAAATTTAGCTGCTTCACTTGCAGCTATGCAGAAAAAGGTTTTAGTTGTTGATTGTGACCCTCAAGGTAATGCAACTATGGCTTCAGGTGTTTCAAAGTTTGACTTAGAAAAATCAATTACCAATGTCTTAATTGATAATTTAGATATTAAAGAAGCAATTGTAAAAGAGACTGAAGGTGATTTTCATTTAATTCCAGCAAATGAAGATTTAACAGCTGCTGAAGTAAATTTACTAGATAAATTTGGTAGAGAGAATTTTTTAAAGAAAGCTTTGGATTCAGTTAAAGATAACTATGATATGGTTTTAATTGACTGTCCTCCTTCTTTAAATATTCTGACAGTAAATGCACTATGTGCATCTAATTCTATTTTAGTACCACTTCAGTGTGAGTATTTTGCTCTAGAGGGATTAACTCTTTTGATTGAAACAGTAGACCAATTAGCAAAAGCTGTAAATCCTGAACTTAAGATTGAAGGTATTTTAAGAACAATGTTTGATAATAGAAATCGTTTATCAACAGATGTTTCTGATGAACTTAAAAAGAATTTTGGTAATCTAGTTTACGAAACAATCATTCCTAGAAATGTTCGTTTAGCAGAAGCTCCTAGTTATGGAAAACCTGCTATGTATTACGATAAATCTTCAGTTGGTTCAAAAGCTTATTTATCATTAGCTGCTGAAGTTATTGAAAAAATAAAATAATAGTAAGGAATTAAAATGGCTGGACTAGGTCGTGGTTTAGATTCACTATTAAGTGCATCAAGTAAAATAAAAAAAGAAAGAGAAACTGAGACTAAAACTCAAGAAGAAATTGCGGTTGTGAATAATGAAACCACAACTTCAGTTGGTGAGAACGTAGTTGCAAGTTTACCTATTGAAAAACTTAGAGCTTCTATCTATCAACCTCGTAAGTCTTTTGATGAAGAAAGTTTACAAGAATTAGCTGATTCCATAAAAGAACACGGCTTATTAGAACCTTTAATCGTAAAGAAGACAGATGATTTATATGAAATTATCTGTGGTGAAAGACGTTACAGAGCTTGTAAATTAGCTCAGCTAGATACTGTTCCATGCTTAGTACGTGATGATTTAGATTCTAAAGGTTATGCCATTGCTTTAATTGAGAATATTCAAAGAGAGGACTTAAATCCTCTTGAAATGGCTGAAGCTTTTAAGCAGATGCTTGATGAATGTAATTTAAATCAAGATGAGTTAGCAAAAACACTTGGTAAATCAAGAAGTTCTGTTGCTAATATTTTAAGACTTAATAATCTTCAAAGTAATGTTAAGCAGATGGTTGCTGCAAATCAGATTGATTTAGGTCATGCAAAGGTACTTCTATCAATTGAAGAACCTGATTTACAATTAAAGACTGCTTTGTATGTTATTAAGAATAATTTAACTGTACGCCAGACTGAAGAACTCGTTAAAAACATCAAAGTTAATGGAATTGATGATGAAGAAAAGAAGACTAAAAAGCCTTCTTTTGATAACGAATTCTTTAGCAATTGGGAAAATGAAATCAGCTCTAAATTATCAGGTGTAAAAGTTAAGTTTAAGGCAACTAATGAAGATAAAGGTAAACTTACTCTTACATATTCATCTCAAGAACAATTAAAGAGTCTTTTATCACTATTAGAAGTAGAAGAATAAATTGTATGCAAATAGATAAGAAATTATTAAAAACATATTTTATAAATTTTTTAGTATTTGCACTTTTATTAAACGTAACTACTTATTTTTATGATAAAAATTATCTAAAAAATAATCTTTCATTTTTGGACGGTTTTGTAATTTTTACAGCCGTCACATTTCTCTATTACTTTTTGTCTGTAAGAAATTCAAAAAATAAATTATTAACGGCTGGTTTTGTTATGTATGAGCTTATATATGCGCTTGTGCTAAAGCTTTTGCTATTAATTTTTCTATTTGTAATGACCTTTAAATTCTTTGATTTGAATAGCAAAATTGTAATTATTACGTTTTCTTATATGGTTATTTTGCGCCTTATCATATATTTTAAGGTGGGGATAAAAGGTAATAGTTTTCCTTAGCTACATACAAATATGATTTTTTAGTTTTGACAATGAAATCAAATAGTCGTATTTTCATTATGTTAGTTAGTAACTTAAGTTTAAGCATGTTGTATGCTTACTTAGAATAAATTAGGATGCGTTTCTATGTCAGAGAGTAATTCTCAAGGATATATTTCTCATCACTTACATTTTTTACAGATAGATCTTCGTGATTTATCAGTTGTAGACAGTGTAAAGGCTACCAATCAAGGAGCTTTTGAGCAGTGTCTTGCAAACGGCGGTGAAGAACATTCTTGTTTGGAAACTGTTGAAACTCAAAAGTGTAAGTTGACTGATCTTGGCCAAGGTGTGTGTTTTTCTGAGCACAATCCTTCAGCTGAGGCAAAGATGATAAACCCTTATACATTAAACCTAGATTCTTTAGGTATAACTGTATTGTTGGGTTTTGTTTTTTTAATGCTATTTAAATATGCATCAAAGAAAACAACAAGTGGTGTTCCTACCAAATTACAATGCTTCTTAGAGATGATTTTTGAATTTGTTCAAGATACTGTTTCTAGCATTTTCAAAGTTAAGAGTAAATTGATAGCTCCTCTTTCATTAACTGTATTCATGTGGATTTTCCTAATGAACTTAATGGATTTGTTGCCAATCGATTTATTGCCAGAAGTTGCAAAAAATATGGGTGTTCCATATTTAAGAGTTGTTCCATCTGCTGATGTTAACGTTACTCTTTCAATGGCTGTATGCATATTTTTGTTAATTTTCGCTTTCTCTTTCAAGAATATCGGTGTGACTGGGTTCTTAAAGAGTTTAACTCTACATCCTTTCAATCATTGGGTATTCATTCCAGTAAACTTCCTTCTAGAAGGTGTTTCTTTACTTTCTAAGCCTATTTCATTGGGCTTACGTCTGTTCGGTAACATGTATGCTGGTGAAATGATTTTCATACTTATTGCTCTATTACCTTTATGGTATGTTCAATGGGTATTAAATGTGCCATGGGCCTTATTCCACATCTTAATTGTGACTTTACAGGCTTTCATTTTCATGGTTTTAACCATTGTTTATTTAGCAATGGCTAGTGAAGACGATTAAATTTTTGTTTTAAACAGGAGATATAAAATGGAGTTAATTTACCTTGCTGCAGGTCTAATGATGGGCTTAGCTGCTATTGGTGCTGCAATCGGTATCGGTATTTTAGGTGGTAAATTCTTAGAGGGTTCAGCAAGACAGCCTGATCTATTACCTCTATTACGTACTCAGTTCTTCATTGTTATGGGTCTAGTTGATGCTATTCCTATGATCGGTGTTGGTCTAGGTATGTACCTAATGTTCGCTGTTGCAGGCTAATCAAATTAACCAAATTTAGAAGGTATCTAGATTGGAAATTAATGCTACTTTTGTAGGTCAAGCTGTAGCTTTCCTTATTTTTGCTGTGCTTTGCATGAAATATGTATGGCCTCCATTATTAAGTGCTCTTGAAAAGAGACAAAAGGAAATTGCTGACGGTTTGTCCGCTGCTGAGAAAGCAAAGAAGAGCTTAGAGTTAGCTAAAGAAGACGCTTCTGAAACTCTTCGTTCTGCTAAAGCTGAAGCTCAGAAAATTATCGAAGAAGCAAATAAAACCAGATCAAAAATCATCGATAAAGCTTCTGTTGAAGCTCAAGATGAGCGTAGAAAGATTCTTGATTTAGCTCAAAGTGAAATTGAAGCTGAAAAGAATAAGGCTCGCGAAGATTTAAGATCTGAAGTTATTTCTCTTGCTGTTGCTGGCGCTGAAAAGATTATCAGTCAAAAGATTGATGAAAAATCAGATGAAGCAATGCTTAAGAAAATTGCTGATTCTATCTAGTCAAGAGGAAATGTAATGGCTGAAAATTTGACTGTTGCAAGACCTTACGCTGAAGCTGCTTTTTCTGTTGCAGTTGAAGCTAATAATCTTGATGGTTGGCAAAATATGCTACAGGCAATGTCTGAGGCAATGAAAGATGTGTTTTTTAAAGACCATCTTAAACTTGCAGCTAATTCATCTGCAGCAGCTGACAGTCTTATTTCGTTACTAGAAAACATTGTAGATGAAAGCGGTGTAAATTTTATTAAGGTTATTGGCGAAAATAACCGTTTTGAAGTTTTACCTGAAATCTTCGAAGAATTTTTAAGATTAAGAAAAAAGCATGAAAAGTGTTTAACTGCTCAGCTAATTTCTGCAAGAGCTTTTTCTGATAGCGAAATTAAATCACTTAAGGATAAGCTAGCTACAAAATACAATTGCTCTGTAACCCTAGAAGAAAAGATCGATCCAACCTTAATTGGTGGTGCAGTCTTGAAAGTAGGCGATAGAGTTATTGATGCTAGTGTTAAGACAAGTCTTCAGAATTTGTCTTCAACCCTCAGATAAAAAAGAGGATAAATAATGCAACTTAATTCAACTGAAATTGCTGATTTAATTAAACAAAGAATCCAGCAATTTAAGGTTGTGACAGAAGCACGTGATGAAGGTACTATCGTTTCAGTTAATGACGGTATTGTAAGAATTCACGGTCTGTCCAACGTGATGCAAGGTGAAATGCTAGAGTTTGGAAATGACTTATATGGTCTTGCTCTAAACCTAGAAAGAGATTCTGTAGGTGCTATTGTTTTAGGACCTTACAGTCAATTATCAGAAGGTATGGTTGTACATAGTACAGGCCGTATTCTTGAAGTACCAGTAGGTAATTCTCTACTTGGCCGTGTTGTTAGTGCTCTTGGTGAGCCTATCGATGGTAAAGGCCCTGTAAGCAGCGATGTTTTCTATCCTGTAGAAAAGATTGCTCCTGGTGTTATTGATCGTCAAAGCGTTTCACAGCCTATTCAGACTGGTTATAAAGCTGTTGACTCAATGGTACCTATCGGACGTGGTCAGCGTGAGTTAATCATTGGTGATAGACAGACAGGTAAGACAGCTCTTGCTATTGATACTATTATCAATCAGGTAAAGTATGGCGTACGTTGTATTTATGTTGCAATTGGCCAGAAAGCTTCAACTATTTCTTCAGTTGTAAGAAAGTTAGATGAAGAAGGCGCTTTATCAAATACTATCGTTGTAGTTGCTTCAGCATCTGATACTGCTGCTCTACAGTACATTGCTCCATATGCTGGTTGTGCAATGGGTGAATACTTTATGGATCAGGGCGAAGATGCCTTAATCATTTATGATGATCTATCAAAGCATGCTGTTGCATATCGTCAGATTTCTCTATTACTTCGCCGTCCTCCAGGGCGTGAAGCTTTCCCAGGCGACGTATTCTATTTGCACTCACGTCTATTAGAGCGTGCATCTAGAGTTAATGCTGAGTACCTAGAGAAACTATCTAATGGTAAGGTTGTAGGTAAGACTGGTTCATTAACAGCTCTACCAATCATTGAAACTCAGGCAGGTGACGTTTCTGCGTTCATTCCTACCAATGTTATTTCAATTACCGATGGTCAGATTTTCTTAACAACTAGCTTATTTAACTCTGGTGTAAGACCTGCTGTTGATCCTGGTATTTCAGTATCACGTGTAGGTGGTTCAGCTCAGACTAAGATTATCAAGAAGTTGTCAGGTGGTATTCGTACAGCCCTTGCTCAGTATCGTGAGCTTGCAGCTTTCGCTCAGTTCTCATCAGATCTTGATGAAGCAACACGTAAGCAGCTAGATCATGGTCAGAAAGTTACAGAGCTAATGAAGCAGAATCAATATGCTCCTTTAACTGTTGCAGAACAGGCTCTTGTAATTTTTGCTGCTGAGAGAGGATTCTTAGAGGATGTTGAACTAAACAAGGTACTACCTTTTGAAAAGGCATTACTTGAGTTTGCTCACTCTAAGTATGATTCACTGATTAAGGATATTGATGTAAAGCCTGATTATTCAGATGATGTAGCTAATAAGCTATCTGATGTAATTAAAGACTTTAAATCAACTCAGACTTATTAGGAGCTCTTAAATGGCAGGTGCAAAGGAAATACGTACTAAGATAGCTTCTGTGCAAAATACACAGAAGATTACTAGTGCTATGCAGATGGTTGCCGCCTCTAAGATGCGTAAGGCTCAAGAAAAGATGAGCCAGTCTCGTCCTTATTCAAAAGGTCTTTACGACATTATTGGTCATATTGCCGCTTCTCATTCTGAGTTTCATCATCCATTTATGGAGCAACGTGAGGTTAAGAACGTAGGTTTTATCATTGTTTCTACTGATAGAGGTCTATGTGGTGGTCTTAACATCAGTCTTTTCCGTAAAGTATTAGCTCAAATGGATACTTTTAGAAAAGATGGCGTTGGTATAAAAGTAGCCTTATTAGGTTCAAAAGCTAGAGGCTACTTTAACCATGAAGGTTGTGATGTTTTAGCTCAGCATGGTGGTTTTGGAGATAATCCACAACCTGAAAAACTTGTTGGTGCGATAAAAGTAATGACTAATGCTTATTTAAAAGGCGAAATTGACGCCATTTATATAGCAACAAATACTTTTAAAAACACAATGGTTCAAATTCCAAGTTGCAATCAGTTAATTCCTCTAGTTCCTTCAAAAGAACAAGAAGAATTAAGAAAGCATCATTGGGACTATATTTATGAACCAGAACCAGAAGCAATTTTAAAGGTTGTATTAGACCGTTATGTTATGCAGATGGTATATCAAGCAGTTTTGGAGAATTTAGCTTCAGAACAGGCTGCTCGTATGGTTGCAATGAAAGCTGCAACTGACAATGCAGACTCTCTTGTAAATGATTTACAGCTTGAATATAACAAGGCAAGACAGGCTGGTATTACGATGGAGCTAAATGACATCGTATCTGGCGCATCAGCGGTTTAAAAATTAAGAGGAATTAAAAATGGCTGAAACTTCAAATCGTGCTGGTGAGAAAGGTACTATCGTACAGATCATCGGCGCTGTTGTTGACGTTGAATTCCAAGAAGGTCATATCCCTGAGCTATACGATGCTCTAGAGGTTAAGGGTGATGGTAAGCATCGCTCTGATTTGGTTCTTGAAGTACAGCAACAAATTGGTGGTGGTGTAGTACGTTGTATTGCAATGGGTTCATCAGACGGATTGAGCAGAGGCATCGAAGCTGTTAATACAGGTGATGGTGTTAAAGTTCCTGTAGGTCGTGAGACTTTAGGACGTATTATGAACGTTCTAGGTCAGCCTGTTGACGATCGTGGTCCAATTGGTCAAAAAGAAGATTGGGTTATTCATCGTGCAGCTCCAACATACGCAGAACAATCATCAAATACAGAAATTCTAGAAACTGGTATTAAGGTTATGGATCTTATTTGCCCATTCGCTAAGGGTGGTAAAGTAGGTCTGTTCGGTGGTGCCGGTGTAGGTAAGACTGTTAACATTATGGAGCTTATAAATAACATTGCTAAGGCTCACTCTGGTTTATCAGTATTTACAGGTGTAGGTGAACGTACTCGTGAGGGTAACGACTTCTACCATGAAATGCAAGAATCAAAAGTTATTGATAAAGTATCAATGATTTATGGTCAGATGAACGAACCACCAGGAAATCGTCTACGTGTTGCTCTAACAGGTCTTACTGTAGCAGAGAAGTTCCGTGATGAAGGCTTGGATGTATTGTTATTCATCGATAACATCTACCGTTACACTCTAGCAGGTACTGAGGTATCAGCACTTCTAGGTCGTATGCCTTCAGCTGTAGGTTATCAGCCTACATTAGCTGAGGAAATGGGTGTTCTTCAGGAGCGTATTGCTTCAACTAAGAAGGGTTCTATTACTTCAGTTCAGGCTGTTTATGTTCCTGCTGATGACTTAACCGATCCTAGTCCTGCAACAACATTCGCTCACTTAGATGCAACAATCGTTTTATCACGTCAGATTGCTTCTCTTGGTATTTACCCTGCTGTTGATCCTCTAGCTTCTACATCACGTCAGCTAGATCCATTTGTTGTTGGTAAAGAACACTATGAAGTAGCTCGTGGTGTACAGACTGTTCTTCAAAGATATAAGGAACTAAAAGACATTATTGCAATTCTAGGTATGGATGAGTTATCTGAAGAAGATAAGCTTGTTGTATCAAGAGCTCGTAAAGTTGAACGTTTCTTATCTCAACCATTTAGCGTAGCAGAAGTATTTACTGGTTCTCCAGGTAAGTATGTATCACTAAAAGAGACTATCCGCGGATTCAAGGGTATTATCGATGGTGAATACGATAATTTACCAGAGCAGGCATTCTACATGGTTGGTACTATTGACGAAGCTGTAGAAAAAGCTAAGAACTTATAATTAAAGGGGTTGGATATGGATGCAATATCATTCCATCTAAGCGTGATCAGTGGTGTAGGTTCACTATACTCAGGATCTGTAAAGTCTGTTCGAGTTACAGGTTCTGAAGGTGAATTGGGCATCAGATATGGCCATACTCCCTTATTAACAACCATTAAAACTGGTATGGTATCTCTTATTGACGCTCATGATAGAGAAGATCAGATTTACTTAGCCGGTGGTGTATTAGAAGTTCTTCCTGACAGTGTTACTATTCTAGCTGACACAGCATTACGTGCTGATGACATTGATGAGGCTAAAGCTCAAGAAGCTATTAAGTCTGCAAAAGATGCTATTGAGAAACACGGTACAGGTGATGCTAACTATGCTCATGCATTAGCAAAACTAGCTGATGCTATGGCTCGTATTAAGGTTGTGGAGATTGCAAGAAATCGCAGACATTAGTTTGTAGTAAGGCAATCAAGACTAAAAAACCTCTAATTTGTAAAAGAATTAGAGGTTTTGTTTTTTAGAATCATACCCCGGATCTTAAGAAATTAACTCTAAGATCCTCATAAAATAAAGAAT
>CAZEXR010000066.1:0-11627 GCA_964516675.1 uncultured Enterobacterales bacterium | reverse complement strand
TTGAGAGCGTGTTCTCTCTAAGGTTCCTACTAAGGTTCTTACTAAGGTATATAGAAGGATTTGTTGTTTCAACATGAGGGGTCATGTTGATTTCACATGAGGGGTCATGTGGTTTCAACATGAGGGGTGGTGTTATTTCCACAGGGGGTGTGGTTTTAACATGAGGGAAATTATCAGCAGATTTTCCTCCTAAAAATGTCACATCAGAACCTACAACGATTCCGTTTTCTACATGGCAAGTTTTAAGAATATATCCATAGTCTTTTAAGTGTTTCCATGAAGTTCTTAATTCTTGTCTTGTAAAACCTAAAGATAAGAAAAATGCATCAGTCACAGTTTTAACGTGATCTCCTTTTCCTGTTAACCTATAGATTTTGGACAGGAGATTTCGGTCAGTCCAAGATAATCTTCTATCTTGAGCCCAATCATCAAGAATTAAATAACTTTCACTCATAACAAACAGCCTTAAGCCTTAACAGACTTCCATGCTTTAAGTTTTGGGTATTTCAACTGTAGGTACATTGTTCTGCTTGAAGGAATACCAAACTTGCGCCATTGTGAAGTTGCTGCAGTTGAAAGATTTAGCTCTTTTGCTATAGCCGTTACTCCGCCCAATTCATCAATAATTCTATTTGAAATTACAAGGTTTAATCGTTCATCCATTGTTAAGTCCTTTAAGTAAAATTAAGTTCACTTAGTAAATCTTAATAAGAAAATTTAATTTTGTAAAGTTAATTTTTCTTAGCAAGCTTATTAAAAGTGAGCTAAACTCAAAAAAAGTTAATAAAAATACGGTGACAACTATGGAAAACAATTTAGGATTGCGATTAAAAGCTGTACTAAAAGAAAAAGGTTTGACCTATCAAGATTTAGCAAACATGGCAGGTGTTACCTCATCAGCTGTTTCTCAATGGATTACTAAGAACCAAATAAAAGGTTCTAATCTTAACAAGGCTTGTAAAGCTTTGGAAATTTCTCCAAATTGGTTACTTACAGGCAAAGGAATGAAAGAGCAGTCTAATATAATTATTGTGGATGACAGAGCTCAATTATTGGAGGGCTATATTTCTATTCCTGAATATGAAATAAATTTCGGTGCAGGAGAATGTTTTGAACCTACATTTGATGAAGTATGTAATTCCATACCTGCTACATATAGAAAAAGTTTCTTTGAAGCTAGAGGAATAGATCCAAAGAATTGTAGACGATTTCATATTAAAGGCGACTCAATGCAACCTCTAATCATGGATGGAGATTGTGTCACTGTCGATTGCACCCCCGATCAAATAATCGAAAGCAACCAAGTATATGCAATTATTTACAGTGGGACTTTAAGAGTTAAACGCTTAATTAAGAGCTTAAAGACTCTTACTATAAAATCTGAGAACCCAATTTATCCTGAAGAAGTGTTAACTTCTGATGAAGCAAACGAACTAATCAAGGTTATTGGTCGAGTAATTGACCGCTCTGGTGCAATTTAAAACATATTAAAATCTATTTATATTCCTTCCAATCCCTCTCTTCTGAGGGATTTTTTGTCTAAGTTTAATCTATAATTAAATAACCAAAATAGTATAACTTACCCTAAGAGGTGGTAAAAAAAATGGATTACTTGCTGTTTTTAAAAAACTTTATTTATGGTTGTTTCTTTATTACCAATAAACGTAAATCGGATTTGAATAAAGCAAAATACATAGCTTCGTTAGATAATCTTGAAAACAACTTAAAAAAAGAAGAAAAACTTGGTTATCAGCGTCATTTTATTAAGATTGGCAACAGAATAAGAAGAGTTACAAAGAATAACGTATAAATCTAATAAAAAGGTCAGAAATAAAATCATTTTACCTTTTCAAAACTAAAATTCAGTAAATAGCCATATCCACAACTCATTAAGTAACACGCCTTTTCTTATCTTATAAAGCTCACATTCTGTGGACTTTTTTTATATCTATTGTCTTTAAAAATGTGATGTATATCACAAATTCTACTAAGAAATATTACTAAGTAAAATTAAGTTATTGCTAAATAACTTAATAAATCTTAATATAACTATATAAACTTTTACTAAGTTATATTAAACTTACTTATAAGAACTTAGTAAATAATTATAAGGTAAAGACAATGGAAAACATATTCGAACATTCATACGACATCACTTTTCAAGGTGACAAATCAGTAAATCTAGTAGCTCAAGGTGTAAATGCTTTAGATGCTATCGATTTCATTATCAACAAGTTTGATAACAACAAGCTACACAACATCAAGTCAATTCTTATCGTGGATAAGACCTTCAACCAAACTGTAGCAACTGTAAAGCTAACAGACATGATTGTATTTTCTTGCTCTGGTACTAAAGGCTTAAAGATTCGTTTCGCTCAGATGTTTAGAAGATACCAAGTGAACATTGAACTAGACAGGTTTGACAGAAGTGTGGAGTTATGTGCATGAAACTTATCAAAATTGATACAGCTGAATGTATTGATATGATTGTAGGAATGTTTATTTCCTTAGCTATTTTGGTTTTATTTTTCGTTTTAATTGGAGTTTACAGTGGATTTCTTGGTTAAACATCAACAGCGCATTGAAGAGATTGAAAAGAAAGTCTCACAAATGCAAGCAAACGGCACAAGTGCTATGGATATATGGGTTGAACGTCGCAGAGAGCATTTAGGTGCTACTGATTTTGCAGTGCTTATGGGTATGAGCAAATGGAAAACTCCTTATGCTCTATGGGAAGAAAAGATGTTCGGTAAAAACGACACTGACCCAAACGCTCCTGCTCTTTATTGGGGTCGTACCTTAGAGCCAGTGTTACGTGCTGAATACGAAAAGCGCAGAAAAGTAACAGTTAAAGAGTATGACTCTTTAGTTAATGCTGACTTCCCTTACTTTGCCGGCTCTGTAGACGGCATTGTTTACGAGAATGGTAAGCCAGAGCGCATTCTAGAGATTAAGACTACACGTCAAAACTATGCAACAGAGTTCATTGATGAGACAGGCCATGCTGTTATGGCTTGGGGGGCTGGTAATAAATACGACGAGCAAGGCAATTGTGTGCTTGAAGATAACCAAGTACCTGATGCTTATTTACTACAAACATACGTATATATGCTTGTTACAGGCTTACGTAAAGCTGACATCTGTGTTCTTTTATCAACTTCTGATTTCAGAATTTTCACAGTTGAAGCTAACAACGAAGTAATCGTTGAAATGATTAAACAAGCTACAGCCTTTTGGGAAAACCATGTGCTTGCAGGTGTTCCTCCAATGCGAACAGAAAGTGACCTTAAGAACATTGAACCTCAGAAAGCAAGCAAAGCTATTGCTGATGATGAAGTTGTCACAACAATTAAGCTACTTAAAGAAGTACAAGCACAAAAGAAAGAGCTTACCTCAAAAGAGAGCGAATTAAAGAACGTCATTATCAACTCAATTGGTACCAATGAAGAGCTAGTAGCAAAAGATGACACACGACTATGTACCTACAAAATGCAAGCAGGTCGTGAGCAGTTTGATACCGAGAATTTCAAGATTGATCACCCCGAGTTATTCACAAAGTATATGTCTCGTGGTCAAGGTTTTAGAGTTTTACGTTTTACAAAGGGTAAATAAAGAATGTACGAACAACAAATTATTAACGACTTGCCATCACAGCCAAGTGCGATTATCAGCGGTATGGGAATGCAACCAGCACAAGCTCAAGGCATTAACAATATGAACCGTGTTTATGGTCAACCAATGCAACCTATACAGCCAATACAACCTGTGCGCACAATTGATGAAGCTTTAGAGATTGCACAGCCAACACAGCCAATGCGTGTAACGCCAAAAGATGAAGCTTTTATGGTTAACGGCTTTACTAAGTTACCCGAAACAAATCAAGCAGCAGTTGAGATGGCTAAGTTCTTGTCACACTCAATACTTGTGCCACCAGCATTACGTTCAACAGAGAGCCAAGACCACAGTGCTGATGTGTTTCTTTTAATCTCTGCTGGTGCTCAATTGGGAATGATACCAGCACAAGCTCTGTCAGCTTTCTATGTAGTTAACGGAAAGGTTGATATGTATGTCAAAACAAAAATGGCTTTATGTATTAAATACGGTGATTGGACTGTTGATTTTGACCCAATCAATGCAGTTGCAACAGCTCGTGGACACAGATTCGACAGACAAGGCGAAAAGGTTGTTCAATTCACAGGTGCGGATGCTGAACTCCGTCAAAAGATGAAGTTTGTTCAAAGTGAGAATGGTGGTTGTTGGGTTGGTATCAATGGTTGGGCTGATAAATGGCCCGATATGTTGAAGAACAGAGCTATTGGCAGATTGCTCGATATGTTGTTCCCAGACATCTTATCTTCTTTCTCATCTAAAGATGAACTTGATGATGTGATTGATGCGGAAATAGTACAGTCAACACCAGCACCAACAGCACCACTTAACAAAGTTGAATTAAAAAAGAAAATTGCCACTCAAAAGAGAACAAAAGTAACTAAGAACGACAGCAATACAGTACAGACACTTCCAAGTGCAGATTGGGCAAAAGAACTTAAAGATCAAGCTCAAAGCGCACAAGTAAGTGACATTCAAGATGAACCAATTGTTTTATAACGGAGATAAATTATGAATACTATCAATTTAGGTGGATACAACGACATTAAGAACGAAGAGGTTAAGACTGGTTTTGTTAATATGTCAGACTTAGAGCGCGTATCAAACTCAGGTGTATATGATTGTGAAATCCAATCAGCTGTTTTAGGTAAGCATAAAAACAAGGATGGTGTAGAAGTTCAGAGTATTAGTCTTGGCTTATCAACTGTTGCTAATGGAGTGGCTGCAGGTATGTTTGTATCTGTTGATTGTCCTCCTTCACCATTTGCTTATCACTTAAAGCACTTAGCATTATTGACTAATTGCATGGACAATCAGGGCAACATCATTTTGGAGCCCAAGGTTATCCCATTAAAGAATCCAACCTATGATGGTCGTACTTCAATGACAACTTTCCCATGCCTAGAACACAAGACAATTAAGGTTGCTGTAAAGCGTAACGGCGAAAGTAAAACCTCTGGAGTTCCTTACACAAACTTAGTTTACTTCTTTGATATTGACGGTCATTCAGCTTTTGAGCGTATACAGAATGATCTAAGCAAGACCAAGCTAAATGAAGTTGTAGGTAAATTAGTTCCTGAAGGCAATCCTAACTTTAAGCCACAACCAAAAGCTACAACATCATCTTATGGTGGACAAGGCAGAATGTACAACCCAACTACCCAAGAATTTACACCAATGCCAAAAGCAACAGCTCCACAGCCACAGCAAATGCAAAGAGGACCAGTAGCACAAGCATTTAATCAGTTTAATCAGACACAAGGTCAGATGTACGCTCCACAGCCACAGCAAGTGCAGCAACCAGCACAGCCTTATAACGACGATTTACCATTTTAATTAGGTTTTTCCATGCCATTGGGGAGATTAACCTCTCCCCCTTTTTAGAGGTAAAAAATATGAAAGATATAATTTACACAAAAGAAGAAGTAGCTGAATTGCTAAGGATGTCAACCGCAACACTACAGCGTATTCGTGATAATAAAGAGCTTAACTTTCCTCAGTCTTTTAGTTTTACTGGAGGTTTCTGTTCTCGCCCCGTTTGGTTAGTTTCTGACATTGAAGAATGGATCATCCAACGCGCTCAGCAAGTTAAGGACAAAAAGAACAATGATTAAAATTTTAGGTAGTTGGTTCAAAACTCAAAGACAACCAATTGAAACTTTAGGTATTGAGTTTAAACCTTGGATGTCAAGAGCCGACATGGGTTGTCTATATAGAGCGATTTTCTGTGGTGCAACTGATAAAGAAATCATGATTGCTCTAAGAAAAATATCTCGTGGAATTAAAGATAATCATGCCATTGTCAATGCTACAAACACAGACAACATTGAGGTTAATTACACAGAACTTGTTAATGGTGTTGCCAATGGTTCAATTGAACCTTTTGGAGAAAACATAAATGCAGTGGAGTTAAATCGTGAATTTACCAAGCTTAATCGTGCTGAAAATGCAGATATTGAGCATAAGATTTCAGATACTAATCATAAAGGCAAAGTTCAGGTTAAGACAAAAGGTAATGCAACTGTTAAACCACAAGCAGTAGTTAAAGTTGACAACTTTAGACCTCACACCAAAGAGGAGACCAAGAAAGAACTAAATGATGCTTTAATCAAACTGAACGAACAGACCAAGGCAACTGAAATTAAAGTATCTGATATTTCTTACTCTGTCTTGGGGGTTAATGGTACAGCTAAGATTATTCTTCATGCTCTGGGCTTTAAAGATGACTTCATCAATGCTTGTCATAACGAGTTTACAGCTTTAGGTCTAAAGCAAGTAGTTACTAGAGAACTCTGCTACAAGACTAAGTTATCAGATGAAGAGTTAAGTCAAAAACTTTCAAACTTAGTGAAGGCATACTCCAATCACGAAAAATTTGAGGGCAAGTGGCTAGAGCGTGAGGCTTTTAGAGCTGAACTTTTAGAGAATTACTAACATGAAGAATTCATCAAACGGCATTTATTACGTCATGACTTTTGAGGTTATCTTAATCTTTGCCGTTTGGTTTATCTGTGAAGTTGCCCTGAAGAGGTAGATATGAAATTAAATAAATTAACTCATTTTGAGATTAAAAAGAAGTTAGCTAAGTTAGCTATAAGAGCCGACCACTGCAGAATACTTCTTAATGCCTATTACAGCGGTTTTAAAGATGATTTTAAACACGTTTATCAAAGAGACGATTCAAGATATCACTACTCTTTTGCTGAATTAGCTCAATGTAATTTTGAACAAGCGCAAAAGTTTAGAAAACAACTTAACGCTCTTAACGCTGAAAGGGCAAAACTAATCGCTCTGGACAACAAGGCATAAAAATGAAAGCAATTACAGCCCCAAATGGTGTGGTATATCGAAGTGCTAAAGCAATGGCAAAGGCTTACAACGTATCTTACACAACCTTCAGAAGCAGACGCCAACAAGGTCACAAACTTGAAGAATGTTTATCTCAGAGCGTAAACAAGTTTGGTTATAGGATTACTTACAAAGGCATTACATACAACTCAATTACAGAAGCTTGCAATGATCTCAATATAGCTCAAACAAAAGTGAGTTCTCGTATGTGCAATCGCCACTGCACTCCTATTGAGGCTTTAGAATATTTCGAAAAGAAGGGGAAAAGATGTTAGCAGCGTTTTTGTGTTTTGGTGGATTGGTTGAACTATACATGATTGTAGCGTTCTTCACTTCACCTAAGTATTAAATGGTGTAAATAGAAAAGAAATTTTAAAGAAGATTAAATATGAGAATTACATATCAAGGTATTGAGTACAAATCCATATCAGTTTTATGTCGAAAGCTTGGACTGTCTTTATACTCCATTTACAATCGTGTACATAGAGGTGATATGTCTTTAGACCAAGCTATTGCCTATGGAAATATAAATCTTCACACAATCCAAGCAAGAGACCATAAAGGCATTGAATTTCCAAACTTTCATGCAATGTGTAAAGCTTACAATAAATTTGATAACACTGTAAGCTGTAGATTGGATAGAGGTTGGTCCTTAGAAAAAGCCTTAACGACTGAAGTTAAGAGAATATGGAAGGATCACTTGGGCAACCGTTACCTATCAAGAAAAGATTTGTGCAAGCATTACAATATTACTGTTGATACGTTTTATTACAGAACTACAATTGTTAAATGGTCTTTAGAAAAAACCTTAACTACACCTATCAATCAACGGTCAATTGAGTGCGTTGACAGCTTTGGCAATAAGTTCAAATCCATCAGAGAAATGTGCGAATATCATCATGTCGATACGGGAGTTTTTCAACGAAAAGCAAAGCAAGGCTTATCCACAGACAGAATTTTATCCACTTACGGTATCTACAAAAGGAAATAACATGACATTATCAGAATATCAGAAACTAGCAAAAAGGACTTGTGACAAGACACTATGCGTTAAAGAGTTAGAACTTCACGCTCTTCATGGCTTAAGTGGAGAATGTAGGGAAATCCACTCCATTTACCAAAAGGTTTATCAAGGCCACAAATTTGATAAAGACCATTTAAAGAGTGAACTTGGGGATTTACTGTGGTTCATTGGAGAACTTGCAACAGCCAATGACCTAAGTCTTGAAGATATAGCTAGTCATAACATCGAAAAGTTAAAGGCTCGTTATCCAGAAGGTTTTGATGTTGAGCATTCTTTACATCGTGCTCAGGGCGATATTTAGGAGATTAGTATTAAAGAGTTTTTATTTGGGCTATTGATGTTTATAGCCCAAGGTTGTATTTAATCTTCAGTTAAAGACTTTTCTTCAATATCTGTAAGAACACTAAGAACTTCAACAATACTTCTTTCTGTAGTTAGTCTTGTTGATTTTTTTTGAACTACCCTCATATTGACAGATAATTGAGTTCCATTCCTAAATTGAATTTCACCATCTTTTACTTTCTGTAGGAAAACTTCATCTTCTACTATCGCTGGAAAGCCGTCAAGATTTTCAGAACAGCCATCATAAAAACGCCACCCCTTTGAATCTCCTCCAAGAGATGCATTCAATACTTCTAAAACGAGTGTTGATTCGCTTTCATTTACTACAACACCTTGTTCAATTTTAAAAATATATCTTTTATCTTTAGAAATTTGGGTTTGATTAGAACCTGCTGTAAAACTAATTGAATCAACACCTTGATTATCCAGAACTCTAGTCAATTGATCATAATTTCTTGGAATTTGAGATGATTGAAAAATATTTACTGTGCAGTGATTAAACTGTTGAATATCTCCATTGTTATTTGTTACATCCACCAGATTATTTTCATTTGGAGAAGAAATAGCCTTTATTTCATTATTATTGAGAAAAATAAATAATTTAATAGTTTCAAAAATTGCATCTACACATCCAACTACAGGAGCAACAACTTCTTTTGTTATATCTATATAATCAGCTATTAAATCAACATTAAAAGATCCTGCTCTAAAACCACTATCGACTTTTAAATCCACTGAAGAATTATTAGAAAAGCATTTTTCAGAAGTTTTCTTAACTATCTTATCCAAGGCAACCAATGACTGAGCAAGTATAGTTACAGGCACAGTATGATTATCTAATGCAGGACCTTTAAATGTAAAGGTAAATTTTTCTTGATTAGTTGGCATATGTAATATCCATTTAATAAAGTATTTTACTTTACTTTTATAAAGTATTTTACTATACTATATAACAAGGAGGTAAGATGAATGCCTATCAAAGTGAAGGCGGTAAAAGTTGAAATCAACTTGGTTCTACTAAAAATACAAGCTGATATCAAAATTACCAAAAAGCGTAAACCAAGACAACGCACTAAGAAAGAGTCTTGATAATACAGTCACCTCAGCAATGGGGTGGCTCTTAGGCATTATCTTACCTTGTGGAGAATTATATGTTATACAGTTATGAAATAATAGAAAATGAAGATGGTTTTGTCGGATATGTTACTGATTTAGATTTCAAGACAAAGCCACAAAAAACAATTGAAGAAGCTGAAAGTGTACTTACCGAAGGACTATCAGCATTTGTTGAAGTTTGTTTTAGAGCTAAAAAGAAGATGATCCCTCTACCATCTACTGATTGTAAAGACAAGTTAGCTCTATATGTGCCAATAAAACTACAACTGCGTATTTTGCTTTGGAATACAATGTTAGAGAAAAAGGTTAAGCAATCAGAGTTAGCTCAAACATTGGAAGTAACAAAGGCAATGGTTAATCAGATGGTTAATGGCAAAGGAAATATCAGTGTGGAAAAATATGAGGAAGTTTTACAACTTTTAGATAAATATCCAAATATTACTCTATAAAAAAATATATTTTAAAGAGTGGTTTTAAAAACTGCTCTTTAATATAAATCACATATCAACATCACATATTGATATTTTAAAATAGTTAATAATCAATTAGTTGAATAGATATATCAAATCCCCCTTTTTCCGCCACAGCTATTTAATACTTTTATATAGTATAGAAAAAAAAATGAAGCCCTGAGGCCTCATTTTATAAAATTCGAGAATGTGGATCTAAGAAGCATCTTCTTCAACGAAGATTGCTTTTACAATATACTGCAAATCCTTAACTTCAGCACCTTCATTGCGCTCATAACAAACTCACCAATCTTTTTTCCAACAGTATCAAGAGCAGTACGAATAGCAGCAATCTTATGAGAGAAAAGAACATGCAGGTAACTTGCTTCACATGTAATAATCTTAATTGTATCTAATAGGTCAGGATTTACATCTTTGATAGCTGTAATACCTGTTAAAGCACCTAAATCACAACTGAAGAATATTCCATCCGGATTTTCATTTTCCATTAAATCAGATACCATCTTGCGGGTATTTTTATCAATAAAAGTACTTTCAATAGTATCCTTTTCTGAAAACTCAATTCCATATTCCATCGCAGCACGTCTAGCACCATAAAAGCGATGGCAACAACTTGTACGCAACATATCAGTAATAAAGAAACGGATATTTTTACATCCATTTTTAAATAAATAGTTTGCTGCTTTATAGCCTATTTCATAGTTATCTAAATCAACATAAGGATGATTGATACCCATTTCCGTTTGGCCATAGGTTACAAAAGGAAAATTTTTATCATTTAAATAAGCGACGCATCTATCTTGAAGAGTTGTATTCACAAGAATTAAAGAGCCAGCTAAATCACTCTCTACAACGTATTTTACCTTTTCTAAAGGATCTTCGCCCATTAGTAAAGGAACGATTGTTAAGTGATAAGGAGTACTATTAAATGTTGAAATTATTCCAGATATAAAATTAAGCTTGCCGATATTTTTATCTATTTCATCTTTACCACATAATGGCATAAGCAAAGCGACATCATAATTGATGCCTGTACGTAAGCTTAATCCTTGAATATTAGGCGCATAACCTAATCTCTTTGCAGTTTTTACAATAAGATCTTTTGTGGGTTGTTTGACGTCATCACAATCTTTAAGGGCTCTTGAAACGGTTGTAATGGATAACCCAACCTCTTGAGCAATGGTCTTTAATGTAACTTTCAGAGCGTTTCCTTAAAAAAAATGAACGCCTTAAATCTTTTCTTATTAAAGCTACTTTATATATAAAAGTAACTAGGCAACCTACACGATTTTCACAATAATAATTAAAATTTTCTAGCATTTTTATTATATATCACTTTAAAAATAATAAAAGTATTATCATTTTTAATATCGATAAAAAATCAAAATTTTATCTCTCAATCACATATTATCAGCCATTTTTTGAATAATAAAGCAACTATTTGTATATTACATTTTATATTTTTCGTAACGTTTTCTGTTTTTTATAAAACATTCACTTTTTTAGTTTTTGTTTTTATACAATATTCACTTTTATTAATTTTTTTACTTATTAAAAACGCATTTATTTATATTGTTAAATAAGCTAATTTGCTGGTTTTGTATACTTTATTATTAAGATAATACTAGTAAATGATTTAATTTAAATGAATTGTTTATTATTAATAACTCTAGTTTCCCACATAAAAATTAGAAACAAAACCTTGATGTACTCATAGG
>CAZEXR010000065.1:7294-11630 GCA_964516675.1 uncultured Enterobacterales bacterium | reverse complement strand
ATCATTTCACATTATTTTTGTGATAATGATCGTTTTGATTTGTTTATCGTAAAAACAAAGATGTGCAAAATGCTCATTTTATAATCTAATAGAAAAAAAATAGTTTTCTAAAATCATTCACACATCTGTATTTGTGCTATATTTCAGCGATAAAAATTCTCTATAGGAATGGACTATACAAAAAATGCGCTTCAATGCAAAAACATTAGCTTTAGCTGTTATTCTTTCTTGCCAAACAGCATTTGCTGCAACAGACACAGCAGACTTAAACGATAAACTATCAAAGCTCAATGGAACTATTGACAGTATCAATGGCGAATTAAATACCCAAAGAGCATCAATTAGCTCTCTAAAAACAGAAATTGATAGATCCAATACAAAATTAAGAAAACAGATTTTAGAAGAACTTAAAGCTGTTCAACGACAAAATCAGTATGTATATGATGCTCTATTAGCTGAAAAAGAAAAATCAGGTGGCAAAATGAATGTAAAGCCTCTTAGAAATTATGATTTACAAACACCTGATGGAAAAATGATTTTAGGCGAAGATGAGTATGTATATGTAAAAGAGACAAATGCTACTATCGTAGCTCGTATTGATACAGGTGCATCTCAATCATCTATAAGTGCAACAGATATTTCAGAGTTTGAAAGATCTGGTAAAAAGTGGCTACGTTTTAATGTAATACATAATGACAGAATTATTCCTGTTGAAGCACCTTATGTTAAACAGATGAAACTACGTCAGTCTTCAATTGACGGTTATAGCACTCGTCCTGTAGTTAAATTAAATGTTAAAATTGGTGATTTTTCTACAGAAGCTGAATTTAACTTAATTGATAGAACTGCAATGCAGTATGCCCTTCTAATTGGACGTAACTTGTTAACAGATATTTCAGTTGTTGATGTTTCTAGACGCTATGTACAGCCACGAGCTGATAAAGATGGACTTTTGATTTTATGTATTGATGACTATAACGAAAATGTTAAAAAGGGCATCAACGTAAACGAAAAGTACGATGAAATCCAAAAAGAAAATGCAGGTGGCGCTATTGCAACCACAGAAAAAGATGGCGCCGAAAGTTTAGGCACTAACCCTGAAAAAGCATTGCCTTCTGTAAGAGATAAAATTGAAACAGAAAATGGAAGCAAGCCCACTATCAAGACTGATAAAAAATTAGAAAATAAAACTGATCCTTTAAAAGAAGAAAAGAAATCAGCAACTAATTCAAAGAAGTCAAAAAAGAAACTAAGCGATAAAGAAAAAGCAGCTTTAGAACTTTCAGAAAACTACAACAAAAAGAATAATTCTAACAACTAGAGTTTGAATTAAATTAAGGAATAATCATGGTTTCTCGCGGTTTATTTTATTTTGTAACAGCTATCCTATTCCTGGCAGGCATACTTTTAATTGCCTACCAAAGAATTACATTTGATATTCCTTTTGTTCCTAATCTAACAAAAGAAATTTGGACAGTTGAAGCTAGAGTTGAATTCGAGCCAAAAGCTGATGAAGCTTCAGAAGTTGTTTTAGCACTTCCTGCTGTACAGCCAGGCTTTACTCAATTAAAACAGAACACTGCAAGCCTAGGCTACGGTGTTAACTATGTAAAACGTGATGGTTCTACTTTTGTCGAATGGACAAAACGCGACCCTCAGGGTTTACAAATTCTATATTACAGAGCTGATATCTTAGTTGATGGTGACTCAAACGAAAGCTCTATGATTGTTCCTGCAATTGAAGAAGTTGTTGAAGCTGAACCTTACGCAACAGCAATGAAAGAGATTGCTGATACAGCTTTATCAAGAAGCTCAAGTCCATACTCATTTGCAAGTCAGGTTATTCACGAATTAAATCAAGATAGTGAAATTACTTCTTTATTATTCTCAAAATATAAGCGCCCTGAATTGTTAGTTCATATCTTAAATTTAGGAAAAGTGCACGCTCGTACAGTTGGAGTATTGAACTTAAAAGATGGACGTCGCAACCAGAAATTAGTTAATTACGTTGCTGTATTTAATGGTGCAAAATACAAAGTTTACGATCCAACAACAGGTCAAACTGGATTAAAAAACACTCAGATTATTTGGAATGACAATGGCAATTCACTACTTGATATTACAGGTGGTAGATACGCAAGAGTTAGTTTTACAACTCTATCAAATGCTGTTAGTGCTATTGAAGCGGGTATGAGAAAAGCTAATGTTGATATTGCAGCAGGCGAAGAGCTTGTTCCTTTCTCTCTATCTGCATTACCAGTAGAAGAACAATCATTATTTAAAGGCTTACTACTATTACCTATTGGTGTTTTAATTGTTGTATTCTTACGAGTTATCGTAGGTATTAAGACATCTGGTACTTTCATGCCTGTTCTAATTGCGATGTCTTTCTTACAGACCTCTCTTTTAATTGGCCTAATTGGTTTCGTTTCAATTGTAGGCGTAGGTTTGATTGTACGTTCTTGGTTGTCGCACTTAAACTTATTGTTAGTTGCTAGAATCTCAGCTGTGATTATCACAGTTATTGCTCTTATCGGTTTAATTTCATTCTTTACTTACAAGATTGGCTTAACTGAAGGCGTTAAAATCACATTCTTCCCTATGATTATTCTTTCATGGACTATCGAAAGAATGAGTATTCTATGGGAAGAAGAAGGCTATAAAGAAGTAATTAAGCAAGGTGGTGGCTCTCTATTTGTTGCGGTTTGTGCTTACTTATCAATGAGCAGTTTCTTTATTCAGCATTTAACCTTTAACTTCCTAGGTATTCAGTTAATTCTACTTGCTCTTGTTCTTGTAATGGGTAATTACACAGGCTTTAGATTATCTGAGATGAAGCGCTTTAAACCACTTGCAGCTCAAATTAAGTCTTACAAAAACGGTGATGAAGATATTCATGAATCAGTTCGTCTTAAAGAAGAATTAAAAGAACTTAAGTCTGACCCACACAATACTTACCGTACATGGAAGCAACAGGCTCAAGAACGAATTAAAGAAAATGAACAAAAGAAGGATCATGAGTAATGAATCTTCTATCTAAATTAGTTGAAATTAAGGATAGATATGCCTCTCCATTTGAAATGGCTGAGGATGGTATCATGGGTATGAATCAGCGTAATGTAAATTACATTGGTCGCTATAATAAAAGAAATTTATACCCACTTGTTGATAACAAGCTTTTAACTAAAAAGATTGCTATTGAGAACCATGTAAAGACACCTATTCTTTTAGGCTCAATTGAAAACCAACCTCAAGTTGCAGATGTATTAAACCTCATTGGTGACCATACGGAATTCTGTATCAAGCCAGCTCATGGCTCTGGTGGTAAAGGTATTTTAGTTGTAAAAGATAAATCTAAAATTGCAGGCAATTTTATTAAGACATCAGGTCAAGAAATCACAGAGCATGAACTAAAAAGACATATTACTAATATTCTTGCTGGCTTATTCTCACTTGGTGGTAAACAAGATGTTGCCTTAATTGAAGATCTTATCCACTTTGATTATGTATTCTCAGGATACAGCTATGATGGTGTGCCTGATACTCGTGTTATCGTGTTCCAAGGCTTCCCTGTTATGTGCATGATGAGATTATCAACAGCAGCTTCTGATGGTAAGGCAAACTTACATCAAGGAGCCGTAGGTGTTGGTATTTGTGTTCGTACAGGCAGAGCTGTAAGAGCTGTTCAGCATAATGATCCTATCACCCTTCATCCTGATACTGATAAGGAGTTAGCCCTTTTAAGAGTGCCTCATTGGCAGGAAGTTTTAGAATTAGCAGCATCTTGCTATGATATGTCAGGTCTTGGATATATAGGCACCGATATTGTTTTAGATAGAGATAAAGGCCCAATGCTTTTAGAGCTAAATGCTCGACCTGGTCTTGCAATTCAAATTTGTAATAATGCTGGTCTTTTACCGCGACTAAGACTAATTGAGGCATTAACCAAAAAACATCGTCTATCTCTTAAAGAGCGTGTTGCATTTTCAATGGAACACTTTGGAATCTTTAACGACTAATATTATTTGGTGGTTTGATGTGATATCACTCCAAAAAACCACCAAATTTAAATACTTATATACTAATCAAAAGTTTTAAAATCTACAATTTGCTATAATGGCATCATGAAGAAATCAATTCTATTATATGTCGGTGTTATGTTTACATACAGCTTTAGTGTCTTTGCTGATACTAATAGTAATGTATGCACAACCTCTTATCGCCCAAAGACAAATGAAACAGCTTTTGCTGCTGTTGGTTCTTCGCTCAAAATCGCAGATAAAACTTGTTTTAATCGATTCTTAATTGTTCCATTTGATACTAAATCAGGTGCAAT
>CAZEXR010000065.1:0-7194 GCA_964516675.1 uncultured Enterobacterales bacterium | reverse complement strand
ACTACAACAGGTCTGTGTGCTCCATCTTTAGTTTACTTTGGTAGAGTTGGTGATACTCTTCGTTTTGCAATAAATGATTGCAATTCTATAAGCAAACCAACATTAAATTATGACTTATCTCTTGGAAACATAATTAGATTTTTAAATGAAGAAATCAAAATTATTAAAGCTGACAATCAAGGCATCTACTACTCTCGTATGAAAGAGCCAGAAGTAAAAGATTATTCTTTGTTTACACAAGAACAGATTGATGAGCTATTGCAAAAGGAACATCTGCAAAAAATCAAGGTAGAAACTAAAAATATAGATGATAAAGAAGTTACAGAACAAATCAACGATACTGAAAATAAAACAGATATCGAAAAAATAAGTGAAGATACAGAAACTAAAAACAAATAAATGGGAAAAATATGTTACTTAAAATTATTCAGCTTCTACCAGTAATCGCTTGGTTCTTAGTTTATAAAACTACAAAAGATCTTGTTCTTGCAACAGGTGTCATTATTGTAGGATGCGTACTTGCAACCATGATTGAATACTTTATGACTAAAAAGATTGCAAAAATGCAGATTTTTTTGGTAGTTGCTGTAATTATCTTTGGTTTACCAACTGTATTACTTAATGATCCTACAATCATTAAATGGAAGGTAACTGTGGTTAATATGCTTTTTGCTTTAGCTATCTTTGTGTGTCAGTTCCTATTAAAGAAAAACCCTTTTTCAATGCTTTTTGACAAAGAAATAAAACTACCTGAGCAAGCCTTTGCAACCTTATCTTTAAGTTGGATGGTTTTCTTTATCTTTGCTGGCTTACTAAATGTTGTGATTGCCTTTTACCTACCAGATTTATTTGGTATCACAGAGCAGCAAGCTGAAAATCTATGGGTAGACTACAAAACCTTTGGTAACGCAATTTTAAATGGAGTATTCGCTCTTCTATGTGGTGGAATTCTAATTAAAAAATACCCTGAAATATTGAAAGAAGACGACAATAAGCAAGCATAATATTGGAGAAAAAAATGCCAGATCAGAATTTTGGAAATATTAAATACGCTGTTATTCCTGTTGCAGGATTAGGTACAAGATTATTGCCTGCTACAAAAGCTATTCCTAAAGAAATGATGCCTTTGGTTGATAAACCTTTAATTCAATATGTTGTTCAAGAAGCAATTGAAGCAGGAATTAAAAATATTGTACTTGTAACCCATGCTTCAAAAAATGCAATTGAGAACCATTTTGATAAATCTTTTGAGCTAGAAGCTACTCTTGAAAAACGTGTTAAGCGTCAGCTATTATCAGAGGTTCAAAATATTATTCCTCCTGATGTATCTATTCTTAATGTTCGTCAAGGTGAATCAAAAGGCCTATCACATGCTATTTCATGTGCAATGCCAATCGTAGGAAAGAATCCATTTGCGGTTATCCTACCTGATGTGATTATTGATGATGTAGCATCAAACCCAAAACAAGATAATCTATCTGCCATGATTAGACGCTTTGAAGAATCAGGAGCACCTCAGATTATGGTTGAAAAGGTTCCTCACGAAAGTGTATCTAGCTATGGTGTTGTTAACATCGGCGGAAAAGAATTAAAGGAAGGCGAATCTGAGAAAATTATATCTATGGTTGAAAAACCAAAGATTGAAGAGGCTCCTTCTGATTATGCTGTTGTAGGTCGTTACGTATTACCTGCAGAAATTTGGTCATTATTTAGAAAGACACCTATTGGAGCTGGTGGTGAATTCCAACTTACAGATACAATTGATTTACTAATGCAAATGATGGATATTCAAGCCTATAACATTGTTGGTAAATCACACGATTGTGGTAATAAGTTAGGTTATGTTAAGACTTTCATCGAGTATGCTCTTAGAAACCCTGAGCTTAAAGATGATTTAAAAAAACTTATCAAAAATTTAGTTAAATAGAATAAAAGGCAGCGCCTAGCGCTGCTTTATTTTTATGAAAAATATAGATTCTTACAAAGACAAATTCGTCCAGATGGACAAAGAAGCTAAAGCTACTTTAGTTTTAGCTATTGTTATTACGCTGTTCTTTTGGTTGTCAATTTTTCTTCTACAAAATTACACAACTACCCTATTTTTAATGCCCTTATGGTTTGTAGTATCCTGCATTGGTGGATATATACTTTCAGTTATAGGTGTAATCATTTTAATTAAGTTCTTCATGAAAAACTTCTCTCTTGATGATGAACCAAGCAATACCGATAATGAACATTAACTCAAGCTTAACTTTAATTCCTATTTTTATTTTTTTATCTCTTTTAATCGCTGTAAGCTTTTATGCTAGAAGAGATATAAAAAAATGTACTAACTTTAAAAAGGAATACTTCGTTGCAAACCGCTCTTTAGGTGGAATTGTTCTTGCTATGACCTTAGTTGCAACCTATGGTTCTGTAAGCTCATTTATCTCAGGACCAGGGGTTGCATGGGATCTTGGTTTTGGTTGGGTTGTTTTTGCAGCTCCTCAAATTATCACAGGTTTTTTGCTATTAGGTATTGTTGGTAAAAAGCTTGCTGTAATTGCTCGTAAAATAAACGCCTTTACTATCATTGATGTTCTTCACGCACGATATAACAACAAATCATTAACTTTGCTTCTTGCAGTTGTTCTTTTAATCTTTTTTACTGCAATGGTAGTAGGTCAATTCATCGGTGGAGCTCAGATTTTTGCTGCAATTACGGGTCTTGATTACAAGTTTGGACTAATTCTTTTTGCATCTGTAACTGTAATTTATACGTCTTCAGGCTACAGAGCAGTGGTACTTACTGACACAATTTGTGCAATTTTAATGCTTGTTGGTATGTTCTCTTTAGGCTATGTGATTTTAAAAGATGGCAATGGTTTACAAGGCATTATGGATACTATCTCAAAAGTTAATATCGGACCTGATGGTATTTCAAGAAATTTAAAGGTTACAGCTGATGGAGCTCTACCTTACACTCTTTTATTTTCTGCTTGGCTATTAGTTGGTTTTTGTACAATTGGCCTACCACAATCTGCAGTTAGAGCTCTATCATATAAAAGGACAAGTGACTTACATACAGCTACGTTTGTTGCCACATTAGTTTGTGGAGCTCTTATGATTGGAATGACTCTATTAGGTGTTCTATCACGAGGTGTGATTACAATTAAACCTGATAATGGAACAGATGCAGTAGTTCCTCTTTTAATCGCACTTCATATGCATCCAATTTTATCTGGAATTACGATTATTGGACCATTAGCTGCAACCATGTCTACAGTAAGTTCATTACTTATTTCAGCATCATCTGCTGTAGTCTCTGACCTATATAAGCAATTTCAATCTGATGAGGATAAAACAGAACTTTTTTCTAAAAACAAATTAGCTACAGTCTTTATTACAGGATTTATTGGTCTAATTTCCATTTTACTAGCTCTTTATCCCCAAAGTATTGTCGTTTGGGTTAACCTGTTTGCCTTTGGTGGACTTGAATCAGCATTTTTATGGCCTTTAGTATTAGGTTTATTCTGGAAGAATATGAATGCAGCTGGAGCATTATTAGGTGTTATCTTTGGACTTGGAGTTTATACATTATGCATGGCTACAGGTTTTAAATTATTTGCCTTTCACAATATTGTAATAGGCACTAGCATTGGATTTATTTTCAGCATTTTGGGCAGTTATACATTTGGAAAAAACGATAAAAAAACTCTACAAATCTTTTTTCCTCACAAAATTAAATAACCTATCAAAGTAGTATAATTTAGTCTTTAATAATAGGTAATTAAGTTTATGAATTGGAAATTAGTTGTTGTTTTAATGGTATCTTTTGCTCTTTTGATGAGCTCGAGCTATACAATGCTAATTCCTTTTTTGCCTATTTATATGCAAAAAGAACTAAATGCAGATGCATCTCTTGTGAGCTTATGGTCGGGTTTCACCTATGCAATTACATTTGCAGTTTCTGCCTTTGTAGCTCCTTTATGGGGTAAGCTCTCTGATAAAATGGGTAAAAAGCCTATGATTATCAGATCATCTATTCTTATTGCTATCACCTATTTTCTAGGTGGTATTGTTCAAACTCCCTTCCAATTATTTTTAGTTAGAGCTTTTCAAGGTGTTGCTGCAGGACTTTGGCCTGCTTGTCTTGTAATGATATCTGCCTATGTTCCCAAGAATAAATTGGGTTTTAGCATGGGGCTAATGCAAAGTGCTAATATTTGTGGCGGTATTTTAGGACCCTTATTTGGAGGTCTTCTTGCTACTAGCTTTGGCATGAGAAACTCATTCTTTATAAGCTCGGCCGTACTTTTATCTATCTGTTTAATTACCATTTTTGTAATTAAAGAACCACCAAAAACAAAAGAAAACAAAGATGCATCAAAAGATGGTGTTTCATATATGACAATGATAAAGGATAGAAACATTGCTCTTCTTCTTATGTGTGTTGGTTTAACAAATCTTGTAATAATGCAGATCCAGCCAATTGTGGCTTTGTATGTACAAGAACTTTCAGGGCCAGATGACAATGCAGTTTTACTATCAGGTTTTATTCTATCTTTAGGTGGAATAGCAGGAGCCATTGCATCTCCTTTCTGGGGAAAAGCAGGACAAAAACTAGGATTTGCCAAAACTATTACAGCAGCCTTTATCTGTGCAGGCGCACTTATGATGTGTCAGGGATTACCTAAGCATTTACTATGGTTTGGTGCTATGCAATTCTTCTGTGGACTAGGTTTTTCTGGAATTTTTCCTTCAGCTAATTCAATTTTAGTATTGCTAACTCCTCCTGCATCAAGAGGTGTTGGCTTTGGACTATTATTTTCAGCTCAAATGATAGGTGGTGCAATTGGTCCAATTTTAGGAGGACTAATTGTAACGATTCTTGCTTTTAATTCAGTTTATCTAATTTCTGGTGGCATTCTTTTACTAATCGGTATATATCTTTTATTTTTTGCATCAAATGAATTTAAAGAAAAATCCAATGCATCAAATCACGCAGATAATAAAGAGAATAACCATGACTATATGACCAGAATAAAAGCTGAGGCATCAAAAGAACTTCAAAACAAAAAGAATTACTAATCTAATAGTAATAAAATAAATCCAAGAAAATAATCTTAATAATTGATTTATCAATCAGTTTTTGTTGTTAATTCTAGTTATAATTTCCTTATGATGAATTCTAGAAATCTTACATTAGTAATCTTAATTACAAATATGTTTTTAATGAGTAGTTCTAACACACTAGTACTACCATTCTTACCTATTTATATAAAAAACGACTTACAATCATCTAGTGAATATCTAAATCTTTTCATCGCATTGTCATATTCAGCAACCTTCATTATTAGTATCTTTATTTCTCCACTGTGGGGACACTTTGCAGATAAATTTGGCAAAAAAAACATGCTCATGCGTGTTAGTTTACTGATGGCCTTATCCTACTTTTTTTGTTATCTAGCAACTACCCCTTTACAGCTTATATTTGCAAGAGCTTTCCAAGGCTTAGCTTGTGGAATGACTCCAGCTATTATCGCCTTTGCAGCAAATTTAAATGATGAAAATCAAAAAACAGGCTTTAACATGGGACTGATACAAAGTGCTAATTTGCTAGGCACTATCATCGGTCCTTGCATTGGTGGTTTTATAAGTGAACTATTTTCTGTAAAGATATGTTTTATATCTGTAGCTGTTGTAGCCCTTTTAATTAGTGTAATCAACCTATGTTTCTTAAAAGACACCAAAACAAACTACACTGAAATAGAAGATATTGATAAGACTACTTTAAAGCAACTTATTAAAGATCCAATCATGCAATCTTTAAGTTCATGCATATTTGTAAATGCAGCAGTAATTATGATGATTGTCCCTGTGTTAGCGTCATTTGTATCATCTCTTACAGGTTCAAAAGATGCAATTGTGTTATCAGGTTTAATCTTCTCCCTATCAGGTCTAGCAGGAGCTATAGCTTCTCCTTTATGGGGTAAAATTGGTGGATCTAAAGGCTTTTTAAAAGTTCTGATTTTAAGTAGCTTCTTTGCTTCCTTACTTTATTTGTTTCAAGCAAATGTACAGAATATTTATGTATTTGCTCTTATTCAATTCCTATTTGGTCTATGTATCTGTGCTACTACCCCTGCAGTACACTCAATTACAGCCAAACATATTAAAAAGCATTCACAAGCTAAAGCTTTTTCAATGACCTATAGTGCTGGACAGTTTGGCAACTTCTGTGGACCAATAATTTGTGGAATAACAGTTTACTTAGATGGAGAACGAGCTGTTTTTACTATGTGTTCTGTACTTCTATTACTACTGCTTTCACATCTTACTGTCATATCTATTAAAAGAAGTAAAACTAATCACTCTTGATAACCTTAATAAGAATTATTATTATTTATGTGATACAATCAACATAACTTATATTTATATATTGATTAAGGTAAAATAAAGTTTACACTAAAAATACAATAACAAATATAACTATAATTTTAAATTTCTATCGCTATGTCGTTTTGTTGACTAATTGTCATAATATCGTTTTGATGAGGTTAAAATGCTCCAACGAAGGAACAGTAAACAGCGCAACGTTATCAGAGACTATCTGTCAGGAAGAATTGATCATCCAACAGCAGAAAAACTTTATAACGAAATTAAGGAAGAATATCCAAGAATGTCATTAGGTACTGTATACAGAAATCTAATGTACCTTAAGGATATTGGTGAAATTCAGGCAATTGTTGTCGGTGATGGTATTACTCACTTTGACCCAAACCCAATGCCTCATGCTCATTTTTATTGCACAGAATGCCATCAAGTAAGTGATATCCATATTCGCAACTATGTGGAAATACATGCTTTATTTGCAAAAAACACTAAAAACCAGATTCAAAAGTGTAGTGTAAATTTATCTGGTGTATGTGAACACTGTTTAAATAAGTTTCACGCCTAATCTAAAAAAGGTTTTACGCTAAAAAATAACAAAGCGTAAAACTTTTTTTATTGCATGTATATAACACTCCATTAAGATTATCTTAACGTTATCTTTTTTAAGTATTTTGCATTTTTTTCATACTTTTAATACTCTATTTATTTGATGTAAATCAAAATTTCATCATAAGAAAACTAAATATTGCCACATATCACAGATAAAACCTCTATTTTTGTTTAATATTTTTTATAAATGAACGTTAACAGTTTAATGAA
>CAZEXR010000064.1:0-11815 GCA_964516675.1 uncultured Enterobacterales bacterium | reverse complement strand
AAGATCCTCCTATACTTTCCTGATTATATATTAGGAAGTAGTTTGACAGAGAGGGATTTGAGGAAAACCATTGTCCTGCATATCAGCAAGGTTATGATATCCAACATGATTCATCACAATATCAACAACTACTCTTATACCTTTTGAATGAGCAGAATCAACAAATTCTCTGAAGTCGTCTTCTGTGCCAAAGTTTGGATCAAGCATGGTAAAGTCAGATGCCCAATAACCATGACAGGCATAAACAGGAAATTCGCCATTAGGCCCCTGACCATCAAATCCATGAATTTGTTCAACAATAGGAGAGATCCAAATTGCATTAACGCCTAGTTTTTTTAAGTAATCAAGTTTAGAGGTAAGACCTTTAAAGTCTCCACCATGCCATGTACCACAGTTAATTTCTTTAGGGTAATCATTTCTTCTACCAAAACAATGGTCATTAGATGGATCGCCATTATAAAATCTGTCAGTTAATGCAAAATAAATAATCGCATTATCCCAAGAAAATACCTCTTGTTCTTTTGTCTCATCCTTTTTTAAAAGTAATATTCCGTTACTGTTATCATCAGGAGTTAAGGTTACCTTTCCATTGTGTACTTTAGTTTTTTTTTTCCTGAATAAGCATCTTTTACAAAGGTTCCATCTGACCATAATGAACTTACATCAACCGTTAATTCTTTTCCCTTTTGCCATAAGCTAGAACTATCTTCTCTATCACAAGAAAAAACTTTACCTATTCCCACATTTCCTAATGTAGGTGCACTGAAATATCCTTTTAAGGCAAAAGATTTATTAGCAAGAATCTTCATGTAAATACCAAATGAGAGTAAGAATTTCTAAAACAATCTTAATACTATTAAGATAAAGAATAAAATCAAGGCTATGTATTTTTGTGAAACACATCACACAATAAACTTAATGGCATTAAGTTTATTTCCAATTCAATGAAGGTAAACGAAAGAAATAACTTATAAATGAGCTACATGACAAGATTTTCTAACAGAACTTTGCGACACATTGACAAGTAATCACCAGAATAAATTGAGTGATTATTGATAATGGTATAACAAAGACCAATTACCATTGCCCACTTTGAAAGAATGCTTTGAACTAATCTTGGCTCAGGAAGTTGCTGATATTCAGGTATTTTAAGCACACTATCTTTAAACATTAAAAAAGGTACAGGGTTATCAGGACAATGGATATTATCAAGGTTAATAGGCTTATCAGAAAACTTCCAAAGAAAATGGAAATAGTGTGGATTTGAAACAAAGAATTTAATGTAATTTAGGCCAAATTCTAGGATGTCATAACCGCCAGATGGGTATCTTGGGGTTCTAAATAAGAACAACTCAAAATCCTCTAGAACTTTTTCTTTAATAGCGTTTAATAAATCATCTTTAGATTCAAAGTGAGAGTAAATTGCAGGAGGTGTTACAGAGCATTTTTTAGCAAGTTTATTAAAAGAGAAATTTTCAATGCCACATTCGTTGATCATAAAAATCCCCTCTGACATTAAGGCATTCTTCAAATCTCCGTGATGGTAATTCTTTTTTGAAGTATTCATAATCTATCTAAAAGTCCATCTATAACATTTAAATTCTAAAATGTTAAAAAACTCATCTGTATTAAATCATACAAGATGAAAAATAATCTAAATCAAAGTCATACTTTGAGATAAATAAACACTTACCTATTTTACAGCAATTAAACTAGTTTAAGGATAACTAAATGCTTTTGATTATCACTTTAGATAAAACTCAGTAATTGCATATAACATATTTATTTTGTTAGCTTTTTTATAAATCAAAGTTCATTCTTAAATTTTTATAACTTTATTTTTCGTGATTTAAATCAAGATTTTTGCTAGAATTTTAAGTAGTAAAAGATAAAGGATAATCAATGCAAGTATATTTAGTTGGTGGCGCTGTAAGAGATAAGCTTTTAGGTATTGATAAAGCTGATAGAGACTACGTTGTTGTTGGATCTACAGTTGAAAATATGCTTAAAAATGGCTTTTCACAAGTGGGTCAAGATTTCCCTGTATTCTTGCATCCTAAGACTCATGAAGAATACGCCTTAGCAAGAACCGAAAGAAAAAACGGTCATGGCTACCTAGGTTTTAACTGCGACTTCAACGAGAATATTACACTTGAAGAAGATTTAATCCGTAGAGACTTAACCATCAATGCCATTGCCATGGATGAAGATGGTAAGTTATACGATCCATTCCATGGTGTCGATGATTTAAAAAATAAAGTATTGCGTCATGTATCTGGTGCTTTTGTAGAAGATCCTCTTCGTGTATTAAGAGTCGCCAGATTTTATGCACGCTTTTGTTATCTAGGTTTTACTATTGCACCTGAAACAAAAGAGCTAATGAGAAAAATTGCTCTATCAGGAGAGCTAAAAGCCCTAACTCCTGAGAGAATTTTTATTGAACTTCAAAAAGCTTTATCAACAAAATCCCCTGAGGAGTTTATTCTTGCACTACGCGAGGTTGAAGCTTTAAAAGAAGTATTACCAGAGGTTGATAAACTTTTTGGCATTCCAGGACCTATGCGTTGGCATCCTGAGATTGATTCAGGAATTCACACTTGCATGACTTTAAAAAAATGTGCAAGTGAAACAGATTGTCCTGTTACCCGTTTTGCTATGCTTTGCCATGATTTAGGAAAAGGTGAAACACCTACTATTCTTTGGCCGCACCACCGTTTACACAATCAATTAGGTGAAAAACCTTTAAAGTGTTTATGTCAGCGTTTAAAAGTACCTGTAGAATACGAGCAATTTGCTCATCTTGTGGTGCTATATCACTCAGAGATGCACCATTTATACAGAAATGGTCCTGAAGGAATAGTAACTTTATTTAATAAACTAGATGCTTGGCGTAGGCCAGAAAGAGTTGAGCCATTTACCTTATGCTGTAAATGCGATTTCTTAGGACGTAAAGGTTTTGAAGATAGACCATTTCCTCGTGCTGATTACTTTTTACAAATGTTTTCAATTTGTCAGGAAGTAAAAGCAAAGGAATTTGTAGAACTTGGCTTTATCGGTAAAGATATTGGCGAGAAAATGATGGAAAAACGAGCTTTACTTATTGAAGAATACGTTAAAACCATTCCATTAAATGAACTTGATGACTCTAATAACGAAGTTCCGGCTAATATAAAACCTAAAGATATTACCTATGAGAGAAAACCTCAGAATAAAGTTCTTCATCAAAAGGGATTTTTTAAGGTTAGGATCTAGTTAATGGTATTAAAAAGGCAGACTAAAAAGTCTGCCTTATTTATATTACAAAGCTTTTGCTAGAACATCCAAAGTAATAAACAACCTAATATTATTCTATAAATTACAAATACAGCCATACCTGACTTTGCAATAAATTTTAAGAATAGGTGAATTACAATAATTGCAACAAAGAAAGAAATTAAAGCGCCTAGGATTAAATTAACCCATTGCAACTCCAATGTCTGCTCTTTATAAAGCTTAAGAGCTTCAAATAAGCCTGAAGCCATAATTACAGGAATTGATAATAGGAAACTAAAACGAGCTGCTGACTCTGATTTCATTCCCATAAAGAGACCTGCAGTAAGAGTAATACCAGAGCGAGATGTACCAGGGATAATAGCTAAAGCTTGAGCTAATCCTATAGTAATTGCTTGAGCATATGTCAATGAACGCAATGAGTCTGGTCTTGCTCCTTGCATATGATCGATATTACGCCATAACATGCGTTTGTTAACGTATGAAGCAAGACCAAGCAAAATACCATAACCAATAGTGGTATATGCAATTACTTCAATGCTATCTCTAATTATTGAAGATATAGTCTTTTCAAAGAAAAGACCTGCAATACAGGTAGGGATAGTAGCAATAATTACACAAAATCCTATTTTAGAAATTGGAGTTTGTTTTCTCTTAACACAAGCTTCAATAGTATAGGTACCAATCTTAACAAGATCAGCACAGTAATAAATCATAACTGCAAATAAGGTACCTACATGCACAGCAACATCAAAAGCAATACCCTGATCAGGCCAACCTAATAGCTTTGAGGGGAATATTAAGTGTGCACTTGATGATACCGGCAAAAATTCAGTTAACCCCTGAATTAAAGACAGTACAAAAACATGTAAAAGACTCATAAACTAGTCCTTAACATTATTCCATTGTGGCACTTCTGCAGACCAATCTATCTCTGCTTTAGTTACTTTCTTATTATCAGGTAAACGAGGCTCCATCTCAGCCCAAATCTCACTTACTTTAACCTTTAATAAAGGATGAACTAAGTTAGGATCAATTTCATTTAGAGGACAAGTTACAAATGGATAATCTTGAATATCATGACGAGGGATCTTGCAAGGAGATGCAGTAATGGTATCACCAAACACAAGTACATCAATATCAAGACGACGCTTTAAACCGAAGTTTGTGCCGTTGTTAAACATTAACTCAGTACCAGCTAGCTGCTCAATCTTCATAAGACAAGCATAGAAATCTTCTAAAGAAGCTTCTGTATCACCACCTACTACCATATTATAGTAATCAGGCTCACCTGCTCTTACAGGCTTGCTTACCCAAATTGAAGATTTAACAAAATTCTTTAATAAAGGTTCTATTTTTGCAACAGCAAATCTTAAAGCATTTTCTCTATTTAAATTTGAACCGATACCTAGGTACACTCTAGTTGTCATGTTTAACTCCACTTTTTTTTGATATCTGTACACCAACACTCTGAGCATCTGCTACTGCTAGAGGTTTTTCTAGCTTAATAGTAACAGACTCTGTTTTGAATTCTTTTAGTATTAAATCACATAACTCAACGCCTAACTCTTCTAAAAGTCTAGCTTTTCGCTCTATGATATATGCTTTTACACGTTCAGACAAACTTGCATAGTTAATACTTTTATCTAAGTCACCAGTCTGTCCTGCCTCTTTAAGATCAATATCTAACTCAATAGATACTATCAAAGGCTGTGTTTTAACTCTTTCATAATCAAGTATACCGATAATACACTCAACTTTTAAGTTATTTACAAAGACCTTATCCATTTATAAAGCCTTTAGCTGTGATAAAGGCCAACGAGGGAACACTTTAATCTTTCCATCGCCAAATTGACCTGCTTTGTAGCGTAACATACCAACTTGTGCAATCATTGCACCATTATCAGTACAGAACTCTCTACGAGCAAAGAAAGCTTGGCCATGCATTCTATCCATTAAATTCTGAAGTCTGCTTCTAATATCTGTATTAGCACTTACACCACCTGCAACAACAAGTGTTTTAAGACCAGTTTGTTTTAAAGCACGCTTACACTTAATTTCTAAAGTCTCAGAAATAGCCTCAGTAAAGCCCTTTGCAATGTCAGCTTTAACCTCTTCTAGATCATCTTTATGTTCAAGAGTTGCATTTAAAACAGCAGTCTTTAATCCTGCAAAGCTAAAATCACAATTAGGATTTTTAATCATTGGGCGTGGAAATGTAAATACGCCACTCTTGCCTTTTGTTGCTAGCTTTTCAAGACCAGGACCACCAGGATAAGGAATACCTAAAAGCTTTGCTGTTTTATCAAAAGCTTCACCTGCTGCATCATCAACAGATTGACCAATAAGCTCATAAACGCCAGGTTTTTCAACTTTAATTAGTAAGGTGTGACCACCTGAGATTAACAAAGCTACAAATGGTAATTTTGGCTTTTCATCCTCTAACATAGGTGCTAGTAAGTGTCCTTCCATATGATGAACAGGCACACAAGGAATACCAAGACCATAAGCTAGGGCACCTGCTTCCATGGCTCCTGCTAAAAGAGCGCCTATTAAACCAGGACCTGCCGTATATGCAATTGCGCAAACATCTTTTAATTCCATATCAGCTTGTTTTAAAGCTAATCTTACTAATGGAACTACTCTTTTAATGTGATCGCGTGATGCTAATTCAGGCACAACTCCACCATACTCAGCATGCATTGCTATTTGAGTATGAAGTGCATGAGAGATTAAGCCTTTTTCATCATCATAAATGGCTACACCAGTCTCATCACAAGAGCTTTCGATTCCTAAAATACGCATTTTTCTTCTCTTAAAAAAATTTGACTGCTCATTTTATCAAATTTCTATGGATATAGTTAATCAAAACTACATCTGTAGCATGAAAGTTACAGGACCATCGTTTTGTAATGTTACTTGCATATCTGCTGCAAATATTCCTTCTTGAACTGAGGGTAACTGAGTATGAGCATATGCAACAAACTTAGCATACAATTCTTTGGCATCATTTGGTGCCATGGCAGGATCAAAGCTAGGTCTATTACCTGCTTTAGTATTAGCTGCTATTGTAAACTGAGATACGAGTAAAACATTACCGTCTATCTGAGTTACGTTGTAGTTTAATTTTTCATTCTCGTCATAAAACATACGATACTTTAAAATCTTATCAAACATACGTTTGCATTTTGCCTCATCATCTCCTTTTTCAAGACCGATAAAAGCAAGAATACCTTTTTGAATTTCTCCGCAAACTTTACCTTCAACTTCAACCTTGGCGTAGTTAACGCGCTGTAGTAATGCAAGCATGTTTCACCTCTTAAAAATATGTTAAATTATACGCATAGAGGTACTAAAATGTTAATTAATCTTTTATGTGTAGGTTTAGGTGGCTTTTGTGGAGCAATTCTTCGCGCTCTTACAGGTATAGGCATTAGTAAAATTACATTTCTATCAGGATTCCCTTATGCAACCTTAACTGTAAATATTATTGGATCTTTTATAATTGGTATTTTTCTAACTCTTCCTAGCTTAAATTCAACACCAAATCTAAAATCTTTTCTGACAGCAGGATTATTAGGTGGTCTTACAACCTTCTCTACATTCTCATTTGATACTTTATCCTTAATCGAAAGTCGCATGATTACAAGTGCTCTAACTAATATTTTATTGAATGTTTTTGTAGCAATAATTGCATGCTATCTAGGAACTTTAGTTTCAAAGCAATTAAATTAAATGTCAAAAATGTGGCATAAACGCACAAATCATACGTTCTTACATTAATTTTTATTTACAGAAAAGGTCTTTTTATGTATAATCGCCTCTGTTTTTACCGTCAATAGACCTATTGTCTATGACATTGGAAATTAATAAGTGAGGTGGTTTACCACATGCCAGTCATAAAAGTACGTGAGAACGAGCCATTTGACGTTGCCTTAAGACGTTTCAAGCGCTCTTGCGAAAAAGCCGGTATTTTAGCCGATGTAAGAGCCCGTGAATTCTACGAGAAGCCAACAACTGTACGTAAGCGTACAAAGGCTTCTGCAATTAAGCGTCACGCCAAAAAGTTGGCCCGCGAAAATGCGCGCCACACTAGACTTTACTAATCACGGACCTAGTCGCAAGACATGGCTGAATTAGTCTAGTTGCTTGTGTGCACTAGCTAAAATCTTTCACTAGATTTATAAAGAAGGGGAACATCTTTGATTTTCCCCTTTTAATTTGCCTTCTCTATTATTTTCTTAATATTTCTATATTCATCGATCCTGATTTTATTCCACCCAAATCTAATGTTACGTATGTATATCCAATATTTTTAAGAATGGTAATTATTTCTTCCCTTTTTTCTAATACACTTGAAAAAGCATCTATAGGGACTTCAATTCTTGCAATATTTCCATGTATCCGTACTATTAAATCATTAAAACCTAATTTTTTAAGATACTCCTCTGCAAGCCCTACTTTCTTTAAATCATCAATACTTATATTAGTATCATAAGGAAATCTTGTAGCTAAACATGGAGCAGAAGGCTTTGATGCAACAGACAGTCCATAGTGTGAGGCTACAGCTCTTACTTCTTGTTTTGTAGTATGAGTTAAAGCAAGAGGACTTATTATTCCTAATTCATTTAATGCCTTAATACCGGGTCTATACAAATGCATATCATCTTCATTTGTTCCATCAACAATTGTTCTGATATTTAAATTTTGAGCAAAATCTAAAGCTTTTGTAAAAATGAACTTTTTACATTGGTAACATCTGTCTATTGAATTTGTTAAAATTTTGCTATTAGTTAATTCATTAACAGTCAAAACAAGATGTTCAGTTACGCCTAAATCCTTAGCCAATTTCTTTGATTCAGATAATTCATTCATTGGATGAAGGCTTGTCTGTATTGTTAAAGCATAAACTTTGGTCTGGTATTTTTTAGAAGCCTCTAAAGCAAGTTTTAGTACAAGAGTACTATCAACACCACCAGAAAAGGCTACGATGATGTCTTTTGAACATAGCTTTTCAAAAAACAGATTTAGTTCTTTTATTTTATTTTGCATAACTGACCTATACGTTAAAGCTTTAGCTTAGACTTTATAATCTCAACCATTTCCTGATATGGCTTTTGCAGTTTTAGAGCTAATTCTTTTACAATTTCATATTCTAAATAAGTTCTTTTCTTGCCATTAGGAAGTATGCATTCTTTTACACGAATATCCCCAAGATCAGATTCAATAACTTTGCACTCTCGCTTTAGAATTGCTCTTGACACCGGATATGAGCGAATTCCTATTGAGGTTGTGTGATTAAAGATAAGCTCTTGAGCTTTTAAAACTTTATCTTCGCAAACAAGGACATTTAACTCATAGGCTGGTCTGTTTTTCTTCATGTAAATAGATTTGAAGTAGACATCATTACAACCTAAATTAAAGAGTTGCTCCATTACAAAACCTAAACACTCGGATGTACAATCATCAAGGTTAGTCTCTAATTTATATAACTTGTCTTTATCTGAATTTTTAAAATTATCATTTTCATCTGCTTGAATTAACATAGCACGTAAAATACCAGGACAGTTATAATCTCGCTTACCCGCACCTATACCTATTTTTTGAATTCTAAAATTTTCTGGTAATTTATCAAAAGTTTTTATTGCCGCAATAGTAGCTGCACCAGTTGGTGTTGTTAACTCTCCTTCAACAGCTGTCATTCTTAAGTTTAAATGATGCTCACTTACAATATTAGCCACAGCAGGAACTGGTATTGGCAAAGTTCCATGCTGACAATTTATAGTACCGTAGCCCTCACAAATATATGGAACATAAACCTCATCAATACCTAAATCATCTAGACAAAAAGCTATAGATAAAATATCTACAATTGAATCAATCGCACCTACTTCATGAAAATAAACTTTATCCTTCTCTATTCCATGAGCTTTACTTTCTGCACTAGATAAAATATCAAAAATTCTTTTGGCTATAGCTTTAGTCCTTGCAGAAAATGTTGATAATTCAATAATCTCATTGATTTCTTTTAAGCCACGATGTGAATGATGAATCTTCTGTCCTATTGTTTTACAAGGTGCTTTAGATAAATTTAAAACACCATTTTGTAAAATTTCTGATATTGGTTTAATACTTGATGATGTTTTGGAACCATGTAGATAATTCATGTCATGATCATGATTATCTATATCTAAAATTACGTCAAAATCTAAAGCACTTATCCCCTGTTTTTGAACCTTGCTTAGGTTAACTTTAAAACCTTTAATTGATAAACATGACAAATGCGCTTTAAGCATGTTTTCATTAGCACCTAAATCAAGTAAGGCAGCAACAGTCATATCACCGCTAATACCACTATTACATTCTAAATATAATGCTGTCATATTCTTTCTCTTATTAGTGTTTTAATGCAAGACGATTTATTTGAGTTGCGATATAGCCTGCGCCATAACCATTATCAATATTAACCACGCTAATTCCGTTAGCACAGGAGTTAATCATAGTAAGCAAAGCACTCAATCCATGCATAGAGGCTCCATATCCTACAGACGTAGGTACAGCTATCACAGGATTTGATACAAGACCACCAATTACGCTTGCTAGAGCGCCTTCCATTCCTGCAATAGCAATAATGCAATTGGCTTTTTGTAGAATTTCAACCTTTGATAAAAGACGATGAATACCACTTACACCAACATCAAATACTCTCTCTACCTTAGTTCCAAAGTATTCACAGTTTTGACAAGCTTCTTCAGCTACAAACATATCAGCTGTTCCTGCACTACACACTGCAACATAACCTTTTAGTTCTACAGGAGCATCGTCTACTTTAAGAATTCTTGAGATTGGATCATAACAAGCATTTTCAAATTCTTTTTTAATAAGTTCATATTGATGAACATTTGCTCTTGTACCTAAAACTCGATGCTCACTCTCGTAAAGCTTTTTAAAAATTGATACTAAATGTTGGTCATTTTTTGATTGGCAAAATACAACCTCGGCAAATCCTGAGCGACTCTTGCGCTGCATATCAAGATTTGCAAATCCTAAATCGGCAACTGTGCTTGTCTTTAATTTTTCTAAGGCTTCATCAATTGATAAGGAATTGTCTTGTACTCTTGTTAAAATTTCTTTGGTATCCATGTTAATTCCTACTTTAAATGGGTTAAAGACAAAGGTAGTAACAGTCCATTTTCTTCAAGCATTTGCTTATTTGAAAGAATTACTAATGTTTCTCCATCAGCTACAATCTTGCCTTTATTGATTAAAATGGTTCTTGGGCATGTATCTAAAATCATATCTAAATCGTGAGATGCAATAATTTTAGGAATGTTGACACTGTTTAATATCTCAATTAGATTACGTCGATTTTTAGGATCTAATGCAACTGATGGTTCATCTAAAAGCATCATCTTGGGAGTTAATGAAAGAATTGAAGCGATGGCTACAAGTTTTTTCTCACCACCTGATAAAGTATAGATAAGTCTATCTTTAAAATCCTTCATGTTTACAAGATCTAAAGCAGCATCTACTCTATTTAGAACTTCTTCTTTTGATAAATTGTAGTTTTTAGGGCCAAAAGCTACATCATCAAAGACTGTTGATAAGAATAGTTGATTATCTGAATCTTGAAATACATATCCCAACAAATTTCTGATTAAAGGATAATTCTTTTTATTAACCAAATTTCCATCAACCTCAATTTGCCCTTTTGTATACTCTAAAAGACCAACTAATAGCTTTAGGAAGGTAGACTTACCAGCACCATTTGCACCGATTAAACCTACATTTTCATTTTGATTTAGATTTAAGGAGAAATCTTCAATTACTAACTTATTTTGATAAGAAAAAGATAAATCTTTTACACTTAACATAGACATTATATAAATAGATCTCCTGTCGCTTTTAGTACATTGTAGTTTCTTAAAACTATAAAAATAGTGCACCAAACAATCACGTAAACAAACGAAACATTTACATTTACAGCTTTGTTTTCTAAATAAAAATCACCTTTGTATCCTCTTAATAGCATGCTCTGATAAATACTTTGTGCTCTGGTGATTGTTCGTAATAAAAGTTGTCCAATAAATACTCCCCAATACTTAAAGGCAATGCCTTTTTGATTTGGAGCCCTTAATAGATAGCTTTGATACATATTATTAATTTCTTTTAAAAGAACAAGTAAATAGCGATACATAAGGTAAAGCATACTTATTAACACAGAAGGTACGTGTATACATTTTAAGGAATAGCAAATACCATTCATGCCAATTGCATGAAACAAAAGATTTGTAGCGAGAAGGCAAAGTACAGATTTAAAAAATAAAGTTAAAAGACTAATAAATCCTGCTGTAATGATGATCCCATCTAAATTAAAAATTTCCTTATCATCAAAAAAAGGATTTAAAACACCTACAAAAGAAGATAAAAGCATCAAAGGATACAGTCTTTTAAAGGCTTCTTTAAGACTTAACTCATAATAAATATAATTTACTAACTCGACTTTCCCACATAGGAAATTTAACAAAACCTTGATTCACTCATA
>CAZEXR010000063.1:0-12002 GCA_964516675.1 uncultured Enterobacterales bacterium | reverse complement strand
CAAGTTACACTAGCCCGAAAAATATTCCTAAAATTTACTGCTCAATGTCAGATTTATTGCTTATATGCTTTCTTTTTTAAGGAAAGAATATGAACAATTTAGTAAATGCGCTTCCAATTATGGTTAATAATTACTCCAAGCTTTTTGGAGTAAGTGTAAGAATACAAGGTACTTGTGCTTATACAAATGGCAAAGTTATAACTATTCCGAGACTCGATATTTCCGATCCCACAAAAGCTAGATTAGCCTATGGTTATTTAGCTCACGAAGCATCTCATGTTCGTTATACAGACTTTGCACTTTTAGAAAAAACAGATCTAAAAAATGACTTTTTCTTATTTTCTCTTTTTAATATTTTAGAAGATAGCCGCATAGAGGCTTTAATTGCAAAAGAGTATATCGGTGTATACGAGAATTTATCTTTGTTAAATGATTATTACGAAAAAGATTGGAGAGCTTTTTGTAATACATTGTCAGCCCAAGAACCTATCAAAGTCTTATTTTGTTTTATCCAATGCTATGCTCAGGCTTATTGTCAAAAGTTTTTCTCTTCACGAAAAAGAGCGGCTCTATTATTTTTTCATCTTAAAAAGAGATTTGATGCAAAGGTCTTAAACAGAATAGCTTTGATTTCAAAACAGTGTGCTAAAGCAAAATCATCATCTGATGTATTAGCTCTTTGCCGGCAGATTTATTCAATACTGAAACATCAGTGTAATGCTTTTAAAGAAAAAGGCGGTCAGTCAGAAATGGATTCATTAAAATCTAATGATGCGCTATTAACTGAGTACAGAGAAATAGAACAACAAAAAGGACTTGCTCAAAATGAATATCAAAAACGCCTTTATTTAGAAGAGGCTAAATTTAAATTAGGTACCAAGTCTGATATTGGTAATGTAACCCCATCAAAGAGTTTATCCAAAATTGTTGAAGAAAATTGCGCTTCATCTTCTACCTCATCAAGAGAAGATTTTGGCTTGTGTAAAGAGATTGAGTGTAGAAAGGGAGATAGCAATTTTATAAATACCGTGGAAAATACATACGGTATTAGAAATGCGTTGCATTACCATGTTAAATGCTATGTAGAGGCTTTTGCTCATACGTCTTTTGTAGGAAAAAAACTCTGTCCTAAAAAGGCTCAAAAAATTTTCTTAGGCGAGAATAAAATCTTTAAAAATAAAGAACAGCAACAGGATTTTTCTACCTCTGTACATATTTTAGTTGATGTTTCCTCATCAATGCTTACAACCGATGGTCTTGATAAAACTCGTGCAGATGAAGCTTGCTCTGTGGCCTTATCTTTGTGTCTTGCCTTAGATGGCATTGATGGTGTTTATTCAATGGCAACTTATTTTCCGGGGCTTACCACAGAGTTTGAAATTGCCAAAAGATCTCATGAGAGAACCTCATTAATCTCTGCTCGTTTTGACCAAAAACCAAGAGGTTCAACTCCTCTTGCTCAAGGTTTATGGTATGCCTTTGAAAAAGCTCATGAGCTTGAGTGCAATCGCAATATTATTTTAGTTATTACAGACGGTATGCCTGATAGTATTTGCAATGTTGAAAATGCTTTTATTTATGCAAATAAAAACAATATTGAGGTATATGGAATTTCAATTCGATCAAATCATGTCAAAGGACTCTTTAAAAAAGCGACTGTAATTGAAAATGCTTCACAGCTACAAAGACAAGTATTTTCTCTTTTTCATGAACTATTTTCTATTAACAAAGGCATTGATGTAGATATACATTAGTAATTATCAGTTTTCTTTAAGTTTAAAAGTCCTATAAAAATGCTAAAATACGCGCAAGTTTAAAAGAGGACATTTAAGTTGTTACGCAGTGATTTTAATTTTGATTTACCTTTAGAGTTAATCGCAGAGTATCCTTCAAAGGAAAGAACAGAATGTAGAATGCTATGCCTAAACGGTGAAGATGGTAAAACAAGAGATAAGCATTTTTATGATCTTAAAGAATTTTTAGAACCAGGCGATCTTCTTGTATTTAACGATACTAAGGTTATTCCTGCTCGTTTATATGGTAAAAAAGAAACAGGTGGTGCAGCTGAGTTCTTAATTGAGCGTATGGTCTCAGAAACTCAGGCTTTAGCTCATATTAAAGCAAGTAAAGCTCCAAAGGCTGGAACAGTCATTCATATTGATGGTGGCTATGATGTAACTGTAACAGGTCGAGATGGTGACTTATTTAAAATAGAAACTAATGAAGGTAAGTCTTTATTAGATATTCTTTATGCAGTAGGTCATATACCACTACCTCCATACATTGATAGACCTGATGAGTCTTTAGATAAAGAACGTTATCAAACTGTTTATTCAAAGATTCCAGGAGCTGTTGCAGCTCCTACAGCAGGTCTTCATTTTGATGAAAAGCAACTAGAAGATTTAAAAGCTTTTGGTGTAAATATGGCTTTTGTGACATTACATGTAGGAGCTGGTACCTTCCAGCCTGTACGTGAGGATGACATTAAAAATCACCATATGCACAAAGAATTTGTTCATTTAACTAAAGAAGTTGCTGATGCAGTTATCAATACCCATAAAGCAGGACATAGAGTTATTGCCGTTGGTACAACTGCTGTTCGTTCTTTAGAGTCTGCTGCAACTTATGCTAAGTCAATTGGAAGTGAAGATGAGATTGTTCCATTTTCAAATGATACTTCAATCTTTATTTTCCCAGGCTACTCTTATCAGGTAGTAGATTGTTTAATTACAAACTTCCATTTACCTGAATCCACTTTAATCATGTTAGTAAGTGCTTTTGCAGGTTACTCACATACCATGAATGCTTACAAGCACGCAGTAGAGGACAAGTATAAGTTCTTTAGTTATGGTGATTGTATGTTTATTACTAAAGATAAGAATGCGTCAAGCGATCTTCCACCTTCAGCAAAATAGATTATCACTATGAAATTTGAATTAAAAAAGCGTTGCGGTAAAGCAAGATTAGGTCAAATGGTATTTGATAGAGGTGTTGTAAGAACACCTGCATTCATGCCTGTAGGAACCTTAGGCACAGTAAAAGGCTTACGCCCTGAGAATGTAGAAGAAATTGGTGCAGATATTCTTTTAGGTAACACCTTCCACCTATGGCTTCGTCCTGGTACTGATGTAATTAAGGCTCATGGAGATTTACACGATTTTATGAATTGGCATAAACCAATTCTTACAGATTCAGGTGGTTTCCAGGTTTTCTCTTTATCAGATATTAGAAAAGTAACTGAGCAAGGTGTTAACTTCCGTCACCCAATCAATGGCTCTAAGTTATTCTTATCACCTGAAATTTCAATGCAGATCCAGCATGATTTAGGTTCTGATATTGTAATGCAGTTTGATGAGTGTATTGGTCTTCCTGCAACTCGCGAGGAAATGGGAAGAGCAATGAGATTGTCTTTACGTTGGGCTCAACGTTCAAAAGATGAATTTAATCGTTTAGGAAATAAGAATGCACTATTTGGTATTATCCAAGGTGGTTCTGATGAAGCTTTACGTGAAGAGTCTTTAAAGGGATTAACTGATATTGGTTTTGATGGTTATGCTATCGGCGGTTTAGCTGTAGGCGAACCAAAGCCTGTAATGTATAAAGCATTAAGTCACATTGCTCCTTTAATGCCAGAAGATCACCCTCGTTATTTAATGGGCGTGGGTACTCCTTCAGATATTTTACAAGGTGTTTTAAATGGCGTTGATATGTTTGACTGTGTAATGCCATCAAGAAACGCTCGTAATGCTCACTTATTTACATCAAATGGTGTAGTAAGAATTCGTAATAGTAAGTATGCAATGGATACATCTCCTTTAGATGAGAAGTGTACTTGTTATACTTGCAAAAATTATTCAAAAGCTTATTTACATCACTTAGATAAGTGTCATGAACTTTTAGGTGCACATTTAAATACTATCCACAATCTGCATTTTTATGAGCATTTCATGGCTGATATTAGAAAGGCAATTGAAGAGGATAGACTTGAGGATTTTGCTCAAGAGTTTTATAAAGTATACGGATATCCAGAGCTTGTAGAGCCACAGGATTAAACATACTGATTTGCAAAGTATTTTTTATGATATACTTTGAAACTGACTTTATTAGATAAAGAAAGATCTATATCAAATAAGGAACCAATTGCTTCTTTTAGCTTTTTTAAGCTAAAAGATAAAAAAAATTGTAACGATACAGTCGTTATGAAAAAAATAGTTTTATTCGTAATTAAGGAACATACAAATGGGTATTATTTCTACTGCAAATGCAGCTGAAGAGGCTGTAGCTCCTGCTGCACAAAATGGTGACTTTGGCATGATCATTGTACTAACAATCTGTATGATTGCTGTGTATTTCCTATTCATGCGTCCAAACAACAAGAAGCGTAAAGAAATGCAGAAACTTCTTGAGAACTTAACTGTTGGTGATGAAGTTTTAACTAACGGTGGTATCGCAGGTCGTATCGTTAAATTACCTGATAACAAAGAATACGTTCTAGTCTCAGTATCAAACGATGTTGTAATGCAGATTAAGCGTAACTACGTTGTAGCAGTTTTACCTAAGGGTACTTTAGAAGCTGTTAAGACTAAGTAATTTTAAATTACTTTTACTACATATAATCTCAAAGCTACAGTCCTGTAGCTTTGGTTTTTTATCTTATTTAGGTGTCTACAAGTGCTAAATAAATTCCCTTTGTGGAAAAACATAATGGTATTTTTACTAATTGCCATTGGTTTTTTCTACGCGCTACCTAATATCTATGGTGAAGATCCAGCAATTCAGATTTCAGGCACACATGGTGTTGAACTAGATCAGAAGGCTGTTGATCAGATTAAATCAAACCTAGATGCAAAAGAACTAAACGGTAATTATGAATTTGCAAACGGTACATTGCTAATCCGTTTTGAAAATACTGATACTCAGTTAACTGCTCGTGAACTATTAACTAAGTCATTAGATGACAGATACATTGTTGCTCTAAATTTAGCACCTGCAACTCCAGAGTGGATGCGCTCATTAGGCATGCATCCATTAAAGTTAGGTCTTGATCTTCGTGGCGGTGTTCACTTCTTAATGGAAGTTGACATGGATGAAGCTATGAAGAAGATGAGAACTCAGCTTACTAATGATTTTAGAAACGAGTTGCGTAATCACGGCATGCGTCTTTCAGGCGTAAGAGCTGAGGATGATTATGTATTAGTTGAGTTCAAAGATGAATCTGTAAGAGATGCAGCTGCAAAGCTATTAGAATCTCGTCATCAGGACTTCAAAATTATGACTCAGGACATTGGCGATAAGTTCTTTGTCCGTGCAACCATGACTCCTGCTAAATTGTCAGAAATCAGAACTAATGCTGTTGATCAAAATATCAACATTATCCGTAACCGTGTTAACGAGTTAGGTGTTGCTGAACCTTTAGTTCAAAGACAAGGTGCTGATAGATTAGTTGTAGAACTTCCTGGTGTTCAGGATACTGCTAGAGCTAAAGAAATCTTAGGTGCAACTGCAACCTTAGAATTCCGTCTAGTTGATTCTTCAGCTGACATACAAGCTGCTGCTGCCGGCCATGTTCCTGCTGGTACAGAAGTTGTAAAAGATGCAAAGGGTTACCCTGTTGTTGTAAACAAGAGAGTTATTCTAACTGGTGATCATATCGTTGATGCAAGCTCAAGTGCTGATGAAAACGGTAGACCTCAGGTAAATATTTCCTTAGATTCACGTGGTGGTTCAATCATGTCTGACTTTACTAAGGATAATATTGGTAAGCCTATGGGTACAAACTTCATTGAGTTCGTGGTAATTCCATCAACTGATGAAAATGCTCCTAAACCTGGCGATCCTAACTACAAGCCTAAATTCAAGAAAGTTGAGCGCATGATTAACGTTGCTACTATCCAGTCACGTTTAGGTTCAAACTTCCGTATTACAGGTCTTGATTCTCCAAAAGAAGCTCATAATCTAGCTCTACTATTACGTGCTGGTGCTTTGATTGCTCCTATTCAGATTGTTGAAGAAAGAACCATTGGCCCTTCATTAGGTCAGCAAAATATTGAAAATGGTATGAATGCAATGCTTTATGGTCTTGTATTCTTAGTTATCTTCATGATTTTCTACTACAAGGGATTTGGCTTAATTGCTGATTTAGCCTTAATTTTCAACTTAGTTTTACTAGTTGGATGTATGAGTTTAATTCCTGGTGCAACCATGACACTTCCTGGTATTGCAGGTATTGTGTTAACGCTTGGTATGGCCGTTGATGCTAACGTTTTGATTTTCGAACGTATTCGTGAGGAAATTCGTGCAGGTCGTCCTATTCAGACAGCTATCAACGAAGGTTATGGACGTGCGTTTGTAACTATTGCCGATTCTAATATCACAACCTTTATTACTGCTTTAATCCTATTCATGGTAGGTACTGGTGCTGTAAAGGGTTTTGCTCTTGTTTTAATGATTGGTTTGGCAAGCTCAATGTTTACTGCTGTTACAGCATCTCGTGCTGTTGTAAACATCATTTGGGGTGGTTGCAACAATCTTAAGAAGTTGAGCATTTAGGAGACTGTCATGATTCAATTTATTAAACAAGGTACAGTTATTCCTTTCATGAAAATCAAATCTATAGTAGAGGCAATCTGCTTAGCTTTGGTTATCGGTAGCATCATATGTATGTGTACAAAAGGACTTAATTGGGGCCTAGATTTCACTGGTGGTATTGTTGTTGAAACAGAATATACCAATGGTGTTGATTTAAATGAAGTGCGTGATGCTTATGCTAAAGAAGGTATCGTAGGTACAACTCAGCACTTTGGTTCTCAAAAGGATGTTGTAGTTCGTGTTGCTCCTAAAGAAGGTCTTGATCAGCAGACTGTAACTCACAAGGTTATGACTGCATCTAAGACTATTGATAAGGATGTAAAACTATCTCGTTCTGAATATGTAGGACCAGCTGTTGGTGAAGAACTTGTTGAAAGCGGCGTTATTGCGATTATCGTTTCTTTAATTGCAATTTTGGCTTACATTGCCTTCCGTTTCGAGTGGCGTATGGCAACAGGCGCTGTTGTTTCACTAGCTTATGATGTTATTGTGGTTATGGGTACTTTCTCTGTTATGCAGATTGAGTATGACTTAACAGTACTTGCAGCTGTTTTAACAGTGGTAGGTTACTCTCTAAATGATAAGATCGTTGTATTCGATAGAATTCGTGAAAACACAGTTAACTTACCTCGCAATACAGAAATGTTCCGTATTTTTGACATTTCTCTAACTCAGACATTATCAAGAACAATCATAACCTCAGGTACAACTTTAATTACCGTTGTTAGCTTGATGATTTTTGGTGGTTCAATGATTTACGGCTTCTCATTAGCGTTGTTTGTTGGTATCGTATTTGGTACTATTTCATCAATCTATGTTGCTTCTACTTGGGCTTTAGTATTAGGAATTAAGAGAGAAAATCTTGTTCCTGTTAAGGTTGAGAAAAAAGAAACAGATGGTTATGAAACTCTGGACTAATTAAAACACAGACATTGATGTTTAATAATTTAAAGCCCCATGTTCTAGCTATAGTCGTGGGGTTTAATTTACTTATAGCTCTTACTGGCTGTTCAAGCCTATCAAGCGTCTTCTCCACAACAGAAGATTTAGAAGCTCCTATACAGGTGCCTTCTAAGTATGTTTATTTCCCTAATCCATCAGTTGATACTCTTAATAAAGAACAAAGCGCATTAACCAATATGCTGATTGCTCTAGAGTCTCCAAACACAAGTTCTGAAGATAAGTCGTTGATGTTTTATAACATTGGTTCGATTTATGATGACTTAGGATTAGAGTCAATGGCTAGATTTATGTACATGAATTCAATTGTACAAAATCCAACCTTTTACAGACCATATCAGGTATTAGGCCCATATTTTTATAGAGATGGAAAATTAGGTGATGCTGTTGATTTTCTAGATGCAGCCTATGAACTTGATACAGAGAAATCTGACCCTTATATAAATCTTCATAGAGGTATTATCATGTATTACACTAATCATGATAATTATGCTTATGAAGACATGAAAGTATTTTATGAAGCTGATAAAAACGATCCTTATCGTCTGCTTTGTTTCTACTTTGCCACACAAAAGCGTTATGGTAATGATGTAGCTAAAATGTTGCTTACAGACTATTACAATAGTGCAAAAAATAGTAATACAGTATCTCAAAATTGGGGCTTTAATTTAATAAAGCTTCATTTACATAAAATAAGTGTTGATGAACTTTTTGAAGGAATTTTAAAAATTCGTTATGACGATGATTTATTCCAAGAACACTTATGTGAAGCTTATTTCTATGTAGGTAAACTAATGAGAGACGAGGGCAATGACAAACTAGCTTATGATTACTTTAAGCTATGTGAGTCTACTAAAAAATACGGTTTCTTAGAGTATCGATTAGCCCAATATGAAATGGCGGATTTAGAGAACAAATACAATATAAAAAAATTTGTAACCCCTGAAGATATTACACAATAAATTCAATTTTAATAACTCAAAGTATTTACTTTTTGAAGTAGGAAAACATGTCTGATAAGGTTTCATCAAAATCAGTTGATTTAACAAGTTCTCAAATTGAGGAAATTAAATCACAAATGATCGCATCTGATGATGCTTTAGTAATGAGTGAATTTTTTAAAGCACTCTCTGATCCTACTCGTTTGAACATGGTTCATGCCATGCTAATTCATAAATGGCTATGCGTAAGTGATATTGCTGATTTAGTAGAATTAAGTAAATCAGCGGTTTCTCATCAGTTAGCATACATGCGTATCAACAAACTAGTTAGAGTAAAACGTGAGGGTAGAAAAGTATTCTATGCTCTTAATGATTCACATGTTGAATCAGTGTTTGATTTAGCTTTATCTCATATAAAAGAATAAAAATGACAAAACCAGTATATTTTGACTATGCGGCAGCTACTCCTACTGATCCTAGAGTAATTGACGTGATGGTAAAGTGCATGAGTATAGAAGGTAGTTTTGCTAACCCTCATGCTAAAGATCATGTTTATGGCTGGGAAGCAGCTGAAGCTGTAGAAACAGCACGCGATGAGGTCGCATCTTTAATTGGTGCCTCTCCTTTGGAGATAACCTTTACCTCGGGTGCTACAGAAAGTAACAATTTAGCAATCTTTGGATTGGCTAAAGGTTTGTCAAAAAAAGGTGATAAGAGAAATCATATTATTACCTCAAAAATTGAGCATAAAGCAATTTTAGAAGCTTGTGAAATTTTACAAGAACAAGGTTATAAAGTTACTTATCTAACCCCTAATAAAGAAGGCATTATTACAGTTGATGCTGTTGAAAAAGAAATCACACAAGACACTTTTCTAGTCTCAATTGCACAAGCTAATTCTGTATTAGGTGCAATATCTAATGTGCATGAAATTGCATCTATGTGTCATAAACATAATGTGTTCTTTCACACCGACGTAGCTCAATCTGTGGGTTACTTAAAGATGGATTATGACAATAGTGACATTGATATGGTGTCATTAACAGCAGAAAAAGTTTGCGGACCAAAAGGTGTTGGCGCTTTATATGTAAAGAAAAGCGCAGCTGTTCCTCTATATGCTCAAATTTATGGTGGTGGTCAGGAAAAAGGCCTTCGTGGCGGTACTGTTCCTACTCATGAGGTAGCAGGTCTTGGCAAAGCTTTTGATATTTTAAAGAAAGAAGCAAAGATAGATAAAGAACGTTTTGAAAAGATGAGATCACGTTTGATTGATGGCATTAAAGATGTTCCTTCAATTATCATTAATGGCTCAAAGACAGATAATCTTCCTAATATTTTGTCTATTTCATTCTCAGCTGTTGATGGACATATGCTTTTACCAACACTGTCAGGTATTGCAGCTTCAACAGGTTCTGCTTGTTCATCTAGTTCTTTAAAGCCATCTTATATTCTTACAGCTGTAGGATTATCTGATAATGAGGCAAGAGCTTCAATTAGATTATCTTTTGGCAGATATACAACAGACAGTGATATTGACACCGTTATTAAAGAAATTACAACTAAAGTGCCTAAACTTGTAGAAGCAGGCTCTATGTGGAATGTTAAATAATATGATTAGACTATATCCTACAAATGGTTCTTCAAAGAACCTAGTTTCAATTACCTTAGTTGAAGGTACCCCAAAAGCTCCTTTTGAAAAAGACTCAAAATTTGCTCCTAACAAAGATGGCGGTTTTGACATTTTTGTTAACACAAATGATTTTAAGTGGTATCAGATTGCTGCTAGAACAATAGCTTCATTAAATATCTTTTCATTTTCACTAAAGCCTTTTCCTTTACTTACTCAAGAAAAACTTTATTGGTTTATGACTGCTTTATACGATGGCATTCATGAGATTACAGTTGAATTTGATTATGATGAATCTTCATTAAAATCAGTTGAAGAGACTGTAAATTTAGTTTCAAAATTTAGAGCTCTTGCTGATAGTGACTCAAAACAAAGTACACCTGTAAAGGTTGTAAATAAGCTTTTTGAGATGATAAATGAAGAAGCTCTAAAGGCAAAAGCAAAAGCATCTCTTACTTTAATCAAACGTGGCGATAAAGAATTTGAAGAATTTGCAGGCCTTAATGCTGTAGGCTTAGCTTCAGATGAAGCTCCTTGCATGGGTATTATTGATATTATCCCAAATGGCGTTAAGGAAAATAGCGATATTGATGTCGCTTTAGTAGGTAAGGGTATTACCTTTGATACTGGTGGTTATTCATTAAAGCCTGAAAAATTCATGGAAACTATGAGAACCGATAAGACAGCTGTTATCTATTTATCAGGTGCTGTGTGTCTTGCTTTAAAGCGTGGTTTGAACAAACATGTTCGTTTATATCTGTGCTGTTCTGAGAACATGGTTTCAGGAAAAGGAATGTTGCCTGGCGATGTGATTAAATATAAAAATGACATCACAGTAGAGATTAACAACACTGATGCAGAAGGTAGATTAGTTCTAGCTGATGGTTTGATTAAAGCTTGTGAAGATAAAGCTAAGTTCATTCTTGATATGGCAACTCTAACAGGTGCAGCTAAGATTGCTGTAGGACGTGACATGTTCTCTGTTATAACATCAGGCAATGTATTAGATAACGATTTTAAGAATTGTTTAGATACTGTAGATGAAATGTATTGGCAGTTGCCTCTTTCTCCATTCCATCGTCGTTTCTTATCCTCAAGAAGAGCTACGGTTACAAATTCAGGTCATGGTGATGGTGCTCCAGGATCATCAGTTGCAGCCTCATTCTTAGAGCAGTTTGTAACAGCTAGAACCCCTTGGATTCATATTGATTTATCCTCAGCATATCTGCCAGATGGTTCTCCTTTCCTAGCAGCAGGTCCTACAGGGGCTACAATGCTAGGTCTATCGGCTTGGCTATGCTCATAGATAGAATTTTAAATGCAAGACCTCAATTTGAAAAATTGAGGTCTTTTTCCATGAAGATAAACAATAAATATTAAAAAATGATAAATATTCTAGAAAATTACATCAAAAAATTAGCAGTTTTAAGTATTTTAATGTGTTTTATGAATATATCGAGCGCGCAACAAATGCATAAAGTAAATTTAAATATTCAAGGCGAGATTTTTAATCTTGAGCTTGAGAGTAATGACACCACTGAAGCTTTACTAAAACATTTACCTCTTGAAATGGAATTAGCTGATTTGCATGCTAATGAGAAATACGAGTATTTACCTTTCTCTTTACCAACAACCTCATATGAACCGATTACCATTGAGGAAGGCGATGTACTTTTATTTAACGATAATTGTTTTGTGATTTTTTATAAGACCTTTAAAAATCCAGGCTATAGCTATTCAAAGATTGGTAAGGTGGAAGATACAAAACGTTTAAAGCAAGTTGTAGGTCAAAAAAATATAAAAGTAATCGTATCTAAAGACTAATTTTTGTCATACCTAAGATCTTTATAATTCATTAAGATTCAATAGGTTACAAAATTACTAAT
>CAZEXR010000062.1:0-12022 GCA_964516675.1 uncultured Enterobacterales bacterium | reverse complement strand
CACGGTAAATCCACGAATTTACATTCGCGGAGGTCACTTCATATTGTCTATAAAAAACTGTAATGAATAAAACATAGCTTTAAAAATACAAAAAATGCTCTGATAAATTTAAGAGCATTTTTTTTGCCCTCAAGATAGCTACATTCAATAATTTTTATGGATGTAGTATGTGTAAATTACTTTTCACCTTTCTTTTAACTTTACTTTTATTCTCAACCAAGGCTCAAGCCTATTCTCAGGTATTAAATAACGTTATTGTAAAATCCGATGCCTTCATTGCAAAAGGAAAACTCGATAACACCTTAAAACCTTTCCTTGGAAAAGATATTGACTTAAAACTATTACAAAAGGTTTTAGATGAATTGTCATATCTATACAAAGAAAGTGGTTATCTTGGGGCGCAAGCTTTTTATCCTGATCAACAAAGCTCTAATGGCGTAATTGAGGTTGTCGTTGCCACAGCAAAATTAAACGAAATTACCTTAAATAATTTATCTGACACTAGTTATAAAACTGTTTATAAACTCTTTTCAAAAGTACGAGAAAGTCAGAATAAAACTATCAATACAAAAGATCTAAACGAAGCTTTATTAAAAGTAAAAGATCTAAATGTTTTTGATGTGGCAGGTTATTTCGAAAAATCTCAATTAAAAGATGATGGAGTTGATCTTAATATTGATATCAAACCTAAAAATCGTTTTGGTTATCAGTTTTTTTACGATAACTATGGAACAGAATCAACAGGTAAAAATCGTTTTGTAGGAGTATTAAACACCCATAATTTAACTAAACACGCTGATACTGCTTATCTTGTGGTGGCAAGAACAGATAAAGCTCAGAACAATCTTGATTTTTCGTACAAGCTTCCCGTAAATCAAAGACTAGATGAGGTGGGACTAAAACTCTCATATGGTAGTTATGATATTTCAAAATCACAAACTTCCCTAGATACAAAAGGTACTATCTTAGATTTTGGACTCTTTGTTAAAGATCCAATCTATAGAACAATCAATAGCAAAGCAAGCTTTGAGATTGGTGCTGATATTAAATGTGTAAAGGACAAATTTGAGGACTTTGATGTATCGCTATCTAGGCAATTACTAAATGGTTATACCTCCTTTCGTTTAGATAACTATTTTGAAAATCTAAATCTTTCCCACGGACTTAAAGCTAATTTTGTAAAAGTAAAACCAAAAGATGAGTATCAAATCTTTGATGAGAGAAGCTATGCAATAACAACTTTTGATAGTGATATTGTTTTTGATTTTGCGACCTACTTTAGCTTATCTAACAGTCTTTTAGCTCAGGTATCTACAAATTCTGTTGACAGTGCTGATAAATTCACCATCGGCGGTCCTTATGGAGTTAAAGCATATCAAAGTAACGTAGCCTCCTCTGACAATGGCCTATTTGATGATTTAAAGCTAACTCTAAAATTAAAATCTAGCCCCTCAGTTAACCTCTTTACAAACTTTATGCAGGCTCATGCAAAAAATGATAACGGAGATAAAGAGAGTTTTTATGGAATAGGTTTAGGAGCTGATTTTTACTATCAAGGATTCTTTATTGAAGGCTCTATCAATAAAGCGATTGGAAAAAATAAAATTTACGCAAAAGACAATACACGCTTCTTAATTAAATTCGGTTACGCAAAGGTATAAATCATGAAACTTAATCCTCTATTTTTAACTTTTTTTCTGTTTATTTTTAGTAAAGCATACGCATCTAATATTCTGCCTTCAGGCGGACAAGTTCTTTACGGAGAGGCTGATATCGCCAATTCAAAGAAAACACTTTTCATAACATCTAATACCCAAAAGAATGTAATCACCTGGGATGATTTTAGTGTTGGAAGCGAAAACTTTGTATTCTTTGACCAAAACTCTTATCTCAATCTTGTAAAAGGTAATAAAGCCTCCATTATCGAAGGCAGTGTTAGTAGTTTATACAATAAAGGCTTTTTTTTAGTAAATCCAAATGGTATTACCCTTACTAAAACAGGCAACATCTCTGCTAATAAGGTAGTTTTATCAACCTCTAAAATTAGTGAGGATACAGTTGATAACTTTATTGCTACAGGGGATTTTAACGTAGTTCCAAAAGGCATGGGAAAGATAAGCTTATCAGGAAAAATTCAAGCTTCTAAGCTTGTGATAGACGGAGGACAAGTCATTATCAGTGATATTGAAAACTTTACTACCACTCTAATAGAAGACGATAATCCAATTTATCTTGGTAAAGATAAAGCAAACAATCTAGCAATTTACAGTTCTACAAACCGTATTGACGTAGGAGGACGAGCTTCCCTTGATTTAGAGAGCACTTACAATTTATCAAAAGATAAAGGACTTGTAGACCATACAGGACAAACAGCTATTAGCTCAAAAGATGATTTTTTAGCTTTAAATGACAATTTAAACGGTAATTTCTTTTTAACAAACTCACTTGATTTAGGTGAGCTTTATGCTCCTATTTGTAGTGATAGTTTTACAGGAAGTCTTGATGGCACCTTTAATACCATCACTTATAAATTGAACGCAAATGGCAGCTCTCCATATGTAGGTTTATTTTCCAAACTTGAAAATGCCAATATCTCTAATCTTAGAATTGATAACGCAACTATCACACTAGCTCCCCCTTCAAAAGATACTTTCATCGGAGGTCTTAGTGGTTCTATGATAGGCACAAAGCTTACAAATATTGAAGTTAACAACCTAAAGCTAGGACTACCATCAAATAACGATAAAAAATTAACCATTGGTGCAGTTGCAGGCATTTGCTCAAACAATAACATTACAACCTCATTTAAAAATGTTAGCTCAGGATTTTCAGCATCCTCTCAGACTAAGATTTTAAATAGTAACAACATTGTGGCAGGCACGTTAATTGGTGAATTAAATGATGAAATAGAGTTATCAGACTCTGTGTTTGGAAAGGTAAATTATAAAGACTCAATTAACAGCGTCGAGCAATTATCACAGCTTTTAACTATTGGTCAGAATAATAGCAAAACAACCATAGATAATGGATTTAAAGACGACAATAAAAACTACATCTTATTTAAAGACAACTATTCTTTAAAAGACTTTTATACTCCATTTTATGTACAAAATGATATTTCGTTAACTTTTGATGAGAACAACTCAAACAAATTAACCTATTCAGATTTTGTAGATAATCCTTATTTTAAAACTGAAGATTATGTAAAAGTTCAAAAGGATTATTCTGGTTTTATCTACGCTACAGGTAATTATAAGCACAGCTATTCTAATATGGAGAATGGAACTCAATTTTACTTTATAAAAGATGATGAAGCATCAGGAAATACAACTCATGAGATTTCAATTGTTGAGAAAATTCTTCCTTCACCTTTTGACCCAAATGAGGAAATTGATAAAGACTTTTTAATTGAATCGGATAAAACAATTCAAAATGAAATTAAAAATCCACAAAGTTCTATAAATCAAAATAACAATTTAACTTATGACATGATGAATTATCAGTATTTATCTATGCTAGAAAATAAAAATATCTCATCTTTAAAAGAAGAATTGTTAGAGGACAAAAAGCCAAACTTTGATATAAAAGAATATAAAAGCTTATTAAGCATTTTTACTAACTTTAAATTAACTCAAGGCCTTTTTTCAAAAACACTATTAGCATCTTTAGATCTTGATGATCCTTATTTAGACAACGGAAAGATTTTGGCAAAAGATGACACAAATCAAAGTGAAACTAAGTCCTAGAAAGTAATCTATATTGGGTAATATTTTTTTTGCAAAAAAAGCGCAAACGCACGATTTAATGCAAAAAAGAAAGGTGATTTTTAGTATAATATTGAGATTACTTTCAAACTTAAAATAAATTGATTAACAGGGGTTAACATGAGTCAGCTTAATGGCGTTGCTCTAGTAGGTGACGTAGGCGGTACCAACGCACGTCTATCACTAGTAAATTTAGCAGATGGTACTTTATCAAATACAAAGATTTACTCATCTGTAGATAACGATTCTTTAGAAAAGGTTATCGTAAAGTTCAGAGAAGAAACTGGTGCACAATTTAATTCAGCATGTATTGCTATTGCAACCATGCTAAATGGTGACCACGTTAAGATGACAAATAATCCATGGGAATTCTCAATTTCTCAAATGCAAAAGAACCTAGGTCTAAAAGATCTAGTATTCATCAATGACTTCACAGCTATGTCTATGAGCGTTACTGCTATCAAGACATCTGAAATGACACAGATTGGTGGCGTTGCAATCGAACCTACAGCTCCTAAAGCTATTTATGGCGCAGGTACTGGTTTAGGTGTTGGCTACTTAGTAAATGTTGCAGGCAAATGGATCCCAGTTCCTACTGAAGGTGGTCACGTTGATATGCCTGCACAAACTGATCGTGAAGATGAAATTCTTAAAGTATTACGTAAGAAGTTTGATCACGTATCAGGCGAACGTTTACTATCAGGTCAAGGCTTAGTTAATATGTATCAGGCTATTGCTGAGCTAAACGGTCATGAAGTAAAAGACGTAGTTCCTGCTGATGTAACAGGTGGTGCTTTTGCTGCTACTCCATGCCCTGATTGCAAAGAAACAGTTGATATCTTCTGCAAACTAATGGGTGCTTTTGGTGGTAATCTATTCTTAAACATTCTTGCAAAGGGCGGCGTTTATATCGCAGGTGGTATTGTTCCTCGCTTTGTTGACTACTTCAAGGATTCACAATTCCGTAACGCATTTGAATCTAAAGGCCGTTTTAATAAAGCTTTAGGTCAAGTACCTGTATATGTTATCTCTCAATCAGATGCAGGCTTATTAGGTGCTGGTGCTTACATTCGTCAGGAATTAGGCGCAACTTTATAATTTAAATTTCATACATCCACAATGGGGCTATTTTTAGCCCCATTTTTTTCCTTCAAAAAAAAATAAAGCCCGCCAAAAGGCGAGCTCTATCATCAATGAATTAAAATTTAATCTAAGAAGCCACGTAAGCCTTGAGAACGACATGGATGACGTAACTTACGTAATGCCTTAGCTTCGATCTGACGAATACGTTCACGGGTAACACCAAACTGACGACCAACCTCTTCTAGAGTGTGATCAGATGGCATACCAATACCAAAACGCATACGAAGAACTTGAGCTTCCCTTGGAGGCATTTCATCTAGAACACCGTTAATAGCATTCTTTAAGCTCTCTGATGTTGCAGCTTCAGCTGGAACTACAATTGAGCTATCTTCAATGAAATCACCTAAATGAGAATCGTCATCATCACCTACAGGAGTTTCTAATGAAATAGGCTCCTTAGCGATCTTCATAACTTTTCTGATTTTTTCTTCAGGCAAGCCCATCTTTACAGCTAACTCTTCAGGAGTAGGCTCTCTACCCTTCTCTTGAAGCATCTGACGTGATATCCTATTTAGCTTGTTGATGGTTTCAATCATATGAACAGGAATACGAATTGTACGAGCCTGATCTGCAATTGAACGTGTAATAGCCTGTCTAATCCACCATGTTGCATAAGTTGAAAACTTATAACCACGGCGATATTCAAACTTATCAACGGCTTTCATCAAACCAATGTTACCTTCCTGAATTAAATCTAGGAACTGTAAACCACGGTTTGTGTACTTCTTAGCAATAGAAATAACCAAACGAAGGTTAGCCTCAACCATTTCTTTTTTAGCTTTCTTAGCAAGAGCATCGCCCTTTAAAATACGACGTGACAAATCACGAAGACGAGCAATAGAAATGCCTGAGTCAGCTTCGATTTCATTTAGAGAATCAACAACTTTCTGAATATCTGCTTCATATTCTTTGAATTTTACGGCATAAGGTTTCTTAACCTTGGTAGCCTTCTCAAACCAAACCATACTTGAAACATCATCAGTTTCATTGTAGTACTTCTTTAATTCGTCAATCTTCATGCCACAACGAGCAACTGCGATTTCACGAACTCTTCTATCCTGACGCTTAACACGATCCATCATGTCATGCATCTTACGAAGTAAGCTTTCTAATTGAGAAGGAACAATCTTAAAGCACTGGAAGATCTCAATTAACTTCTCTAATTCTTTTAGATACTTCTTATCAGATGTAGACTTTTGACGAGCCTGAGTTACCTTATCAAACTGAACACGAAGCTCTGTAAAACGCTTACGTGTTTCTTTAGGATCAGGACCAGAGTCATTTGGAGAATCAGTTGAGTCATCAGAATCATCAGAGTCTAAATCATCATCTTCTGTCTCTTCATCGCCTTTTTTAGCTTTAGCTGTTTTCTTTGACTTCTTAGCAGACTTCTCATCTAGCGCGTCATCTTCTTCATCTAAAACTTCAAGCTCTAAATCAATGTCAGTATCGGTTGTATCTTCAACTTCTTCGATAACAACAGACTCTTCGCTCTCTGCAGCACTTGGATCTGCAAAGCCATTGATAATGTCGCCTAATTTAATCTCTGATAATGGATCAAGAGTCTGCTCATAGCGAGCAAACAATTCTTCCATTGCTTGTGGATATTCAACTAAGCAAATCTGAACTTCATTGGTGCCCTTTTCAATTCTCTTTGAGATTTCAATTTCGTCTTTACGTGTTAAAAGGGAAACATTACCCATTTCACGCATATACATACGAACAGGATCGGTAGTTCTACCAATGTCAACAGAGCTATCTAGCTGATTTGCTACAACTTCAACATCAACAGAATCAGTCTGTGAGTTGCCGTTTAAAAGAATATCATCAGCTTCAGGTGGGGTTTCACAAACGTTGATACCCATATCGATGAAGGTCTGAATGAATACTGAAAGCTGATCGCCACTAATAATATCAGGAGGAATTAAATCGTTAATTTCGTCGATTGTTAAGTAACCTTGTTCCTTACCTTTAGCAATAAGCTGTTTGAACTCGGTACTTGCTGAATTATTATCCATTTATTTAAGTAATCCTAGGCGCTGTAGTCAGTTAAAAAACGTAAATGGGTAAGGTTATTATTCCTTGCCCATTCAACTTAATATTTATAGGTTACAAAAACCTAAAAAGCAAAATTTATTTTTAAATAAATTTATAAAAAGGATTACTATAAATCCATGTCATCAGGTAATGATGCATTGTGATATACGTTCTGAACATCATCAAGATCTTCAAAAGCGTCAATCATTCTCATGAATTTAACAGCAGTATCACCATCTAGAGCAGCTTCTGTTGAAGGTACCATTGATACCTCAGCATTTACAGGCTTAACACCAGCAGCTTCATATGCTTCAACAACATCAGCAAAAGCTTCAGGAGCGGTGTAAACATCGATTGAACCATCATCATTAGTTACGATGTCATCTGCACCTGCTTCTAGGCCGATTTCCATTGCTTTTTCTTCGTCAACATTCATGTTGCCGCTCTCATCAGGAGCAAAGCTAATTACACCTTTCTTGGTGAATAAGTAGTTAACAGAACCGTTAGTACCTAAGTTACCACCAAACTTTGAGAAAGCATGACGTACATCTGATGCAGTTCTATTGTGGTTGTCAGTTAGACATTCAACCATAACAGCAACGCCGCCAATACCATAGCCTTCGTAAGTAATGCTTTCTAATTCAGCACCATCACCACCACCGATACCACGATCAATAGCACGTTTAATAGTGTCACGAGTCATGTTCTGAGCAAGAGCTGCTACAACAGCAGAACGTAGACGAGGGTTAGTTGATTCAACACCACCACCCATACGAGCTGCAGTTGTGATTTCGCGGATTAACTTAGTGAAAATCTTACCGCGCTTTGAATCCTGGGCTGCTTTACGGAAACGGATGTTCGCCCACTTGGAATGTCCTGACATTTTTATCTCCTAAAATATAACTTTTAGTTACTTTTCAATATCTGTTACAGAAATTGCTAGCTCATTTAGAGCTTCGCTACTTGCAATGTTTGGTGCTTCGGTCATTAAACATGCTGCTGCAGTTGTCTTAGGGAAGGCAATTACATCACGAATATTGTCTGTACCGGTAATTAACATGGTTACACGATCTAAACCAAAAGCTAAACCTGCATGTGGAGGTGCACCAAATGATAAAGCATCTAGTAAGAAACCGAATTTTTCACGAGCTTCTTCCTTTGAAATACCTAAAACTGTAAATACAGCATTCTGCATCTGCTCATCATAAATACGAACAGAACCACCACCTGACTCGTAACCATTGATTACTAAGTCATATGCATCAGCATATACAGACATAGGATCATTGATTAGCTGCTCAGGAGTTACATCCTTAGGAGCTGTGAATGGATGGTGCATAGCAGTTAAGCCAGCTTCTTCGGTCATTTCAAACATTGGGAAGTCAACAACCCATAGTGCTTTATAACCATCTGCAACTAAATTTGCATCCTTTGCAGACTTTAGACGAAGAGCACCCATTGCTGTTGCAGTCTTTACACGAGGACCGCAGCCTATGAATACGATATCGCCATCTTTAGCATCTGCTAATGAAACAAGATCAGTTAATTCTTTTTCTGTTACATGTTTAGCAAATGAAGCTTTTAGGCCTTCAGCGCCCTTTTGAGCTTCGTTTACCTTGATGTACATTAAGCCTGAGCCGCCCATCTTCTTAACATAATCAGTATATTCATCTAATACCTTTCGTGTTAAAGCAGCACCGCCAGGTAGAGTGAAAGCAATAACTCTGCTCTTTTCATCATTTGCAGGCTCACTTAGAACCTTAAACTCAGAATTCTTAACAGCTTCGTCAACTAACTTTAACTCAAAGTTAATTCTTAAATCAGGCTTATCAGAACCAAAACGGTCCATTGCCTCTTCCCAAGACATAACTTGTAGAGGACCTAGATCAACGTTCTTAAGTTCTTTAAATAACTTGCAAATCATCTCTTCCATAATGTCACGAACATCTTTTGATGACATAAAAGAAGTTTCAACATCGATCTGAGTGAATTCAGGCTGTCTATCAGCACGTAAATCTTCATCACGGAAGCACTTAACAATCTGATAGTATCTGTCATAACCTGCAATCATTAAAAGCTGTTTAAATAGCTGTGGAGATTGAGGTAAAGCATAGAATTTACCATGGTGTACACGTGAAGGAACTAAGTAGTCACGAGCACCTTCAGGTGTTGCCTTAGTTAACATTGGAGTTTCAATGTCTAAGAAACCATTGGTATCTAAGAAATGACGAACAAAATGAGTAATCTTTGCACGAGTAGTTAGCATGTTAACCATCTGTGGACGGCGTAAATCTAAGTATCTGTAGCGAAGACGTTGTTCTTCTGTATTTTCCTGATTAAAATCTAGTGGTAGAACACCAGCTTTATTGAAGATCTGAAGTTCTTTAGCATAAACTTCAATCTCACCGGTGGACATCTTCTTATTAACCTGATCATCAGGACGAGCTTTTACAGTTCCCTTTACACAGATACAAAATTCGTTACGTAAGGTTGATGCTAAAGCATGTAACTGCTCATTATCAGGCTCAAAAACAACCTGAACTAAACCTGTACGATCACGAAGATCAATAAAAATTAAACCGCCTAAATCACGTCTACGATTTACCCAACCGCATAAAGTCACTTCAGTGTCTTTAGCAGTTAAGTTTACCTCACCGCAATATATTGAACGCATTGACATAAAAATAGCCTCTTACCATTAGGCATGAATGATTAAATTCTTTGAACTACTCTAATGAGCTTTTGAGATTATCAAAATTTAATTTATGATGTTTTTGTTATACAAAAATATCAAAGGCAAGTTCGTGTTTGCCAACTGTAAATTACAGTAGTGTTTATATAAAATATAAACACCTTGTAAAAATGTTATCTACTCTTAAATTAAGCTATACTTTTAGCCTTTGCGAATACACACAAAAAATCCCAAAATTCTTTATAAAAGAGAATCTTGCTTATAAAAGATACAACTAACACAAAATAGCATTGTTACAAAATTGCAATATTATAAGCGATTTGAAAATTTTTAACAAGATTTTGTAAAGAATATAAATGGATGTAAATGGCTTAAGATTAGGCTTTAAGACCATTTAAATAAAATTTAAGAAAAAAAATAATTACCTTAGATCGCACTAAACAAAAACACTTTTAACCTGTATTCTTAAAAGAAATATCGCTAGTACTTATCTTGAACTGATGAGAACCACTTTCGATTAATTTTATCAAATTCACCAGTTTGTTTTACGTACAAAAGTCCCTTATTTAGATCGCTTACCAAATTATCATTACCCTTTTTAACAGCAATACGATAAGTGCGACCAGGAGAATACTTACCACTATGCTTCTTTACATCAAGTCGTCTTAATTTATGCTTTGTAATGTAATACTCGTTACTTGACTTAGTATCTACCACAGCATCACAAAAGCCTTCAAATAAGCCTTTAAAGCTAGCCTGAGAGCTTGAGTAGATCGATAGTCTTGCTTTGTATAAATACTTTCTTACATATTCAAGAATACGTTGTTTCTCAACTACACAAATGTTTTTACCTTCAACACCATCATTAGTTAAATTAAAGTGTCTATTTGTTTCTTTTACAACGTAGGATAGATAATTTTTGTAGTAAGGCTCTGTAAAAGAAGTATATTTTTGATTTTGTCGTTTATTAGAATCAAAAGGAGCAATTACAGCATCCACTGTACCTAAACGAAGACATTCTTGAAGGGCTGTAAAGGGGATAATTCTATATTCAACTTTAATGTTTAAAGCATGCGCAATAGAGTTCATTAAATCAATGTTATAGCCACGAAGTTCACCAATATCATTGGTAATACAAAATGGAGCTGAGTAGCCATCTACACCAACATAAATGGTCTTTTTTTCATGTTCAAAATTGCTATATACAAATAAAGAAGCAATTAAAACAATAATAATCAAATAAACAAGATTGATTAACTTAAACACTTGAGCACTCTATCAAAACAAAGATTATAGAAATCTGTAATAACTATACATGAAAGCTATACTTTTGAACAAAGAAGAATGTAGTTTATCAACTCTACTCACAAAAATGGCAGCTCAGAGCTGCCACTTTCATTTAATAAATTCTATTCTTTTAAAGTATCAAGAATGTTATTTCCAAACCAAGTCATACTTACTTTTTCAAAGGCACCGTTCTCTTCGATTTCATTTAAGCCTTTATTGATTTCATCAAGTAATTTCTTGTTACCCTTTTGAACAGCAATACCATAGTATTCTTTATCAATGTGCTTCTTAATTTCAACAGAAGTAAATTTACCTGAGGTGTCTTTAGTTAAAAAGAAGTCATTTACAGGTTTATCATGAATTGCTGCTAAACAACTGCCATTACCTAATTCGATGTAAGTCTCAGGAGGTGTGTTAAAGATTTTATCCTTTGACTTAGCTAAAAACTTTTGAGTGAAGTTAGTACCAGTAGCAGCTAACTGAGAACAAATTGGATGACCATCTAATTTCTCATATGAATCATATTTTTGAGCATTTTCTTTGGTAATCACATAGCTCATACCACATAGGTAGTATGGATCAGAGAAATCTACTTTTTTTGCTCTTTCATCTGAAATAGTAAAACCAGAAATAATAAGGTCAATATTACCCATCATAAGTGAAGGAACAAGACCGTCAAAAGGCATAACGTTGATTTTAACCTTATAACCTAGATGCTCGCCTAATACTTTAATTAGGTCGATATCAAATCCAGTGATATCACCCTTATCATCAATGTATGTAAAAGGAGCAAATGCGCCTTCACAACCTACATTTAAAACCTTTTCTGATGATGTAACTTTCTCTTGTGCATTTGCAACAGTTGATGTAAAAACAGTACAAGCTGCAAAAGAAGCGATGATGATATTCTTTAAAGATGTGAACATACAGTTTGATCCTCCATAGACAGCCGTATTTTAACATAAATACGACTAAATTCGCTTAATTCTACTATTTATGAACTAAGAATAAGCAAAATTATAAGGATGATGATTTTGTAGGGACTAAAAACACAAAAACCGAGCAACAAGTGCTCGGTTCTTTATATAAAGTGGCGGAA
>CAZEXR010000061.1:0-12149 GCA_964516675.1 uncultured Enterobacterales bacterium | reverse complement strand
TCTTTGATGCTCTAAAATTTTGTCATTTTTAGCTGCTTATGATCCTGTATATGAAGAAATTCTTATACTGTAATTGTTTTTTTATGCAAACGGTATCATAATAATAATGCTTGTCGGAGTGCCTATATGGCTGAGATTGCATTGCAAAATCCGCTCACCTGATCTAGTTAGTACTAGCGTAGGGAACAAGATCCTGTCCGGCACGCAATTTTAAATGTATTCATTAAGAGACGTGCCAAATGTCACATCAAAAAGAAAACTATATTTTTACACCAAATATTGAAAAGATTGCTATCGAAGGCAGCTCTTCTGATATTAAGGTTCCATTTAATAAAATTAACCTAGATAACGGCCAACACGTTCTTGTATCTACTGTAGAAGGTCCTGATGTAAATGCTATAACATTACCAGAGGTTACAGAAAGTTATGCACCTTATGTAATTACAGATAATGCTCGAAAAGTAAAAAAGACTATTCTTGAAAAAGCAAAAAGTGGCGAATATACAAAGCACATGGAATATGTTGCAATTCGTGAATCTTATAAGAATGGCCCTGACATGGCTTTTAAAAAGGAAGATGTATTAGAACAGCTTGCTAAGGGTATAGCTGTAATTCCATGCAATGTTAACCACCCAGAATGTGAACCAATGATTATTGGTAATAAGTTTTCAGTAAAGGTTAATGCAAATATCGGAGCCTCATCATTATCATCAGGTTATGCTGAAGAAATTAAAAAACTAAGATTATCTTTAAAGTTTGGTGCTGATACTGTAATGGATTTATCAACCGGCATTAAAGACTTAGGTGGTTTACGTAACGCTATTTTACGAGCTTCTCCTGTTCCAATTGGTACTGTACCTGTATATGAAGCTTTAGATAGAGCAGGTGGTGATGTTAATTTACTTACCTGGGAACTATTTAGAGATACTGTAATTGATCAAGCAAAGCAAGGTGTAGATTACTTTACTATCCACGCAGGTCTTTTAAATAATCTTTTACCAGAAGCTGCTAAACGTATTTTAGGTATTGTTTCTCGTGGCGGTTCAATTATGGCATCAGCAATGCTTCGTCATGATTGTGAAAATATTGCATACGAACACTTTGATGAACTTATTGAGATTTGTCATGACTATGATGTAGCTTTATCTTTAGGTGATGGCCTACGTCCAGGATGCATCTCTGATGCTTGTGATAAAGCACAATATGGTGAACTTGAGAATATAGGCAAGCTTGCAAAACGTTGTTTTGATGCAGGTGTTCAATGTTTTATTGAAGGTCCTGGTCATGTATCTATGGATAAAGTTCTTGAAAACCAAAGACTTCAAGAAAAATTCTGTAACAAGGCTCCATTCTATACCTTAGGACCATTAGTAACAGATATTGCTCCAGGCTATGATCACATTACCTCCGCTATTGGTGGTTCAATGATTGCCTCATATGGTACAGCAATGCTTTGTTACGTAACTCCAGCAGAGCATTTAGCTCTTCCTACAGAAAATGATGTAAAGGTAGGTTTAATTACCTATAAACTAGCAGCACATGCTGCAGATTTAGCTAAGGGTCTTCCTGGAGCAAAAATTCGTGATGATGCAATGGCATTAGCTCGAGCTGACTTTAGATGGTATGACCAATTTGCTTTATCTTTAGATCCACAAAATGCTTATGACGTATGGCGTTCACAGATGCCAGAAGAATGCGCTAAATCACATGAACCAAGTTTCTGTTCAATGTGTGGACCTAGATTCTGTCCTATTCGTTTAAATCGTAAATTACAGGCTAAATACAATGGAAAATAAAGATAGACCTTTAGTTTTAGTTGTTGCTGGTTTAGATTCTGGCGGTGGTGCTGGCATCACAGCAGATTGCTTAACTATTTTTGATAATGCAGCTTTTGCACTACCTTGTACAAGTGCACTTACTTGTCAGTCTTTAAAGAACATTACAAAAGTTACGCCAACTGATGAAGAAACCTTTAAAGAAACTTTAGATATAGCTTCTCGTGATTGGGATAAGATTAGTGCTATTAAAGTAGGTTTAATCTCTGATGTAAACCTTTTAAAAATATTCCTAAGCTATCTTGATACCAAGTTCAAAGACATTCCTGTTGTTTGGGATCCTGTTTTATGTGGTACAGCGGGGGATTTACGTAGTGTAAATCTAAAAGATTTCCTATCTGTAATTTTGCCTCATGTAACAATTTTTACCCCAAATATTCCAGAAGCACTAACACTTGCAGGATGGACAAAAGAAGATTTTGAATCAAACTCTATAGAGAAACTTGGTCATATCTTTACAAATATGGGTGCAAAGAGCGTTATCATCAAAGGTGGACACAATATTTCTACACTTGATGCAACAGATACTTTTATCTCAAATGATCTTACATTTACAATGCAAAATCAAAGAGTTGAAGGAGAAGGTGCTCATGGCGGTGGCTGTGCTTTATCATCTGCATTAGCTGCACTTTTGGCAAATGGATTTGCACCACATGATGCTGCTGTAATTGCTAAAGCATATGTTTATCAAGGCATTAAAGAATCAGCTTTAACCCCAGGAAACAACAGACCTCCAATTGGTCATAATGGCTTTGTACAAGACTTAAAATTCATGCCATTAGTAAAAGAGACTGGTTTCCCAAGTAAAAATGATGGTTTTTTACCATGTCCTATAAAACTAGGTCTTTATCCTGTAGTTGATTCAGTTGAATGGATTAAACATCTTGTAAAGCTCGGTGTAAGAACCATTCAGTTAAGAATTAAAGATAAGTCTGATCCTCTTTTATTTGAAAAAATCAAAGAAGCTGTTAAGTTTTGTAATGAGAATAAAGCTCGTTTATTTATTGATGATCATTACAAGCTTGCAATTGAAGCACATGCCTACGGTGTACATCTTGGTATGGAAGATTTAAGAGATGCTGATATTGAGCAAATACGAAAAGCAGGTCTTAGATTGGGAGTATCAACACACGGTGCTTATGAAATGTTAAAAGCCCGTCAATTAAAGCCATCGTATATTGCTTTAGGACATATTTTCCCAACTCAAAGTAAAGTTATGCCATCAAAACCACAAGGTGTATTCAAGTTATTTGTAGAACAGAGAATGATTAAAGACTCAATTTCTACAGTAGCTATTGGTGGAATTAAATTACACAACGTTCAATCTGTTGTAAATACCGGTGTTGGTTCTGTAGCTTTAATTACAGGCATCACTAAATCTGAAAATCCAGATGAGACAACCAAGCAATGGTTGTCAATATGCGGAAATGGCAATGACTTGGAGTAATCATGAAGGTTATTTTTAATCAAGACACAACTTTAGAACTTGAAGAAGGTACAACTGTAACAAAGTTACTTGAAATTCAAGGCTTAAAAAAAGAAGGCGTAGCAGTAGCTGTCAATGAACAAATAGTTAAAAAGGCAAACTTTGATGACTTTAAATTGACAGATGGATGCAGCGTAGACGTATTTAATATGGTATCTGGAGGCTAAAAAAATGAAAGGTAAATTAGTATTAGCAGGAAAAGAATTTTCTAACCGCTTAATTATTGGAACAGGCAAATACGCATCAGGCGAGGCTCTTACAGAGTCTGCAAAGGCATCAGGCGCTCAAATTGCAACAATGGCTGTAAAAAGAGTAGATACCAAAAATCATACTGATGAAATTGTAAAACCTTTAACTGAGTTAGGCATTACTCTAATGCCTAATACATCTGGTGCTAAAAATGCTAAAGAAGCAGTATTTGCAGCACAACTAGCAAGAGAAGCTTTAGGTACAAACTGGGTAAAAGTTGAAATTCACCCTGACGTTCGTTACCTTCTACCTGATCCTGTTGAAACACTTAAAGCTTGTGAAGAATTAGTAAAAGATGGTTTTTCAGTATTTCCTTATATCCAGGCTGACCCTGTATTAGCTCGTCGTTTAGAAGATATTGGTACAGCTGCTGTTATGCCTTTAGGTGCTCCTATTGGATGTGCTCGTGGTCTTGAGACTCGTGCAATGCTTGAAATCATTATTGCTCAATCTCATGTTCCAGTAATTGTTGATGCAGGTATTGGCGCCCCATCTGATGCATCTTTAGCTTTTGAATTAGGTGCAGATGCAGTTATGGTAAATACAGCTATTGCAGCTGCAACCGATCCTATCGCAATGTCACATGCATTTAAACTAGCTCAAGAGGCTGGTCGCACCGCTTTTGAAGCCGGTCTTGCAATTAAATCAGAATCAGCAGTTCAGACATCTCCTATGGAAGCATTCTTAAAAGAGGCTATGAAATAATGAGTTTTTATGATGAATTATCTAAAATTGATGTAGATAAATTTAAAGACTTAGTAGACTCTAGAACTGATGCTGATGTTGAAAGAGCAATTGCTAAAGACGGTTTTCACACTATTGAAGACTTTGCAGCTTTAATTTCAGAAAATGCTCGTAAACATTACTTAGATGTAATGGTTCAAAAAGCTATTCAGCTAACACGAAAGAGATTTGGTAGATGTGTAAATATGTATTTACCTTTATATCTTACAAACCTATGCAGCAATAAGTGCGCTTACTGTGGTTTTAGTGTAGCTAACAAGTTCAAACGAGTAGTTTTATCATTACCTGAAATTGAAGAAGAATTACAGGCAATGAATAACTTAGGTTACTCTAATATTCTACTTGTATCAGGCGAGAACTCTCACAGAGCAGGTATGCCATATTTTAGAGAAGTTCTACCTGTTGCTAAAAAGTATGCTCAATATCTTCAAATGGAGGTTCAACCTCTAGACACTGATGAATATGCTGAACTTAAAACCTTAGGTCTTGATTCTGTATCTGTTTATCAAGAAACATTCCATCCAGGTTGTTACAAACAAGTACATCTTGGTGGTAAGAAAGCAGATATGCGCTACAGAATGGAAACTCCTGATAGATTAGGTCAAGCTGGAATTGATAAAGTTGGAATGGGGGCACTTTTAGGTCTTTATGATTGGAAAGTGGATTTATGTGCACTTGCAATGCATGTTCTTTATATGAGAGATCATTATTGGAAAACAAATCTAAGTATTTCTTTCCCAAGATTAAGACCTGCAACAGGTGGCTATGAGCCTCATTCTCCAGTATCAGATGGCAAACTTGTACAAATCATTAGTGCTTGGAGAATCTTCGATAGCGAACTTGATTTAACCATTTCAACTCGTGAAAGTGCAGAGTTTAGAGACTTAATTTTACCTGTAGGTATTACTGCAATTTCAGCAGGCTCATCTACAGAACCTGGTGGCTACGCTCACAAGGGTAAAAACCTAGAACAATGGGCTATCAATGATGATAGATCAGTAGATGAAGTTGTTAGAGCTATGGAGAAAAGTGGCTTTGATGCAGTATTCCATAACGCATCAACCACATATTTCAAGTCTGTAGGTTCTATTTAAACATCGTTTAATATCTATTTAAAGGGAACATTATTAGTTATACTATTGATGTTCCTTTTTATTAGACAAAACAATTATGATCAAATCTATCGTTAAAGACATTTTATTTTTATCTCAAAAATCACTTCCTGCAACAAAAGATGACATTAGTATAGGTTACGATTTAATCGAAACCTTAGAAGAGAATTCTGAAAACTGCATTGGTATGGCTGCTAATATGATTGGTATTAAAAAGAATATCATCATTATCAATTTACATGGCGACTATGTTGTTATGTTTAATCCTGAGATAACAGCTAAATCAAATCCCTATGAAACAGAAGAAGGTTGTTTATCGTTAGAAGGTCAAAAAGCTTGCACTCGATATAAGAACATAGAAGTAGAATATAGAGATATGAATTGGAAGAAAAACAAAAAGAAATTCTCTGGTCTTTCAGCTCAAATTGTTCAACATGAAGTTGATCATTTAAATGGAATTCTTATCTAGTAAAATAATACGAACATCTTTTTACTTTAAAATTACTTTAAATTTTACATAATCAGAGTGTCCTTTTTCATCAAAGACACTCACTTTATAAAATCCTTCCTCATCAACCTTAAAATAGCTGTTATCTGTCTGATTATCATCAATCATTAAATATACTTTACCAACGCCACCTTTATATCTTATAAACACGTTTCCATTATAATCAGGAGTAATAACATCACCATTTGATGGAAATACAATCTTAAGAGCTTCATTATCAGTCACGATTGTTTGTTCTTTAGATAATTCTTTAAGTGATAATGGGGCATTCTTATCTAATAACTGATCATCTATTATCTCTTTATTAAATTTTACTTGAGGTAAAGACGTAATAACACTAAACAAAATAGGAGCTGCATCTTTATAACCTGTATTATGGTAAGTTGAAACTTTGTTATCTGGGTATCTTATAGCAACGCCCACTGTATACTGATTAAAACTTCCAATTGCCAAAGCATCTTTGAATTTATACGAGGTTCCTGTTTTATATGAAACATTCTTAACCTGAGGATGAGATAGAGGTCTCGGTGTAGTAGCTAAAATCTCATACACAGCACGTGCAGATGCTTTTGTAAGTAACCTATAGCTTTTTAAATTATTTTGTTCTGTAGTAAGCTTAAAATCGCTATATAAGCCATCATTATTAAGCATTGCATATAATTTAGTTAATGAAAAAAGACTAATATTACCACTACCTAAAACAACAGATAAATCTGCCTTATTATTCTTTAAAAATAATTTTTTCTCATTCGTATTAAGTAAGCTTACAAAACTATCAGCTCCAATTTTGTCGATCACTTCAATAGCAGGTAAATTCAAAGAATACCTAAGGGCATCAAAAGCATTTATCTGACCTTTATATGACTTGTTAAAGTTAACAGGAGACCATGTACCATACAAATTTGCATCATCATGTAAAATTGTAGCAGGATGTAATCTTCCTTCTGCAAAAGCCTGTCCATAAGCAAAAGGCTTTAGAGTAGAACCAGGAGAGCGCAAAGAAAAAGGTAAACAAATCTGACTTTCTTTAACATCAGAAGAACCTAAAAGACCTACCACTTTTTTTGATAATGAATCTAAAACAATAATCGATAATACGGCATTATCTGTTTTTAGTCTTTCATAGTTGGAGGCAGTATCATTTAGTAATCTTTGAATATCAGAATTTAAATAAGTTTTTATTTCTTTATTTTTACTTGAATAAAAAAGCTTATTAGCAAGAGTTAAAGCAGGAGCATCAATCTTATACAAAGAATTTGGAATATCTTCTTCTAAAGAGGCATTTAAAACATCTTTATCAATAACTTTGTGTAGATAGCTTAGTTTTAAAACTTCATTTTTATAGTAAAAAGCAGCTTTTAAATTCTTATCAGGACGCATCTTCTCTGGGGCTCTTGGCAATGCGGTTAATAGAGCAGCTTCAGATGGAGTCATCCGTTTTGCACTATGATTAAACCATTTTAAGGATGCCGCATTAACGCCTTCGATGTTAGAACCAAATGGAGCGGTTGTAAGGTAAAAAGATATGACTTTATCTCTACCATAATTGGATGTTAAATAAATTGCTTGGACGATTTCTTTTAATTTATTTAAATAGGTTCTTTTATGATGAGTAAGCCTTTTAGCTACCTGCATTGCTATAGTTGAACCACCAGATGTAATTTTATTAGAGTGAATGTTTGAAAAAGTTGCTCTGATTAAAGAAGATAAATTAACTCCCATATGGGAATAGAAGTCATTATCCTCATTTGCTATAAGCATCTTTAAATAAATATCAGCTACATCTTCTTTTCTTGTTAAAAACCTAAGAGATTGAGTATCTGATGACAAGCTATAGGCTATAATATTATTCTTATCATCAAGAAGTATTTTTGAACGAGATTCAATTAAAGAAAGATTAAGTTCACTTATAGATATAACAATAAAACTAAATGCACTTACAGCAAAAACAGTAAATGCACTTAGTAATTTATGATGTCTTACAAAATCTAAAAGCATATTTAATACAGAGCATTATGCTCTGTAGATTAATTATTTAACGTTAATACCAGCTTTATCTAATAAATAGCTTACATTTGCGCTGATAGCTTTTTGAGTAGTTTGAGACATGCAAGGAACACTATCACCTACATAAGCAGCCTTTAAAATGTATGCAATAGTCATAACAGAACTATCAGAATTTGAAACGCTAATAATATTAGTATCACCAACAAACTGCTTTAATTCATAGCTATTACTTAACTTACCTAGGAACTTAAAGCTCTCTGCGGCCTCATCATTACCAATTGAACGAAGATACATCATATTAGAAGGAAGCATTTCTTCTAGAGTAATTGTAGACTTAACATTTGAAGATCCAACGACGGTAGTAAGTACAATGATATCGTCATTAACATTTAAACTAATTGGAGACTCAAGTTCTGTACCATTTAATTTAAAGTATCTCTTTTGAATTTTTAGATCTTTTGAATTATCAATTGGTCCATCTACCTTTCCGTAAGCTGTAACTGTCACAAACTGCTTTTCAGAACTAGGATTAAATACATGAATAGCACCATTGTGTACAACGTCATTTACGAAAATTGGTCTATGTTCTAAGTCTAAAATATTCAATTTAGTCATAATTGCTTTTGAAGGAATATCAAAATAATTTGACTGAAAATCATCAATAACTTCTAGCTTTTGACATAAGCTTGTAATTACAGATGTCATATCTTTGCTATTAGAATCTAGAGTTGCTGATAATAAAGATAAAACATCATAGCTATATGTATTTATATAGAAAGGATCATATTGCTTAATTTGAGAAACAAGATTCTCTCTTTGCTCTTTATTAGTAGACATAGCTAGAGCAGTTCTTAAAGAAGTAACTTCTTTTAGGGACTTCATGCCACGTAAAATAGCTTCTTTTTCACGATTCTTGTCACCAAAGTTATGGAATGTAACAGCATAATCAGACAAAGCCTTAATTGATTTAATATCATTGTGATCAAATCTATAAGTCAGGTTTGCTTTAATATTGTAATTCAGCCTTGATAACACTCTCATTGATAGAGCAGCAGTCTGCTCATTATCGTCTGTTATGTTTCTATTAAGAGCTTTTGCTAAATACTCTTTAGTCTTATCACTTACAGAAAAACCTAATCTGTCTGCTTTAAAAATAAGTTGGGCAACATATGCTGAGGCAAATCTACCTTGTTCATAATCAACTAAATTAAAATCAATATTACCTTGCTGGTTAACCACAGATTCTAAATAACTTAATATCTTATTAAGCTTTAAAACAACATCTTTATCGTACTGGGTATCTTCGCCTTTATCATTTTGAATAACATTAGATAAAGCTAATCCCTTTGCAGTTGCATCAAAGATAGAGAAATTATAATCATTATCTAAAGACTCTAAAATCTTTGTATTACTTACAAAAGGTAGAGGTGAAATATTGATTCCAACTTTTGTGTTATCAACAAATTTTTGATTAAATTGAATTGATTTTTTCTCATTTGGCTCTAGTAAATCAATTCTTGTTTCTGATATATCAAATTGGTTATCTAATACCTTAATAGTCTTAGTATTTTCAAAAACAAAGTGATTGTCATTTGATTTTACTTTATAAGAAATCTGACCTTCGCCAACATCGTTAGCAAGCAAAGTGAAATCAGAAATTGACTCATCTTTTATGCCAACAACAGTTTTCCCCTTTAGATTGCATGATATTGCACCAGAGCATTTAACATCATATGTATAGGTAGGAGAATCTCCTTTTAAAGATAAATTTGTTATGTTTAAACTTGATATTAAGCTATCGCCTTTGTGCATATAGTAAGGAGCAACAATCTTAGCTACAGATTTGTCTTTTATTACAATATCTGTATCCATTGAACCTAACTGTTTATCGTTAAAAGCTGTAACCATAAGCTTTGCACTGGTTGATAAAGCAGGAAGTTTAAACTCAACATGTGCAACACCATTTACCACGTATACATGCTTTGTATACAAAGATAGTAAATTATCATTGATGTTTGATAACGCTTGAGCATTAGCTGCAGATAATATTTCATTATCGCCATAACCTTGACCTGTCCCCTTTACATCTTTGATGATGTAACTGTACATATCATAAAGTTTGGTGCACAAATTTTCTCTATCTGTTAAAGCTTCAAAGGGTTTAGGCGCTTTCTGATTATTGATAGATAAAATACCATTATCTACAAGAGAAACACTTACGTAAGTATCTTTATTCTTTAGTTTTGAACCATCTGCATTTTTTACATTGATATCAAAAGATAAAGTGTCATTTGGTTTAATGATTTCAGGAATAGATGCTGATAAATCGAGTTTCTTATCTTGAGCATCCATCTTAATATAGGCAAGACCAATAGCACGAGCAGCTGTTTTATACTTATTGTTCAAAGCACTATAGGTAGTTAATAAAGCATAACTGCCTGTTCCAAAATCATCACTCGCTGGAATTTCAATAGTGTTATGTCCTCGTGTAATCTTGTGATGAGAAAGATCAATAACACCATCATTACCTAAAGCAAGATCTGCAAAGCCGTCAAATTCTGAATCAAAGGACAATACGACATCATCGCCTTTTTTATAAGATTTTTTATCTGTGGTTAAAACAAATCTATCAGGAGTTGATGGATCATAAGAGGTTTTAGTACCTTTGTAAAAATTATAAGATGTAGTGCACTTAGAATCTGGAGACAGGATATCAAGAACATAGCTTCCGTCATTTAATGATAATTCAATTAAATTTGAATCATCACCATCAACATCAAGCTCACCTGAAATTACAGGAGTTAGATAGTCATTTTTGATATATTTCCAAGTATCATCTACAAAAGCATATTGATAACTTACATTATGCTTTTTAATCACATATTGAGCTTTAGAGCTATAAAGTTTACCTGATTGATCGCTAAGTACAACATTAAGTTTTGTGGTATCAGATGTAATGTCTTGATCTAGTACTTTTACACCAAACATTGCTGTAGGAAATTCAACTTTATAAGTACCAGAAACATAACTTACGTTTGAAGCAGGATCGAGTACTGATAAATTTACCTCATACTTTTGAGGATAAGTTTGAGTATCAAAATTGGTTTTAAAACTGTAATTACCAGAACCATCAGTAGTTGAGCTATCGATATTGATATTCTTAGTTAAATTAGGTACATCACTATCATTTACACCAAAATAGTAATCACTGTATTTTGATACCGGATGATTATCAGGAGTTAAAGAAGAGTAGCCATTAACATTCAAATTTTTAGCAGGTGCTCCATAATTAAACTCACTATTTAAGTAAATAGTATCATTTTGCTTAATTACGTCTGTTCCAGAAGCTGTTTTTAAAGTATTAGTAAGAGAACTTGGCTTAAATGCAGCTAAAGTCACTTCGTTAGATGCTAAAACAGAATCTTTATCAAAACCTAATTCAAATTTATATGTTCCAAGAGGAGCAGACTCATCAAATTCATATTCATAATCAAAAGTTCCTGCTTTTGGATTTGATAGAGTAATTTCTTTAAAAACTGAAAAATCAGGCTTATAAATAGTTAGCTTTAAAGCCTTAAGGTTAGCAGCATTTAAATTCTTATCACGTAAATAGGTTTGATAATAAAGTTTTTCTCCAGGACGTAAAATTGAGCGATTAGTAAAAGCATAAACCTTAAGATTACGGTGATTTAATTCATCGACATTAGTAACTAAATTACCTTGATTATCAGAAGATCCTGCAGCATCTTCAAGATATAAATTATTAGAACGTAAATCTAATGGGAAGAAATCTTTTGAACCTTCATTAACCATGATTAAAGCAGGTGCAGAGGAATTATCTCCGTTACAAAGTTTATCTGAGAAATGAGCAAAACCTAATGAATTAGTTTGTTGTGTTGCTATAACTTCATTACCAACAGAAATTAAACTTACCTGAATATTTGATTTAGGACGAGCTGAATCTATTGAGCGAACAGCTACATCAATACCAGTTGCGCCTTTATAAGTAGTAACACCTAAATCTGATATGAATAAAAGTTTGGATACTGCAAATGAGTCATAATCAGGAACAAGCTTGTCAATGGTATTCCCATTGTTATTATCATTCTGTGTTATTAAAAGAACATAAATGCCATCATTTAATTTCTTTTTAAAATCTTTTAAATCAGCATATGTAATTATTTTTTTATTTTTATTGTCTTTATTTA
>CAZEXR010000060.1:0-12246 GCA_964516675.1 uncultured Enterobacterales bacterium | reverse complement strand
AGTAGCCGGTACCAAAGATGGTATCACTGCACTTCAGATGGATATCAAGACAGATGGTATCACTCGTGAAATTATGCAGAACGCTTTAACAGATGCTCATGCTGCTCGTATCCACTTACTAAACGTAATGGAAAAGGCAATCCCAGAACCACGTCAGGCTCTATCACCATTTGCTCCTCGCGTTGTAAGCATCAAAGTTCCTGCTAACAAGGTTAAGGAAGTTATTGGTAAGGGTGGCTTTAACGTTCGCTCAATCCAGGCTGATACAAGTTCACAAATCGATATCGATGATGATGGTACAGTTAAGATTTCAGCATCTTCACAAGCATCTGCTGATGCAGCTATCAAGCGTATCAATGATCTATTAGTTGAAGTTGAAGTTGGTAAGGATTACGAAGGTAAGGTTGTAAGAATTACTGATTTTGGTGCTTTTGTTAATATTCTACCTGGCCGTGATGGTCTAGTTCACATCTCTCAGATTACTCAGGAAAGAGTTGAGAATGTAAACGACTACCTACGTGTTGGTGATGATGTTAAGGTTCGTGTACTTGATATTGATAACACAGGTCGTATCCGTTTATCAATTAAGGTTCTAGCAGAAGAAGCTGCAGCAGCTGCTGCTCCTGAGGCTGCAGAGCAGTCAGAAGAGACTCAAGGTAACGATTTTAATGATTTACCTAACCCATATGAGAATAGCCCTCGCGAAGAATAATTCGTAAGGCATTTTTATAAAATAAAGGCTCGTGAGTTAAAAAACGAGCCTTTTTTGTGTTGAGAAATAAAATGACAGAAAAAGATAATTCAAGAGAGCAATTTACCTCTCGACTTGGATTTTTGCTAATTGCAGCTGGCTGTGCTATTGGTTTAGGTAACGTATGGCGCTTTCCTTATATTGCAGGTCAATATGGTGGCGCCTTATTTGTTTTTATTTATATAGTTTTTCTTATTCTTTTAGGTATCCCTTTAGTTACTATCGAGCTGTCTGTAGGTCGTGCATCTCGTAGATCTTTAGGTAAGTCATTTGAAATACTTACACCTAACACCAAGTGGTATAAGTTTAAGTATTTCATGATTTTTGGTAACTACGTCTTAATGGCGTTTTATACCATGGTAACTGGTTGGATGTTGTATTACACCTTTAAAATGATTAAAGGCGATTTTACAACTATGGCAATGACCCAAGCTGAATCTGGTGGTTTATTCAATGGTTTGTTAGGCGATCCTAGCTCTCAGATTATATGTACCATTATTGTTACAGTTTTAGCTTTCTCTGTATGTGCTTGTGGTTTGCAAAATGGTGTTGAAAGAATTACCAAGCCTTTAATGGTTTTACTATTCTTATTGCTTATTTTCCTTTCAGCTCGTTCCTACTTTCTACCAGGCTTTGAAGAAGGTATTCGCTATTATCTATATCCAGATTTTTCAAAGATAACTAAAGATAATATCTATGAAATTATGTCTGCAGCTTTAGGTCAATCTTTCTTTACCCTTGGTTTAGGTGTGGGCTCATTGCAGATATTTGGCTCTTACATGAGTAAATCTAAATCTATTATTTTTGAGTCCTCTGTAATTGCAGTTTTAGATACAATAGTTGCTATCCTAGCAGGTCTTGTTATTTTCCCTGCTTGCTTTAGTTATGCTGTAGAACCTGGTCAAGGTCCTGGTTTAATCTTTGTAACCTTAGTTTCTGTATTCTCTAATATGGCTTATGGTCAATTCTGGGGCACTTTATTTTTCCTCTTTATGCTTTTTGCAGCTTTGTCTACACTAATAGCAGTTTTTGAAAATATTGTGGGTATCAGTACTGATATCTTCAAAACATCAAGAGTAAAAGCTGTAGCTGTAAATTGTGTGGTTATTCTTTTAATGGGATTACCTGTAATTTTAGGCTTTAATGTTCTATCAGATATTCATCCTATGGGTGAGGGTACTGTAATTCTTGATTTATATGATTTCATTCTTTCTCAAAATATCATTGAGATTGGTGCGATTATTTATGTAATTTATGCTTCATGGCACTATGGATGGGGCTTTGATAAGTACTTAAAGGAAGCAAACTTAGGCTCTGGCTTAAAATTAACTGCAAAGAGTCAGATTTACTTTAAGTATGTATTACCGCTAATCGTATTTGTACTATTAGTACAAGGTTACGTAAGCGTATTTAACAAATAACTAGGTAAGAGATAAAAATGGAAACAAAACAAAGAGAGGTCTTTAAGACCCGTTTGGGCTTCCTACTGATTGCAGCAGGTTGTGCTGTGGGCATCGGTAACGTATGGCGATTCCCATTTATTGTGGGCCAGTATGGTGGTGCATATTTTGTCCTTATGTACCTGTTCTTTTTAATTGCCTTAGGTATTCCACTACTAACCGTGGAACTAGCTATTGGTCGTGCTTCAAGAAGCTCAATGGCTTTTTGTTATGAAAAACTAGAACAGCCAAAGTCAATGTGGCATCACAATAAGTGGTGGCAATTCTCTGGTAACTACTTATTGATGGCTTTTTATGTAGTTGTAGCAGGTTGGATGCTTTACTATTTTCTAGCATTTGCCTTTGGTGAGATCCCATCAAATATGACTCGTGATGCAGCAGGTGAGTTATTCGGTAGTATTCTTGCATCTCCTTCAACCATGCTTTCATGTGTTTTAGCTACAGTAATTTTATCATTTGCTATTGTTGCTTTAGGTGTTGTTAAAGGTGTTGAACGTTACACCAAGCCTTTAATGATTATCTTAATCTTTTTACTATTCTTTATGGCTTGTCGTTCTTTTACCTTGTCAGGTTTTAAAGAGGGCATTGCTTTTTACTTAGCTCCTGACTTTTCAAAATTAGAGAATAATTTTGGTGAAGCTGTATGGGCTGCAATGGGACAGGCATTCTTTACTTTATCTGTAGGTTTTGGTGCTATTGCTATCTTTGGTAGCTATATGTCTACTAAGCATAAGATTTTAAATGAAGCTATTTTTATTGCTACCTTTGATACTATCATTGCACTTTTATCAGGTTTCGTAATCTTCCCTGCTTGCTTTACTTATGGCATTAGCCCAGATGCTGGTCCTAACTTACTATTCATAACTATGACAGTTGTATTCTCTAATATGACTCTTGGTAGTTTATGGGGTACCATCTTCTTCCTATTTATGTTAATTGCAGCTGTTTCAACCATGATTGCTGTGTTTGAAAGTACAATTGCAGGTTGCATGGAGTTGTTTGGTTGGAAGAGACTAAAAGCTGTAATCATCAATTTCTTTGTTATCGTAATCTTATGTCTATTACCAATGTTGGGCTTTAATATCCTTTCAGATGTTCACATCATTGGTTCAAATACAGGTATTCTAGATTTCTTTGATTTCTTAGTATCTAATAACATTATGCCTATTGGCTCTATTGTGTTTGTACTATTTGTTTGTGCTAAATCTGGTATGGGTTGGAAGAACTATATCAACGAATGTAATGTTGGTAAGGGCTTTTCAATGCCTAACTTTTTATACATTTACTTTAGATACATTCTGACTTTCATTGTAGTTGTTGTGCTAGCAATTGGTTACTACAAGCTATTTGGCAGAGCATAGTTTATAAATTAAAGGCCAAATTTATTTCGCCTTAAAAAAACAGGAAAATATAATGAGTGATTCAAGAGAGCAATTTAAATCTAGATTAGGATTCATTTTAATTGCAGCAGGATGTGCCGTAGGTATTGGTAATGTGTGGCGTTTCCCATACATTGTAGGTCAGTACGGTGGTGCAATTTTCGTACTAATTTACCTATTCTTTTTAATTGCAATGGGTATCCCTCTACTAACTGTAGAGCTTGCAATCGGTCGTGCATCTCGTAATTCTATAGCTAAAGCTTATGAAACATTAGAGCAGCCAGGTACAAAATGGCATCTAAATAAATGGTGGCAGATCTCTGGTAACTATATCCTGATGTCTTTTTATGGCATTATTACAGGTTGGATGCTTTATTATTTCTTACGTTTTGCCTTTGGTACAATGCAAGAAAACTTACCAAAAGAAACCGCTATAACTACATTTACTGGTCTTTTATCTGATCCAGTATCTTTGTATATCTGCATGGCTGCTGTTGTATCCTTTGCCTTTTTAATTGTAGCTTTAGGCGTTGTAAAAGGCGTAGAACGTTACACAAAGCCTTTAATGATACTTTTGATTTTACTATTGGTATTCATGGCTGCTCGTTCATGCACTATGGAAGGTTTTTCTGAAGGTGTATCTTTCTATCTAAAGCCTGAAATGTCAAAGCTTGAGAATAACTTAGGCGAAGCAATTTGGGCTGCAATGGGACAGGCATTCTTTACTTTATCAACTGGTATGGGTGGTATTGCTATTTTCGGTAGCTATATGTCAAACCGTCACCGTTTATTAAATGAAGCTTGTTTCATTGCTGGCTTAGATACAGCAATTGCTCTATTAGCTGGTTTTGTAATCTTCCCAGCTTGTTTTACCTATGGTATCAACCCTGATGCAGGTCCTAATCTATTGTTCATTTCAATGACAATGGTATTTTCAAATATGGACTATGGTAATTTCTGGGGAACTTTATTCTTCCTATTTATGCTAATTGCAGCTGTATCTACACTAATTGCAGTGTTTGAAAACATCATTGCTGCAAACTTAGAGCTATTTAAGGTGGATAGACGTAAGTCAGTACTAATCAACTTAGTTGTAGTTCTTTTTTTATCTATCGCTCCTGTATTAGGCTTTAACGTATTATCAAACGTGTCTATCTTAGGTCACGGTACTGGTATTACTGATTTTTGTGATTTCTTAATTTCATCTAATATTCTTCCTATCGGTTCATTAGTATTCGTTATATTTGTAACCTCAAAGAAGGGTATGCAGTGGAAGAGATATATTGACGAGTGTAACGTAGGTGAAGGTATGCCTATGTCATATAAGTTATTCTCATATTACAGATATGTACTAGCTACTGCTATCGTTATAATTCTTGCTATTGGCTATTTAAAAGTATTTAATATCCAATTATTTTAGTCTTATTAACTAACATAGCTTTTTTTGCTTAAAAACTGGCGCTATAAACTGTATAATCCCTTATGGATATTATGTTTAGCGCCAGTTTTGTATTTTAAAAATGAAATCTTCAATTATTAAAGCAATTTTGCTTTGCTCATCCCTTTTATTTAGTGTTGCATCATTTGATATTGCAAATGCAACCACTCAAAGTTCAGCTAAGAATACGCAAGTTAAAAAACTAACTATCCAACAAGCCGAAAAATTAAAAAAGAATAAAAAAGCATCAAGACATTCAACTAAAAAGAAAGTTAAAGCTACTAAGAAAACCCGCAAAGCAAATAAGCGTAGCAAGTCTACTAGAGCAGCACCTGTTTCATATAAAACACCAATGGCACAAAAGGCTATTGCCTCTAACTATGTGCCTACTGATTTAGCTGCAGAGAATCCTTTATTACCAACCTCAGGAAGACTTATCAATCAAAGAAAGTATTTCCAAGATGCTGAAACTGCAATTAAGTCAGGTGATGCACAAACAGCTCTAAACATTCGTGATACTCAGCTTAGAGATTATCCTTTAGCTGTATGGATTGATTATTGGTATCTTGCTGTAAACATGGATGTAAGCAAATATCCTCAGGTTGTAAGTTTCATTAAGAGCAAAAAACATCAAACCTTAGGCCGTATTTTAAAAGATAAATATATTGATTTTTTATCAAAGCAAGGTCAGTACAAATTAGTATCTGAGCTAATTGGAAATGAAAAGCCTTTTGATGATGACTTAGAACTTAATAATCCTCAGAAAACCTTACAGTGTCGTTTCTATGAAGCACGTTGGCAAAGAGGCTTAGCTGACGTATCAGCACAGGCTTTTGCAAACAAAATGTATATGCAGATGAATCCTTATCCATCAGGATGCTCTGGTCTAATCTTTGTATGGACACAAAAAGGCTACTTAACTGATAAATTACGTTTAGAGAAGTTTGAACGTACTTACATTACACGTAATTACTCAGAAACCACTTATTCTATTGCTCAAGGATTAGCTGATACTCCTTTTTATGGACGTGTAGCTTTAGCTATGTCTTTATATGACGATCCACAGAGCGTAACTCAATTAGAAGTAGAGCCTAATAATGAAGCTTTACACAGAGCAGCGGTACTTGCTTTTAAGAGATTTGCAAACCTAAATCCAAAAGATGCAACTCCATATTTTGAGCCTTTTGCTTCAAAATTTGCTTTAAATGATACTGAAAAGCTTGAGATAGTCTCTGTTATTTCTAAAGGTTTCTTATCAAGTCAGTCTGATATTGAAGATGTTAAGTGGGTAGATGACCACCTACCAGCTGTTGCTTGGAATGAAGAAATCAAGATTATGCGTATGCGTAAAGCAATTTGGTTTGGCCAGTGGCAGATTGTATATGAGCTATTTGATCACCTAACTGATAATGATAAGTTAGCAATCAACTGGCGTTACTGGAAAGCTCGTTCTGCTTTAGAGATTAACAAAAAAGCAGAAGGAAAGACTTTGATGGCTGAAGTTGCTAAAGATAGAAGTTTCTTTGGTTTCCTAGCAGCACAAGATCTTGGTAAAAAGATGCCATTTAATCATAAGCACTTATCAAAGAGTGCTACCTGGCCTCAAACAGTTGCTAAAAATCAAGCTGCAATTCGTTTCTTTGAGTTTAGAGCATTAAACAATGGCAATTCCTCAATTGAATGGAAGGAAGTTGCTAGATATGGCACAAATGATGAGGCCATGTTAATGGCTGAGTGGGCTTTATCCACTGGCAATATAAATTATGCAATTTCATCTGTAATTGAAGGTAAGCGTTGGGATGCTTTAGATTATAGATTCCCTAAGGCATTTTTAAGTTTATATAAGAAGTATGCTGCAATAACAAATGTTCCTGTGTCATTCTTATATGGTATTTCAAGACAAGAGAGCATGCTAAATCCTGATATTAAGTCTCCAGTAGGTGCTGTAGGTTTAATGCAGCTTATGCCTTCAACAGCATCAATGGTATCTCGTCAGAATAATTGGTCTTACAACGGTACTCGTGATTTAGTTATCCCTGAGAATAACATCAGATTAGGTGCTGCTTATTTACGCGATATGTTAGATAAGTTTGATGACAATAGAGTTCTAGCAGCTGCAGCCTATAATGCAGGTCCTGGTAGAATTAAAATCTGGAAGTCAAAAGATGGCATGAATAGAGATACACCAATGTTTGTTGAGAACATTCCTTTTAAAGAAACTCGTTTATATGTTCAGAACGTTATTTTATATGATGTAATCTATAAAAAGTTATTAACAGGTCAAGATTCTCCATTACTAAAAGGTCATGAGAAGAAGTACCGTTATTAAGATTTAATGCTATCAAGTTGGCTTAAGTCTTTACAAAAGTCTGAAATTTGATATTATATTTCGCACGCTCTTGTGGTGGAATTGGTAGACACGCTACTTTGAGGGGGTAGTACGTAACTGTGTACGAGTTCGAGTCTCGTCAAGAGCACCAATTTAAAAAACAAAAAGACAGCTAAATGCTGTTTTTTTTGTTAACTAAATCAATAAGTTAAATATTGGATACGATTATATTAACTTTGTTTAATCTAAGTCCACTCATCAAATCTTCATCTGCAGGATCAATGTCTGTAATCAAGGTATCAATATGATCCCAAGATGCATATGTTGAAATTGCTGTCTTTCCAATTTTAGAGTGATCTGCAACAATCATGACATTTGAGGCTCTTTCTGCCATTATTTTATAGGTCTGAGCTATATCAATGTCTGCATTACTCACACCAGAACCTGTAAGTCCTGTTGCTCCTAATATTGCATGAGTTGCATAAACTTTAGATAGGTAATCTACAGTTTCAGCTCCATAAACACAGAACTCTTCTTCCTTATATATGCCAGGACATAAGTGTGTTTTGATTGTTGGATTTGTTGATAACTTTGATGCAACAATAATTGAATCAGTAAATACAGTTAAATTCTTTTTTTGCGCTGCAATTCTTGTGGCAACATGAACGGTAGTTGTTGAACTTCCGATAATAATAACTTGACCATCTTGAATTAAATCAACTGCGTATTTTGCAATTCTGTCTCTTTCTGGCCCAAAAGTTTTATCTCTTTGCTTGTATTCAGGATCTGGAGTAAGCGGTTTAGCTGCACCTCCATATGTTCTGCTAATCAAGCCCTTCTTTTCAAGTTCAGCAAGATCTCTACGAATGGTTTCGGTTGATACACCTATAGCAGATGCTAATTGAGAGACTCTAATTGCAGGACTTTGATTAAGTTCTGTAGTAATTAAATTATGTCTTTCTTCTTTTGATAGTTTCTCAGATTGTGACATTTTTAGCCTCTTTTAGTATTAATTCTTCTAAAGCACAACATTATGATTCTTATAATGTATCACAAATGTTGTACTTTACACATTGTTAGATTTTACCAGAACGACGTCTGATTACATAAATTGCAATACCACCAAAGATCATTATTAACGCAGCAATTAATGTACTCATAGTACCTAAAGTAGGAACCATGGGACTATAACCTGCAATCATCTTAGAATATAACCATTTAGGAACGGTACTATCAACGCCTGTTGTATATAGTGATAAAGGAAAGTTACCCCATGATAGTAAGAAAGCAAATAACATTCCTGACCAAACACCAGGCCATAGGATTGGTAAAGTTACCATTCTAAAGATCTGATATTTTGTAGCACCAAGATCTCTTGCTGCATCTTCAAGAGCAGGATCAAATCCATATACTTGAATTGCAATTACTAGGGTGACAACAGGGGTTATCCAAACAAGGTGAGCAAATACAGCTGTTTGCCAGGATAGGGTAACACCAATAGCATTAAACCATAATAGTAAAGCTAAACCTAATACTGGTTGTGGGAAAAAGATTGGAAGTAAGATAATCTTTTGGAATGTCTTTTTTCCTTTCCATTCATATCTAGCAAAAGCCATAGCTCCACCAAAGGCAATGATAGTACTTAATATAGTAACCACAACTGCAATAAGAATAGAATTTCCAACAAGCTGACTGATTTCAAAAGAGTTATAGGTTTTAATCCACCAATCAAATGACCATTTTTGAATAGGGAATCTAAAGAATCGTCCCTTTGATAAAGAAGTTAATGCATCACAAATTACTGGAATGTAGATGAATGCAATTACAATCACTGTCCACAACCAGATTAAATCATGGTTTCTTTTTCCTGCTTTTGTATATTCCATCGTAAACTCCTAGCGACCTAAAATTTTATCTAAGTCAATTTTCTTAAAGGCATATAAGGTAATAGCACCGATGATTAGCATTAGAATTACGGCTAATGCTGCACCCATAGGCCAGTTTTGTGCAAAGGTAAAAGCAATATCAATATCGTTAGTAATTACAATGATTGATTGTCCACCTACAATTTTTGATTCTGAAATAGAACCTGCACTTAACACGAAGGTAATTAGCATGCCTATTAGTACGCCAGGCATTGCAAGAGGTAACTCAATTTCCCACCAAGTACGTGTTCTGCTTGCTCCTAAATCACGAGCTGCTGTTAACATATCCTTAGGAACTAGTGCTACACCTAAAATTACAGGAAATAGCATATAAGGTAAGTAAGAATAAATTAAACCGATTAGTGTCATTTCAGGGGTAAAAAGGATCTCTGGTCCATTTGTGCCTAAAAGTTTTGCGATACCGTCTAATACACCATTTTTCATGAAAAATAGTATCCAACCATATAAACGCACATTCTCTGAAACGAATAGAGGAAAGACAAATAGTACACTAATTATTGTAGAGGTTGTTGTACCAAAGATTCGTACCATGCCAACAGCTACTGGGTAGCAAATAAGTGCAAGTAAAACTGTAACTAGTGCTGCTAATCCTAATGCCCAAAGATAAGAATTTAGTATAGATGTTGAACCATCAAAAATCTTTATATAGTTTTCAAGTGAAAATGATGTAAAGGCACTAAAACTTCTTGGTTCAGAAAATGAGAATGCAACCACCATAACGAGTGGAGCTATAAATCCAATAATAAGCAACACATATACAGGAAGAGCACATCTGCCACCTGTTGTTGCATAGAGTTCTTTGAACTTATCTTTAAAGGATCTTGTTTTTTTATCAGCGTTTTCCATATCCTTTACTCCTTAACGAAGATTGCATCTTCTTTTTTCCAACCAAGTTTTACAGTGTCACCTGGTTTTATAGAAGGTAGGGCTCCGTGGTTAATTTCTACTGTTAGAACTTTTTTATTTGAGGTAAATAAAAATTGAGAACGAGAACCTAATGAGAATACATTATCCAATTTCGCATCTAGAATGTTGTCAAACTCTGCCTCGTTATCTTCTGTTACAAGATGTAAATTCTCAGGACGAACAATAATAAAGCCTTCTAAATCTCTTCCATGCGGAACTACTTTAAATACCTGCTTTGGAAAATCTGTACTCTCCCAACCGCCATCAGGAATAACTCTAATTGGGAAGATATTTGTGTCACCTATAAATTCTGCAACAAATCGACTTACAGGAGATGCGTATATTTCTTCAGGTGTACCAACTTGCTTTAATTCACCCTTACATAAAACACCAACTCTATCAGACATGAACATCGCCTCTTCAAGAGAGTGGGTGATATAAATAAAGGTTTTACCACTGCGTCTGTGAAGTTCTTTTAATTCCTTTTGTAAAGTCTTTCTTAATTTTGCATCAATTGCAGATAATGGTTCATCAAATAGAAGAATATCTGGATCGTAAGCAAATGCTCTTGCAATTGCGACTCTTTGACGTTCACCACCTGAACACTTCATTACATTTTTATGATAGTAATCCTCAGGTAGAGCCACTAAGCTCATAAGCTCAGCTGCGCGAGCCTCTCTTTTATCAGCAGGAATACCTTTTACTTTCATCGGAAATTCAATATTCTCGCCTACAGTCATATGAGGAAATAGTGCTAAGAACTGGAATACCATGCAGGTAGGTCTTTTATCTGGTGGAACGGTGCTGATACTCTCTGTTCCTAAAATAATGTCGCCATCGGTTGGTTGATCCATTCCCGCTAACATTTTTAAGATGGTAGTTTTACCAGATCCTGATGGACCTACAAGAGTAAAAAACTCATTCTTTTTTACAGTAAGGTTTACGTCTTTAATAACTTTTACTTTGTCAAAATCACGGCATACATGTACTAATTTTAATAAGGGATCACCTACTTTTATTTGGTCTTCTTGTTTTTTTTCTTGAATTTGATTAATCATGATATTGCACCTTTGTTATTATTTTTATATATGCCAGATAGCGTCCACTATCTGGCAAATGATTAAATTACTTTAATCGTTTAGCTTCAGTCATTAACTCATGTGCTTTGTCGTAATCTGGCACAATGTTATAAGCAATAGAACGAGACATTTCTTCTTCTAATGAATCATATTGAATTGCATCAAGCTCTTCTTTGGTAAATAAATCAAAGCAAGCTTTGTTACCCATCTGAGTTACTGGATTATATGTACCCTCTGCGAATGCTACTCTATGTGCAATTTCAGGATCCTGAACATACTTTAAGAATTCAGTTGCAAGTGGTGTTGGTACAGGATTATTTACAAGTGAAGTAATCTCAACCCACATAGTAGAGTTCTCAAGAGGAGAAATTGCTCTGATATTGGTAAATCCTTCTAATCTAGCAGGGGAAGCTGTATAAGTACCGCCTGATAGGTAAGCATCGATTTCACCATTTACAATAGCTTGGTTTAATGCTGCAATATCACCGATAACCTTTACGTTTTTAAAGATTTTCTTTGCAGTTACACTAAATTTTTCTAATTCTTCAGGAGTATGAATTTTGAATGGATCAATACCTGCAATTAAGAAAATATCAAATACATTCCAATCATCATTTTCCTGAATACCATACTTGCCATTTAAATGGTCATCATCCCATAGGTGCCAGCCTTGTTCTTCTGCTGTTTTTCTTGAGATTTTGTCTTCATTAACTACGAAGTTATAAGGACCAAATCTCTGAGGCATACCAATTAAATCCTTTCCATCTAATGACATAGACCATTCATATGGGAACTTAAATGAAGGAAGCATATTCTCAAAATAAGGGGCAAATTCTTCTTTATTTAATGGCTTTAATAATCCTTCTGGATACATAAGCTTACGAGCCCAAGGATTGTTATTATTAACTCGACTTTCCCACATAGAAAATTTAACAAAACCTTGATTCACTCATAGGTT
>CAZEXR010000059.1:0-12415 GCA_964516675.1 uncultured Enterobacterales bacterium | reverse complement strand
GGAATACCTTTAAAAACTTCTACACCATTTGATGATACACCTTCAATAGCTCCTATATTTGTAATGACAGAAGGAGTTGCAAGAGAAGATGTACTTAATAATGCAGCAAAAGATACTGCTAAAAATCTAGATAAACGCTTTATAAACATAGGCTCACCACTTTAAAGTCTATGTTTAATATAAACTAAAAGTGCTTGTTTATCTCATCTAGAACGATGTTTATGTTGTTCTTATCACCAATTAAGAGTTTCTTTTTGAAAGCGTAATTTAAATCTTTTGATAAAGAACCACGAAGCCAGGTCATTTGATGTTTAGCAAGCTGAGCAGTTGCAATTACACATAGATCAATCATCTTGTCTAAATCACACTCCCCATCAAGATATTCCCAAACCTGTCTATAGCCTACACAGCGCATGGATGGCATTGATAAATTTAAATCGCCTCTATTTTTTAAGGCTTTAACCTCATCAATAAGACCATTATCAACCATATCAACAAAACGCTTATGGATAAGCTTGCGAAGCTCAGTTCTATCATCAGTTTCAGGCAATAAAATAAACTCAACGCGCTCAAAAGGACATTCATCTTTTTTAGCGGTGAAAAATGAGCTCATGGCTTTACCAGTCATCTCGTAAATCTCTAAAGCACGAGATACACGCTGCTTATCATTAGCATTTAGCTTTTCAAAAGAGATAGGATCAATTTTTTTTAATCTTTGATGCATAGCAGGCCAGCCGATAATGTCAGCTTCTTTTGCTAGTTTTTCTCGTACTTCAGGTTTTGTCTCTGGAAGTGGAGATAGACCATCTACAAGAGCCTTGTAATACATCATCGTGCCACCACAAATTACAGGGATAGCACCACGAGATGAAATCTCATCGACTAATCTTATACAGTCATTTCTAAAATTAGCAGCACTATAACTTACAGCAGGATCGCAAATATCAATTAAGTGGTGAGGAACAGAAGCTAACTCCTCTTTACTAGGTTTAGCAGTACCAATATCCATATCTTTATAGATTAAAGCTGAATCTAAACTTATAATTTCAATCTTTTTATACTTTGCTAACTCTAAAGCAAGTGAGGTTTTACCTGATGCGGTAGGTCCTAAAATAACAATCGCTTTATTTTTCATGTTGTTCTCCGAACTTTATCGCAAGCTGTTTTAAATTAAGCTCTAAAGCAAAAGATTTATTCTCAATTAAAGTATTAGTGTTATCTACTCTACTAATTAAATCCTCAGCTAAAACACTATTCATTCCATGCTGATAGTTTTGAGAAATTAAGTCTGCTAACTGAATAGGACACTCGCCTTCATCAATTGATTTTGATGATGCGGTTATTAACGAGAAAAGCTTAATTGCAAAGGCTGCTATATTTGCCCCTTTTATCGCTTGAGGCAAAGACTTAATCTCAATTTTTGTCTTTGACAAAGTAATCTCAAAGCCACACTTTGATACAGCATGTAATGAGTTTTTTAAAGCTTTAACTAAATTACTATCATCTGTTTTGATGATATAAGGAATAGTAAGCTTTAAGCTCTCTACATTATTAGAGCACACTGCATTTTTATAATCACGAGCATTAAAGTACTGTTTTAACGCATTGATATTAAGTAAAAAGTACTTATTCTCACTCTTTACTAAAACAGTATTAGCATCAATATAATCTAGTAACTCAATGCCATTTTGGTATACATAATGACGTTTGTCATTCGTCTCTAAATTAGTTTTGGCGTTTAAACTGAAATTAGAAGCCTCAACTGATGACTTATATAAATTGATATTTCTATTAAGAACATCTTTTGAATAATTTTGAGTATTTAAAGTGCCTATTTGAGAAAAATGCTCTTGAGCATTATCTTGTGAGCTTACTTGGTTAAAGCTAGTAGCTTTATTAAAGCTTGAACCAAAATTATTTGAATTAAATGAGCTTTGAGTATTTTGACTTTGATTATCAAAATTATTAGAAGAACCTGCCTTAATAATTACAGGAGCGCCTCTGTCAGTGGTTTTATTGATATCAATAAATGAGCTTACACCTGTAGGGAATGCTGGCAGTGAACTATCGTTAATATCAAATGAGCTTACATGAGGAGATTGAGTTTGACTTTGATTTATAAATTCAGAGTTTAAGGCTGAATTGTCAATTAAAGAGGTATCAATATCAAGTTCACTTTGATTGTCTTTATAAGGTCTAATGCCTGCTTTTCTTAAAGCTAAAACAATGCTATCTGTTACTAAATCATGAACTAAAGAGGTCTCGTGAAAACGAACCTCATCTTTTCTTGGATGAACATTTACATCAACCTCACTTGGGTCAATGCTAATGTATAACACACATCTAATCGGAAGAGTCTTACCTAGGACCTCATAAAAGCCTTCCTTTAAAGCATGAGTTACAACTTTATCCGCAATCGGTCTGCCATTTAAAAATAGATAGATTTGCTCTGATAAGCTCTGCTCTACTGAAGGAGGAGGTAATAACATTCCGTCGATTTTCAAATGAGGATTCTCACAAGTAACTAAGATACCTTCATTAGAAAAATCAGAACCAATTAAAGTAGCTGTTCTTTTATGATCAATGCCAATATCAGTATTAGCTTTATTTACTCTAAAAATTGACTTGTTATCTGAAATTAACTCAAAAGATAACTCAGGATGAGCTAAAGCTACTCTTACAAAGGTATCTTTAATCCTTAAAAATTCTGTTCTATCAGACTTTAAAAAGCGACGACGAGCTGGTGTGTTAAAGAATAGTTCTTCAACATCAACTGTAGTTCCATCAGGATGTGGAGCAGGTGCAATAACAGGATTTTGCTCAGGTCCTTCTACCTTTACACAAAAGCCATTGTCCTCTTCTTTTGTTTTTGAGGTTAAAGTAAGCTTTGAGACAGATGCAATAGAAGCTAAAGCCTCACCTCTAAAGCCTAAGGTTTGAATTGAAGCTAAATCATCAACACTATAGATTTTTGAGGTTGCATGAGGGGCAAGAGCTAAATGTAATTCATCTTTTACAATGCCAACACCGTTGTCTCTTACTCTAATTAGAATTTTGCCTGCAGAGCGTATTTCACAAAGGATATGTGTACCCCTAGCGTCTACTGCATTTTCTAGTAGTTCTTTGACAACTGAGCTAGGTCTTTCTACCACCTCACCAGCAGCAATCTGGCTTGCTAGCTGTTTAGATAAAAGTTTAATCGATGGCATAAATCACCTATGGCAGATATAGAACCTGTCCTACAAAAACTTTCTGAGTTTTTAAAGAATTAAGCTCTGTTAATGCTTTTACAGTAGTCTTATTTCTTTTTGCAATTAAGGATAATGAGTCACCTTTTTTAACAGTTACACTCTTTTTTCCTGTCACAGCTTTAGTTCTTGCATAAGAATCCTGACGAGATTTTAGCTTTTGAGCTGGATACTTCTGATAATAAGACTTGATACCTAAGTAAATTCTATAAGCAATTTGCTTTTGGTAATTTGGTTGGTTTAACTGAATCTCTTCATAGCGATTTGATAGATAACCAGTCTCAATTAGTAAAGATGGAATATCAGGTGATTTTAATACCGCTAAAGAAGCACTAATAGGTGTGGTCTTACGTACATGAGTAAAAGCTTTTAAAGAGGATAAGATCTCTTGAGCTAATAAGTTACCCTCAGAACGAGAATTAGTAGATGACATATCTAAAATAGCAGTTGCTAGATATGGATTACCTACACTCTGATCCATTACCTCGCCAGCACCGCCAATAAGCTGTTTTTGCTTATTGTTACGTAAAATTTTACCATTTTCACGAGTGGCTCGATTTTCAGATAATACTAAAACACTAGCGCCACGAGCTGTAGAGCTACCTGAAGCTACAGAGTCAGCATGAATAGAGATTAAAAGATCTGCTTTTCTACGACGGGCAATTTCAGAACGTCTATCTAAATCAATAAAGACATCACTAGAACGGGTGAGTGTTCCTCTAAACTGACGATTTGAATTGATGTAATTTGTTAGAGCTTTAGCAATGGCCAGAGTTACATTCTTCTCTCGTACACCACGTCTACCAATAGCACCCGGATCTTTACCGCCGTGACCTGGGTCAATTGCAATAATAAATGGTCTTGAAATAGGAGTTGCTTTGACAGGTACAGGAGGGGCTGAGGCCTCACCTACAAGCTCATCGTCAGTATCTTGTCCTGTAGCCTTAGGATTTTTTGCAACAAGATTTACAGGAGCCTTAGTTTTAACAGATGAACTAGCAGCAGTATTAGCAGCTACTACGCGCTCGTCATATAAAGTTTTGGCATTATTATAATCAGATCTCAATTTCTTTAATTTCTGATTATAAATTGTAGCGTTAGCTGGCGTCATTGTTCTAAAGCCATCTTTTGAGGCTGTAGAATACTGAATAAATAAATCACGCTCTAATTGAGATAAAGGCTTTGAAGTATCAATGCCATTTACAACTTTACTTACACTTTTGTGAGTAGTTGCAACTGTATTTGCTCTAGAGTTTGATGAGGTATTAGCGTCTGAACCATTTTCAAAATCTAAAACAATACGATATGAACTTGAATCTTTACTTGGAGCTAAGGTAAAGACTTTAGGAGTTTTACATCCTGATAAAGAGAATAAATAACGAACATCGTTATTATCAAGTCTTTTAGATACCGCTTGAATACAACTTTGAGTTGATACTCTAACAGATGTTGGAGCTGTTTTTGAATTTGCAACATTGCGAATTCTCATGGAGAAAACAGCTTTATTAGCAGATAAAGAGGTCGATAGATTGGGTCTATCCGATGTGTCTACTACAATTCTTGTTTTTAAATTGTTATGAAAACTACGTAAGTTCTGTACTGATTGAGCATAAGATGTCCCTGTAAGCGTAAATAAGACTACGCTTACAGTTATAAAAAGATATGCTAACTTTTTAAAAAATGATGTCACTTTAATTGAATTTACTATTTATTTTATTAAGGTCGTCTTGTGTTAATAGAGACGATTTTACCACAACATCACGGCTGTTCTGTCCATAACTTAAACATACCCTAATATCAGGCTCTGGTAACATGCCTTGAGCTTTATCAGGCCATTCAATTAAACAAACGGAAGTTTTATCAAAATAATCTCTTATACCCATATATTCAAGCTCTTCAGGATCTAATAGTCTATATAGGTCAAAGTGATAAATTGAGTAATCATCAAAATCATATGGCTCTACTAAAGTGTAGGTAGGAGATCTGACAATATCAGTATAGCCACAAGCACCAATAAATCCTTTTGAAAAGGTAGTTTTGCCTGCGCCTAAATCGCCCTCTAGAGTAATTAAAATACTACGCTTTAATTTTTTAGCTAAAGGTACACAAATTTCAGACATCAAAGCACCAAAGGCTATGGTTTGCTCTTCACCTGCAATCTTAAAATTAACGCTTTGCATTGATTAGTTCTCTTAGATATTTAAATAAATCTGTTGGTAGTGAACCTAGTACACCTTCATTTGAGCCAGACAAAAAGCCTGCTCTGCCATGAAGGGCGGCACCTACAATCGCAGCCTTTGATAACTCAAGACCTTGACCTAATAAGGCGACGATTATTCCTGTTAGAAGATCACCTGAACCACCTGTAGCAAGTGCTGGTGATCCTTCATTGATGATAACCAATTTTACGCCATCACAGACAATGGTACCGGCACCTTTTAATAAAACTACACCACCATATTTTTGTTGTATTTTATAACAGGCTTGTAATCTATCATCATTAACCTCTTCTATCCCAATGCCTAAAAGGCGAGCTGCCTCTCCAGGATGAGGAGTTAGAATACGATTTTCTTTATAAAAGTCATCTTCATAAGTAGCAAGAACATTTAAAGCATCTGCATCGTATACTAAAGTTTGATCTTCTAAATCAGATAACATGGACATGAAACGAGCTGTTTTCTCGTTAACCCCAAGACCAGGACCTATAGCAATAGCATCTGACCACTTAATAGCTTTTGCAACAGCTTCTTCATCAAAATAATCAATACTCATAAGCTCAGGGCATCTAGCTAGCATTGCAGGAATGTTTATCGGATCCATTGCAACCTTAACAAGACCTGATCCTGTTCTTAATGCACCTTGTCCACAAATGATACAAGCGCCTCCCATACCTTTAGAGCCTGAGATTAAAAGCACTTTGCCACTATCACTTTTATTATATGAGGCTAATCTTTTTGGCAAATCATCAATAACATCCTCAAAGCAAATTTGATAAATAGGAAGTAATGACTTATAAGAGTTTTCAGCTAAAAGCTCATGATATGGTTTTATATCTAGACCTAAAGAAGCATATTCTATATGGCCTACAAAATTTACAGCATCTGATGTTAATAAACCTGGCTTTAAAGCTAGCATACAAACTGTTGCATTTGCTCTTACAGAAAGGCCAGGAACAGAGCCAGTATCAGCACACACTCCTGATGGGACATCTACAGAGACAACATATGAATTTAACTTATTTATATAAGAAATCCATTTTGCGCTAATGCCTGTTGGAGCTTGATCAATTCCAGTACCTAAAAGCGCATCAATAACCACATCAGGTTCTTGATAGGAGATAATTCCATTATTTGGATCAGGAAGTTGTCCATTATTAGGTAATTCATATTCAATGACACCACCTAACTTTACATAGTACTCATAAGCGATACAAGCCTCTGAGCCTTCATGAGGAATACCTGTTGCAAAAACTCTGTGTTTAATACCATTATCAAGTAAAAGATTAGCTACAATATAGCCATCTCCACCATTATTGCCTTTGCCACAGAATATCCAAACCTCTTTAGCATCCCCACAAACGCGGACGATGTAATCAAATACAGCACGACCTGCTTTCTGCATTAAATCAAAGCAATGTCCATTACTAACTTTCGCGTGCTCAGCTTCTATAATTTTTACTTCATCTGAGGTAAAAACTTCATAAGGTAAATTACTCATAATATTTCATTAGTCCTTAAAACTATTTTAAGCTTGATTTAAGTCAACACCATTTGATGCAAGAAGCACTAAATCTTCAGCTAAATCCTCTTCATTGCATAAAGGGCAAACAATGTTGTCTACTTTAGTTAGAACAAAGCCATGTTCATTTTTAGGGAAGGTTGAAAAAATCTTATTAAAATCATATGAGCCAATTACCACGACCTCTTTATCTTTATAAGACATGATAAAGCGACTAATTTCACTTGGAAGTGTAGGCTCTGGAGTTTTCTCATCTGTGTCATCAAATACAGATGGTAAATTTGCTAAAAATCGACGATAAATTGTAATGCCGTCTCGGAATAAAACATCCTCATAAACACCATAATCACAATCTTCTAATTTTCTAATTTTTATATCCCAAGCCTTGTCGGTTAATAGATAGCCCCAATCAGAATAACTCATGCAATAAACTTCAGACATAGAATACCTTTTTCTCTTTTTATATATCTTTTAATTTTAAGAGAGATTTTAGTTTCTATAAAGGAAATATTTGAAAAATGTGTAAGTTAGGATGGATAAAAAGGAAAATTTTAAGTATTTAGATGATTAGCACTACTAATAAGTGCTAATCATCCTTGTTTTCTCCACTACTCTTTACTAAAAGTAACACCAGGACCTAATAAAGTACTATGACCTAAGCCCTGAGGGGTAACTTCGATTCTAGTACCAATACTGTCTTGAAGAGCTGCAACATGAGAGATAACACCAATAAGCTTACCTTCATCATGTAAAGCGGCTAAAGTTGTGATTGCTGTAGTTAATGACTCTTCATCTAAAGTACCAAAGCCCTCATCTAGGAATAAAGAATCAACTCTTACCTTTTTACTAGACATCTTTGATAAACCAATAGCAAGAGCCAAACTTACAATAAAACTTTCACCACCTGATAGATTTTTAATCGAGCGAACTTCTCCGCCTTCATAAGTATCAACTACACATAAATTTAAAGGCTCATTCTCATCACGGATAAGCTGATATCTATCAGACATTGAGCTTAAATGAGCGTTTGCATAGTTAACCATAATCTCAAAGGTTAAGCCCTGAGCAAAGTTTCTAAATTTCTTGCCATCGCCTGAGCCAATTAGATCGTATAAATCCTTTATAATTTCAAAAGAAGCCTTAGCATCAGTAATTTCTTGCTGGCGTTTAGCAAAGCCTTCTCTATCTCTTTTATCTACAGCAAGTTTTGTATTTATCTCTGTTAATTGTTCATTATCAAGCTCATTTTGACGGTTATTTTGCTCGATACGTTCATCAATTACTTCAATAGTATCTTTTGTAAGAGCTTTTTCATCATGCTCTTTTAGACTCTTTTCAAGATCTGCTTTTCTTGTAGACAATTCAATCTGACGCTTTGAAAGCTGTTCTCTTTGATTTCTAAGAGACATCGCTTCTTCATCAGGAAGTTTTGCCTTTAAAAACTCTTCAAGACTCTTAAAGTCATTGTCCTTTAATAAAGAATTAAAAACGTTGTTTTGGTCTGTTAACTCTTTTGCTTGAGTTACAGTTTTCTTTGTTAAATCCTCAATTGTTTGCTGATTATTATTTTGAGCATTTAAAGCATCACTATGCTGTTTTTGAGCTTTCTCTTTCTCAGACTGAGCAGCAGTTTCCTTATCTTTTAATTTTTGCTCTTCAGTATCAGGATTTTTATCAGAGAATTTCTCCTGACGAATTTTCTTATTCTCATTAAAGGAGACGGTAACCTGCTCTAAAGCTTGTTGAGCTACAGCTATATCTTTTTTACCCCCTTCAAGCTGTGATTCCAAACTTGATAGACGAGTGTCATTAGCAGTGATAGTCTTTTCAAGTTCTTGCTTTTCGTTTTGAGCTTTTTCATAGGCTACTTTTTGCTTAGTAAGAGTTTCTAAAATCTTAGCAACATCTTCATCGATTGATGTAATTCCATAAGGAGTAAGGCTCTTTACAATATTCTGCTGCTTTTGAGTAAACTCGTCTTGTTTTAACTTAAGTTCAGCTTGAGCTTTATCTATTGCTTGTTTATTGTTTTCAAGCAAAGAATTACTCTTCTCAAAAGAACCTTGTGCGGTTACTAACTCAAGCTCAAGCTTGCCAAAATCCTCTTTAACAGAAGCTAAGGCGTTTTGAGAGGTCTTGATATCGCTAATTTTGCTCTCAAGAGATGAAATTGTGTCGTCATACTCACCCTTTTTAGGAACATTTCCTAAAGCAAAAGGATGCTCTTTAGCACCACATAAAGGACACTGACAGCCATCCTTTAATTGAGAGCGATGTTCTTCTAGTGAATAGATAGTTTCAACTAGACGTTTTTTCTCTTTATTATGATTTAAATCCTTCTCATAATCCTCTAAAGTATGATTGTCTAATAGAGTCTCAAGCTTATTTTTTGCAGCATCTACAAGCTGTTGCTTTTTTTCTTTACTCTCATTTAAAGCAGTAAGCCTAGTATTCTCTTCTTGATGTTTTTTAGTTAAATTGCTTTGCTCTTTTGTAAGAGTTTCAATTTCCTTTTGTTTGCCCTTTAGTTCATCTTGTAAAGAAGAAAGAATGCTAAAAGACGTTTCAATACCACTTAAATCAGAGATAAGAGCTTTATCCTGTGAGTGCTCATTTAGGTATTTTTCAAGTTCACTGATTTTAGTCTTTAAATTTTCAATATCTTTAAGTAAAGTCTCTTTATCTGATTTTGTATTCTTTTCTTTATCAAGTAAAAGGTCTAGCGCGTTAGTTGCACTTTGAACGTTCTTCTCTAGATTTACTAAATCAGCATCTATGGTGCGAACTTCATTGATGATTTTAGTTTTCGCAGCAACTTCAGCTTTAACATTTGTTAAAGTAAGCTCTGAACTACTTAAAGAACTAATAGCTTTATCTAAAGTCTCTTTAAGAGATGCTGTTTTAGCCTGTAAAGTATCTAAGCTTTTTAAATCTTTGTTTTGAGTCGTCTGTAATGACTTTAGATTTGCATAAGGCACCTGCAAAGGAATAGTCTTCTCATGAAGAGATAAGGCATCTGCCTTTGGTTTAAAAAGTTCAATGTCAGATTTATTCCTTTCAAAATCGATATTATTTCTACTTATTTCGCCTTGTAGTTTAATTCCAAGTTCAAGCCAAGACTTACACTCTTTATCAAGGGAAATTAAGTCTGTCTGCTTTTTAATTTTTGCCTGAAGACTTTTTGCTAGGTCTTGTGTAGCAGTTAATTCCTCAGGAGATAACAAGTTAACAGAATCATTTTCTTTAACTAAATTATCAAGAATAGATTTTTGTCTTGAATGCTCAGATTGCACATATCTTGAGATATCAGAGTAAATTTCAGATCCAGTGATATCCTCTAAAATCTTTGATTTTTCCTCGATATTTGCTTTTAAAAATGAGTCAAAGCTACCTTGAGCTAATAAACATGAACGAGTGAAGCGATTAAAGTCCATGCCAATCAGATCAATAATCTTAGCAGGAGTTTCACTTTTCTTATCACATAAACTCTCACCGGTTACAGTGTTAAAGACTTTATGATTATGCTCTTGTAGGGCGCCAGTTGCGCTGTTTCTTGCTCTTCGCTGCTCAAATCTGCTCGTAAAGGTTCCCTTTTCAGTTTCAAAAGTTACCTCAGAAAAGCACTCACCAGTCTGAACTGACATAATGCCATTTGAGCTTTTATTAACTTTTTCCAGTCGTGGAGTTTGAGCATATAAAGCTAAACAAATTGCATCTAAGATAGTGGATTTACCTGCACCAGTGCTTCCAGTTAGAGCAAACAAACCACTATCTGTATAAGCTTTATTAGTAAAATCAATGTTCCATTGACCATATAAAGAGTTTAGGTTTTTAAAACTTAATTTTAAAATTTTCATAATAATTACTCCGCTCTCTTATCTTCATCATGCATGTCATTTACTAATTTATTAAATAGCGTTGTTAAAGCCTGGCGACGAGGTGTGTTTTCTTCAATATTATTTACATCAAGTACTTTTTTAAAAACATCTTCAGGGGTAAGTTCTTCAAGAGTTTCAACTTTGCTTGCTTGTCTTGCGCTGTACTTACGCATAGCCTGAGGATTATCTACCTTTAAAATAGAAACAAAGGTTTTATCCACAAAAGATCGCAAAGTATCATTTAAGGAAGGTACATTTTCACTGCCAGTGTAGTGAGCCTCAACATAGACACTTATGTTTTGGTCAATAAGTTTTTGTAATTGTTCTTTTAAAGACTCAACATCGCCTTTTATTGATACTATCTTTTGAAATTCAGGTACTGACAAAGGTTCAATCTTTAAAGGTGTATCTTTACTATCTAAGATAACTACTGTTTTATCCTGGCCAGCCTCGCCAAAGCTCATTGGATAAGGAGTACCAGAGTAACGAACCTTCTCACTGCCACCTACTTTCTGAGCCACATGAATATGACCTAAAGCTAGGTAATCAATACCGGTAGGAAAATCATTAGCCTCAATATTTACAAGAGAGCCTATATAGATTTCTCTCTCTGCTTTATCCTTTGCACCAAGTGTGCCTGTCATTAGTAAGTGACCGGTTGAGATAATAGGCACGTAATTATCATTTTCTTTTTGATATTCGTTTTGCTTTTTAGCTGCGATTTCAAATACGTTATTATAGTGGGCAAGCATTGCTTCACGAAGATTCTTATTACCCTCACTAATGGTTTCACCCTGATGCATTGAACGGATGTCGCGCTCACGTAAAAAAGGGATGGCCATGATAACGGCAGCAGGGGTTTTATCTTGGTTATAAAGGGTAATGACCTCATCTTCAAGATTAGAACAAACACTACCTACAACATGTACATTTAAAGCTTTTAAAATTGATTTAGGTGCATCTAAAAAGGTTGGTGAATCATGGTTGCCAGCAACAATAATGACATTTTGACAGATGGTGTTTTTAAGCTTTGCTAAAAAATCATAATATAGCTCTGTAGCTTTATTTGATGGTGCTGTGGTATCAAAAATGTCACCAGCTACAATCAAGGTATCTATTTTCTGTTCATCAATAGTTTTAAGAAGCCAAACGAAAAATGAAGAGAACTCTTCATATCGTTTTTTACCATAAAGAACATGACCTAAATGCCAATCTGATGTATGCAAAAATCTCATAGTACCCTCTGTTTGTAGCCTTAATTCTTATTTTTTTCTATATGGCTATATTATAGCATATTTTATATACATACGCTTATTTTTTATACCATGTATTTTAAAATTTGTGAAGAATTAAGTATGTGCTTTAAATTCTGATTATTACTCAAGATGCTTTTTAAAGGAGAAAGAAGAATATTTTAGGCGCTAGACATAAGTATCATATCGCTGATGGTGAAGATAGACTGATCTTCACCACACATTTTTAAAGAACTAATCTAATAATTTACTCGACTTTCCCACATAGAAAATTTAACAAAACCTTGATTCACTCATA
>CAZEXR010000058.1:11388-12442 GCA_964516675.1 uncultured Enterobacterales bacterium | reverse complement strand
AATGCGCTTCCGTGTTCAGGTTGAGTTAACTTGGTTAAAGCACTTAGCTGCTTGTGAAAAAATCAAGGAAGTTCCTGCTTTTTCAAAAGAAACCATCGCTTTTATTGATGATATCATCAAGAACTTCTCTGAAGAAGATGCTTTAGATATCAAAAAGCGTGAAGCTGTAACTAACCATGATGTTAAGGCTGTTGAGTACTTCTTAAAAGACAAGACTGCTTCAAATGAGCAGATTGCTAAAGTAAAAGAGTTCATTCACTTTGCTTGTACTTCAGAAGATATTAACAACAATTCACACGCTTTAATGCTAAAGGAAGCACGTGAAGAAGTTTTACTTCCTGTTATTGATACTATCATTGAAAAGATTACAGAGCTTGCTCACAAGTATGCTGATGTTTCATTATTAGCAAGAACTCACGGTCAGCCAGCTTCTCCTACCACTATTGGTAAGGAAATGGCTAACGTTGCATACCGTATGCGTCGTCAGCGTGATCAGATTGCTAAAGTTGAGATCATGGGTAAAATCAACGGTGCTGTTGGTAACTTCAATGCTCACACTGTAGCTTACCCAGAGGTTGACTGGTACAACTTCTCTAAGACTTTTGAAGAAGATTTAGGTCTAACTTTCAACCCATATACAACTCAGATTGAGCCTCATGACTATATCGCTGAGTTATTTGCAGCAGTTGACAGATTCAATACCATCCTAATTGACTTCGACCGTGATATTTGGGGTTACATCTCTAATGGTGTATTCACTCAGAAGACTATCGCAGGTGAAATTGGTTCTTCAACAATGCCTCACAAAGTTAACCCAATTGACTTTGAGAACTCAGAAGGTAACTTAGGTATTGCTAATGCTCTATTCGTTCATTTAGGCAACAAACTACCTATTTCTCGTTTCCAGCGTGATTTAACAGACTCTACAGTTCTACGTAACCTAGGTGTTGCTTTTGGTTATTCAATTCTTGCTTACAAATCAACTCTAAAGGGTATTTCTAAGCTACAGGCTAATGCAGATCATGCAGCTTGCGAATTAGATAACAACTGGGAA
>CAZEXR010000058.1:0-11378 GCA_964516675.1 uncultured Enterobacterales bacterium | reverse complement strand
AGACAGTAATGCGTCGTTACGGTATTGAGAATCCGTACGAAAAATTAAAGGCATTAACTCGTGGTCAGAAGGTTACTAAGGAAATCATGGAAAACTTCCTTGAGTCTTTAGATATGCCAGAAGAAGCTAAGGCTCTATTACGCGGTCTAACTCCAGCTTCATACATCGGTACTGCAGTTAAGTTTGCTAAAGATATCTAATAAAAGATAATCTTTTCTTAAAAAGCTCAATAAAAATTATTTTATTGAGCTTTTTTATTGTTCTCACCAATTTAAAGCGCCCTCATTTTTTACATAATTTTCTTAATTATCAAAATATTAACTTAATTCCTACTATTCATATAGGTTTTAAAGTTGACTAATTATAAAATTAAGAAGAATATATATACATCAAAGGTAATTGACCAAATTAAGAGGCAATTTAAATGAAACTAATGTGTTGTTGTTCCTATTCACTTTTAAAGACAGCTAAATTAACTACAGATAGGACAATCAAATCATGGAACACAATATTCAAGAATTCGTAGAAAACGAATTTTATTTTTTACATTCTCATCCTGAACTTTCATATCAGGAATTTGAAACTACAAAGCGTTTAAAAAAAGCTTTAGAGTCTTTTTCAATCAACATTATTCCATACAATCTTGAAACAGGTCTTGTAGCTCAAATAGGCCAAGGCAAGCCATCTATTGCGCTAAGAGCTGATATTGATGCGCTTCCAATTCAAGAGGAAACTTCTCTTTCATATAAATCTCTTAATGATGGCGTAATGCATGCTTGCGGTCATGACTCACACGCAGCAGCTCTTTTAGGTGCAGCAATTCTTTTAAAACAAAATGAAGATAAATTAAAAGGCGCTGTTCGCTTAATTTTTCAGCCAGCTGAAGAAGCCCCAGGTGGTGCTAGAAAAATTCTAGAGGCCGGAGCTTTAGATGGAATTAAAGCTATTTATGGCATTCACAGTGCTTATGAACATGAGGTAGGTGAAGTATCTATCGCTATAGGCCCTGATCATGCAGCTGTTGAACGTTTTTACATTGAATTAAAGGGTAAAGGCGTACATGCAGCACATCCTGAGTTAGGTAATGATGTAATTGTAGCTTTATCTCAGATTGTAAGCGCTGCCCAGACAATCGTCTCTAGAAATTTATCACCTACAACCTCTAATGTAGTGTCCATTACAAGAATTAGTGCAGGTAATACCTGGAATGTAATTCCTGAAAAAGCAATTGTTGAGGGCACTATAAGAACCTATACAAAAGAAACAAGACAAATTGCAAAAGACAGATTTGAGCAAATAGTAAAAGGTATTGGCACAGCCTTTAACCTTGAGGTAAATCTTATTTGGAAGGTAGAACTACCTCCTACAGATAATGATGAAAAGCTTGCTAAGTTTGCACAAAATATTGCAAAAGCTGATGGCTTTAAGCTAGTTGAGGGTGAAAAAAGCTTAGGTGGTGAGGACTTCTCTATTTACCAAGAATCAGTCAAAGGTAGCTTTATCCTATTTGGTACGGGCAAAGGAGCTCCTGCTCATAATCCTCAATTTAAAGTTGATAAAAGAGCCATCTATCCAATGTCAAAATACCTAGCTCATCTTGCAACTGCTTACTTAGAGAAACATCATGACTAACAATACAATTATCCGTTTTGAGAATATTTCAAAAGTATATTCTCGAAAAAAAGAAGACTTCTTTGCATTAAAAGACGTAAGTTTTGACATCAAAAAAGGTGACATTTACGGCTTTGTAGGTTTTTCAGGAGCAGGTAAATCTACTCTGCTTCGCATGGTAAATGCACTAGAAACACCAACTTCTGGCAAAGTTATTGTAAATGGTACAGATATTTCTACATTATCGAATAAAGAACTATCTATTCTTCGAAAAGATATTGGAATGATCTTTCAGGAATTTTATCTTTTAGAGAGTAAATCTGTTTTTGATAATGTAGCTATTCCTCTAGTTTTAAATCATGAGAATAAGGATTTAATTGAACAGAAGGTAACAAATCTTTTACGATTTGTAGGTCTTACAGGACTTGAAAAATCATTACCATCAGAGCTTTCAGGTGGACAGAAACAACGTGTTGGTATTGCAAGAGCTTTAGCAAACTCCCCTGAGATTTTACTTTGTGATGAAGCGACCTCTGCTCTTGATCCAGAGACTACAGATGCAATTTTAGATTTACTTGAAAAGATTAATAAGGAACTTAATGTAACCATTGTGTTCGTTACTCATACCATTCATGTAATTCAAAGAATTTGCAATAAGATTGCTGTTTTTGAAAAAGGCCAACTAGTTGAGGATGGTCAAGTAATTGATGTTTTTTCAAAACCACAAAGTTTGATTGCAAAGAAATTCGTATCTAACGTAATCCCAGAGACTATTCCTAAAAGCATGCTAAAAGAGCTTAAGGAATTTAAAGGTAATTACAGGATCATCCGCATTCATTTTCATGCTGAACACACTACAGATGATGTCATTTGGCAGATAAACTCAAAGCTTAATGTTCGTTCTAATGTGTTATTTGCATCAGTGAATGAAGTACAGGGTAAAGTTTTATCTTTAATTGTTTTACAAATCATCGGTACAAATGAAGATCTTAATAAAGTTTATGACTATATAAACTCTCACAACATTCAATTTGAGGAGTTAAATACAAATGCATAATTTCTTTAAAATGCTAGGAATTCCTCCAGAATTATTAGTTCAAAGCTTTAATCAAACCATTTACATGGTGTTTGTTTCTTTATTTTTAGGATCACTAATTGGTTTTATTCTAGCAATCAGTCTAGTACTAACTAAAAAAGGTGGTATCAAGGAAAATAAGTACATCTACTTTGTATTAAACACTGTAATTAACACCGTACGCTCTGTACCTTTTATTATTCTTTTAGTATTCATTCTTCCTGTTACTAAAGCAATTGTAGGTACTCGTATCGGAACTACCGCAGCCTTAGTTCCACTTACAGCATTCATCTCTCCTTATTTATCACGTCTATTTGAAAATAGCTTACTTGAGGTGAATAAAGGAATAATTGATGCAGCAAAGTCTTTAGGTGCTACAACCTTCCAGATTATCGTTCACTTTTTACTCCCCGAGGCCAAGGCTTCTTTAATTCTAGCCATGACCATAGGCACCATAACCTTACTAGGAGCTACAGCTATGGCAGGTGCAATAGGTGCAGGTGGTGTTGGTGATTTAGCGCTTACATATGGTTACGAGAGGATGAATACTCCGTTGATGTTCTTTACCGTAATCGTACTAATCATTTTTGTTCAACTTATTCAATCATTAGGAAACTATCTAGCAACCAAAGCTAGAGGTAAATAATTAAAAAGGAAATCATTATGAAAAATTTAATTGCAGCTTTTGGTACTACTTTACTTGTAGCTTCAACCTCTGTTCAAGCTTTTGATAAAGAACATCAGACTATTACCTTTAGTAAATCTCAAGGTCCATACTCAGAGCTATTCATAACAGGTGTGCAGCCAATTTTAGAAAAAGAAGGCTATACCTTTAAAGGTATTGATATGTCAGACCTTTTACAAGCTGATTTAGCTCTAAATGATGAAGAGGTAGATTTTAATGTAGAGCAACATACAGCTTATCTTAAGAATTTCAATGAAGCTCAAGATGGCGATTTAGTTGGTTTAACACCAATTCCAACCGTGCCTGCTGGTATCTATCCTGGAGAGAAAAAGAATTTATCTGAGGTAGCAGATGGCGACTTAATTGCTGTTCCAAACGATGCTTCTAACACCTCAAGAGCATATATGCTTTTACAAAAGATTGGATTTATTGAGCTAGATAAAAACGTTGATCCTTCAAAGGTCACTCAAATGGATATTGTAAAGAATCCACACAATTTGAAATTTGTTGAAATGAAATCTCTTAATATTCCATCTGTTGCAACTGATTTTGCTTATATCGTAATTACAGGTTCTATTGTATATAACGCAAAAATCGATCCTAGCACTGCTTTAGATACAGAGAATATTGCTCCACACTTAATGCTACAGCTTGTGGTTAAAGAGAAAAACAAGGATGCTATTTGGGCACAAGATATTGTTAAAGCATATCAATCAAAAGAATTTGCAGACTATCTAAACAAGAATAACAACGGATTGTGGAAGGCAACTGACTACAAATAATTAGCCAAAAGAAAAATAAAACTTAGAAACGAAAGTTCGGCCATACTCTATTAAGTTAAAGTATGGCCTTTTTTTAATTAGTTTGAAGTATCAAGAGGAGCAAAAGACTTAACTAGATCATCAATTGCTTTACACTGAGTTAAGAATGGATCTAGTTTATCTAAAGCTAAAGCTGATGGACCATCACACTTAGCTTCATTTGGATTTGGATGAGCCTCTAAGAATAGACCACCAATACCTACAGCAAGACCTGATCTTGCTAAAGCTGTAACCTGAGCACGACGACCGCCTGATGCTGCACCAGTGCTATCACGGCACTGTAGAGAATGGGTTACGTCAAAGATTACAGGATAATCACCACAAACCTTCTTCATAACATCAAAGCCTAACATATCAACAACTAGATTGTCATAGCCAAAGTTTGTGCCTCTATCGCATAACAGAATGTTAGTATTGCCACACTCTTCAATCTTCTTGGTGATGTTTACCATCTGACCTGGAGATAAGAACTGAGGCTTTTTGATATTGATTACTTTGCCAGTCTTTGCAATTGCTTCAACTAAGTCGGTTTGACGAGCAAGGAATGCAGGAATTTGTAGAACATCTGCTACTTCTGCTACAACAGGAGCTTGGAAAACTTCATGAACATCAGTAATTACAGGAACATTAAAGGTTTTCTTAATTTCTTCAAAAATCTTCATACCTTCATCAAGGCCTGGGCCTCTGTATGAGAAGATTGATGAACGGTTTGCCTTATCAAAGCTTGCTTTAAATACATAAGGAATGTTTAATTTTGTTGTTACCTCTACGTATTTTTCACATACTTTAAGAGCCATATCACGACTCTCTAATACGTTCATACCGCCAAATAGTACGAAATTCTTTGAATTAGAAACTTCAATGTCGCCAATTTTAATTACTTTATCTGCCATGAAAAACTCCTTTAAATGATGCCTAATTGTAACAACTACAGTTTTATTTTTAAATCTAAATACCAAAAAAAAAACCATACTAAAAGTAGTATGGCCTTTGTGATAACTAAAGATTAAATCTTATACTCGAATCTTGGCAACAACCTCTGATAGAGATGCTACAGACTCAGTTGCATTATTAACAACGCTCTGTGTTGTATCAACTTCCTGAGCAAAGCCCTGAGCAGAATTTGTAATGCTCTGCATATTTGTAGAAATCTCTGAAGTTGCTGTGGTCTGCTCTTCTGCTGCTGTTGCAATCTGACCAATCTGAGCATTAACAACATCAACCTTCTCGATAATGCCGTTTAGTAAGCTCTCAATTGCAGATGCATCCTGAGCTAGAATGTCCATAGATTCAACTGACTTAGTCATAGACTCGTTAGCTAGATTTGCCTCTGTCTGAACCTGTGAAACCATGCTTGTGATTTCCTGAGTTGACTTAGAGGTTCTAGATGCTAAAGCACGAACTTCATCTGCTACCACAGCGAAACCTTTACCAGCTTCGCCAGCACGAGCAGCTTCAATTGCAGCATTAAGTGCTAGTAAGTTAGTCTGAGAAGCGATTTCGTCAATAGTCTGAACGATAGTACCAATCTTTTGAGCTCTATCTACTAGAGAGCTAATCTGCTCAGCATCATGCTTAGATTTAACTACCTGAGACTGAATTGCATCGATTGTTAGACGAACCTTATCAACACCTTCACGAGTTGTGTTGTTTGAATCTTCTGCGTTAACAGCAGCTTCCTGACAGTTCTTAGCAATATCAGATGTAGTTGAAACCATCTCATCAGCTGCGGCTGCAACAGTTAAAGCACGGCTTTCTGTTGAACGAGCTGATTCTTCAATTTCACCGGTTGATTGGCGGATTGCATCAAAGTCTGAGTTTAACTTGTTTTCAGCGCTCTTAATTGCACCTACAATGCCCTGCCATTCTTGTCTCATTGATTCAAGAGAATTTAATAACTGACCAAAGTCATCAGTTAAATGAGTCTTAACGCTATGAGTTAAATCACCTTTAGCAATCTCTGAGGTAACTTTTACAGCTTTCTTAATAGCGCCAGTAAAGATACCAGCTAGCATAAAGGAAACTACTAAAGAGATAATTACTACAGCTACAGTAACTAAAGACACAACTACAATAGGAGTATTTGAATTTAACTCATTTAGGTTTGTCATAATGCTACCTAAAATACTATTGTTTAGCTTAACAAGGTTCTTTTGAGCTGCAATAAACTTAGGATAGATTTCAACAGAGTAAATACCACGAGCCATTGGCTGGAAATTACGCTCTAAAACAGGAATTAGACGAGTCTTATAGTGGTCAATAGCTTCTAAAACATCTGCTTTTAATTCAGCTGTAAGCGCTGTATGCATATCTTTATCAATCTGCTCTACAGCTTTAGCCATGTTGGTTAATTTATTTTCAACATCGTTACGATTTGCAGGTGTAAATTCACGAATATTACTTACGAAAATAAATAACTGATCGTTTACCTCATTTACAGTAGCACTAAGCTCTGTATTTGGATTGTATTCTGTAGAAAGAGCTTGATCAGCAAAACCAATAGAAGATTTGATATTACTCAAATTCATCAAAGAAACTATTGAAATTACTAGAGTCAACATAATAACTGTCATAAATGCAGTCATTAGTTTTGCTCTAACTGCTAAATTGTTAAACCAACCGAACATAAATAATCCTTTTTTTTACGTTATCAAAAATTTTCATGAGCATGAATACATGAAAATCGTCACCTATATGAAGGTATATATCTTATATTATCGACAATAAATACTAATACTGTAAATTTATATTTAAAAATATTTGAAACGTGTCATATAAACACTTTTATAAATAATAAAACAAATATTTTTTGTATAAATAATTACAATGTTTGTATTATTTGTTACATATTTTTTACAAATATATATTCAATTTAAAAATAAAAAAATCTCCCTAATCCGCATAGACAAGGGAGATTTTGTTACTTTATTTATGGTCAAAAGACCTTTTTCTTTTTTTTCTTTTTCAATTGCAGCAGGTGATTTTGGTAGTTCTACGACATCACCTTCTTCATCATCTAAGAAACTATTCTTCACAACAGCGATATCTTTAGAGGTAATACCGATGTCATCTCTGTCCTCTCTAAAGGCTGTAGCTAGTAGAGGGCTTTGAGCCTGACTATCTGCACTTGATGATTTCTTACCAATTACGATCTCTGCTAATGCGCGCTCTTGCATACTTACAGCAACGTATCTATTAGCAATATCACGCATACACTGAAGAATGGTTAAATACATCTCAGATGAATGCATTGACACATGCTCACGACCAATAATTGCAACTAAATCCATCTGACACTTATCAATGTCACGATTTAGTTTCTTGGTGTGCTTAACAACAGATTCAACGTTAGCTGCATCAGGAATATTCTCAATACAACGTAAGTCTTCTACAATCTTATCTAATCTCTTTACAAGTTCAAATAAGCTCTCTTTCATCGCACCAGAGAAAATGGTGTGACGATTTGCAACATGCTGTACAGCTTGATCTAAAGCATAGTGAATTGACTTAGATGCTTCACGCATATTTGAGAATACTAAATAGAAGAAGAATTTAGCATCGTTTGAACTCTGGTTAACATTCTTACCCTTATTTGATAATAAGGTCTGTTGAGAGCCAACTGCTAATGAGTAATAAGAGCTTCTCTCTACAGAAATAGCTTCAGAGATATTTGAGGCTTTATTTCTTGCCTTACGTAAAGCAAATTCATTATCCTCAAAGAATGCTTCTAACGCGCTCTTTAAGCACTGAACTTCCTTTTCATAATAAACAGGAACAGCAGATGCTACAGATACTAAAATCTCATCATCATTTTTAGCTGATAGTACAGAGCCTGACTGACTTGCTTTGGATTTCTTAATAAAGTTTGTATAAATAATAACTAAAAATACGCATGGAATTAAGAATAATGCTGCGTAGAAGCCTAGATTACACAAAATAAAGTTAATGAAACAAGCAAATGAGAAAGCTGAAATACCTGTTAAGAACCAGCCTGCGATAACAGTAATCACACCTGAGATTCTATAAACAGCACTTTCTCTATCCCATGCACCATCTGCAAAAGATGAGCCCATTGCAACCATGAAACAAACGTAGGTTGTAGATAGAGGTAACTTTAAAGATGTAGCAATTGAGATTAAAGCTGCAGCTACTACTAAGTTAATTGATGCTCTTACATAATCAAATGGTAGCCTGTCTTCGCCTTTAACAACAGCAGGCTTTGTATATCTTTTGTGAACAAAATATACAACAGGAGCTGGCATTGCCTTGTAAACAGAGCGAGATACACCTAAGCCCATACGGGTGATGATACGACCTAAAGTAGAAGCACCAAACTGCTCTCTTGAACCTGATGTACTTGCTGATAGGTTAATAGATGTCTGTACAACCTGACGAGCTTTTTTACTTACCCATAATGTAACACACATAATTGAGCCTGCTAGGAAAAGCCAGAAGGTGCTTGTTACATTATTATTGTTTAAGTGGCCCATTAAGAAGAACTCATCGCCGTTGGCGTTAGCACTCCAGAACTCATAGCTATCAAGAGCAGCTAATGGTACACCTACGAAGTTAACTAAATCGTTACCTGCAAATGAGAATGCTAGGGCGAAGGTACCAGCTAGAATAATTAGCTTGAATACATTTTTACCGATTAAAACTAAGAACTGACCTAATACAGTAAAGCCTATAAAGATTGACCACATAATTGTTGAAAAATGTGCGTCAATGAAGGCAATATATTCTGGTTTCATAAAAGATGCGCCTTTAGCACCTTTAATAACCAAGAAATAGGAGATGGCTGATAATGAGATACCACAGAATACACCACCTAAAACTTTAACAGAATTATTAAAGCGGAAGGTAAATAACAATCTGCAGATAAACTGTACAACCATACCTGTAATGAAAGCTAAAACTACAGATAATAAAATAGCTGAAACAATCGTAGCTGTTCTATCAAGTTTTATGTAGTTAAAGATTTCTGAATAAGACATACCGGTATCGTAAACTTTAAAAAATGAAGCAAAGGTTGCTGCACCTAAAAGTTCAAAAACAATTGATACGGTAGTTGAGGTTGGAAGACCAAAGGAGTTGAAAAGATTTAATAGCAATACATCTGAAATCATCACCGCCGCAAAGATAAGCATTATCTCTTCAAAGGTAAACATTTCAGGGTATAACATACCCTTTCTAGCAACTTCCATCATTCCAGATGAGAATGTAGCACCGGTTAAGACACCGACTGAAGCTACAGCCATAACGACAAATAAGGGAGCAATGCGTGTGCCGACTGCTGAATTTAGAAAGTTTGCAGCATCATTACTAACACCCACAAACAAGTCTAATGTAGCTAATAGTAATAACATTACTACTAGTATCACGATAAGAGATTCGAACATATTCTTCCTAGTTGTGTTCTAATTTTTGCTAATTCTAACATAATTTTTTTTTATAAAATAATGCATATTATATTGATATATGAAGATCCACTAATTTATGGTCTCTAATATACGCATTTATCAAAAAGAATTTTGTTATCCAAGGAGCAAACTAAGAGAGTTCTTTTAAAGCTACATAGCAGTCTTTTTTATGAAAGCATATGCCATAGGCATGAATTTTTTTAATAGAACTATTTTTGATAAATTTATCTTTATAGTTATTATCATCGATCTGCTTTAAAGCATTTAAAGACAACTGTTCAATTGATGTACTATCTTTTGAATATTTTATCTCGATAATTACACCAATCTCGCCAGTAGCTGAGGTAAACATGATATCAGCAAAGCCATTTCCAGATTCAGTATTTGAATAGTATGAATCAAATTTTTTTGCACTATTTGAAAATAGACCATTTAAAAAACCATGGTAAAAATTCTCTTTAGGCTCTTTAGATGCTGTATCACGAATTGATATATAGCCATTTAAGGCATTTTTAATTCCAATTTTAAAATTTGTTATATCTGCATTTATAGCGTAATCAGCTATTTTTAATGAAGTATCTTTGTATTGACTGCTATAAGGTCCTGAAAAATAATTTAGAACGTTCTTTATAAAACATTCTCTTATTTCCTCATTGGGTATTTTTACTTCATATAATTCAAGATCGTTATTTTGTAAATCCAAATTGCAGACAGTAAGATAGCCTGTATAAACAAGTTTCGACCAAAAATCTATTGGATTATGTTGTTCTAAATCGTCATAGTTTAGATTTTAATTAAGTGCTATTTTTACACTTTTGCCATCGACCAATTCTTGCAATTTATCGGTATTTTCACCGGAGATGAAACCTAAAAAGTCCTTTATGACATCATTTGAGCTTGTCCCCATCCAATAATTACTTACGGTTATATTGTTATCTTCAAGATGCCTAATTGCATCATGACAAAAATTAACAACATCCCAAGGACAATACATTTCAGTTGTATAAAAACGATAGCCGTCATACCACTTTTTTACAGTTTCACTTTGTGATGAAATACCATAATAACAAAGAAGATCATTAACCTCGCTTTGCGTAAATCCGATTGCACTTGCCAATTGAGGATCTTTTGATAAAACAGAGTTGACTGATAAATTGTTAAGACCTGTAAAAATACTTTCTTTAGCAACTATAAGACATCCTGTTAATATTGCCTTTTGAATATAGTCATTGCCCTTCAATGCTTTGTTTAGCATTGAAGAAATTATCCCATGCATGGATGAATAATAGCCAAAGCTTGCAGCCTTTGCTAATGGAACATCATATTCATCAATCAGCATAACGACCTTTTTATCAAAGTGTTTATTTAGACAGTAACTTAGTCTTTGTAAAGAAGAAATAAGAAAGTTAGAATTATCAAAATCTATAAGATAATCTTCATCTAATAGTTTTTTTATAAAATCTCTATCGATATCGCTTAGCTTATCGCTATCTAACAAATAATCAAAATTACAAGCTAATTCAAAAATAGTCGAGCCAAGAGCTTGATAAGCAGATTTAAAATTATTTCTATCAATAGATTTTAAAGAAATAAAAATAACCGGATATTGACCTAAATATCTTTTGCAAAAATCATCGTCTTTAAAAATAAAAGTATCTCTAGTTTCCCAGATGGAAATTTAACACGAACCTAGATTCACTCATAGGTTGACGCTCTTTAAAAATTTATATTGATATTTTGACTTGAATTTGTCTAGGATTTTTTTT
>CAZEXR010000057.1:0-12509 GCA_964516675.1 uncultured Enterobacterales bacterium | reverse complement strand
CTAATGTTAACAATTCATTACATGATTTAGATTTAACAATTAAGTCTATTAATAAGATAACTGATAGTGTTACTAAGAATAAGACAATAGAGAAGTTTAACTCTACAGTATCAAGTTATAACTCTCAATCTGATCTGTACAGATCGTTAATTGATACTGTTAATAAGTTAAATCAAAGTCTAAGAGATATTGATCCTACAATTAAGAAGGTAGGTCAGAAGAGTAATTCTTTGGTATTTGGTTCTGAACAGACTGATATTGAACCTGTGGTTTCAAAGGAATAATTATTATGAAGAAGATACTGGTAATTTGCGCTTTTATAGGCCTTTTAAATGGCTGTAGCCAGAGCACTATTACTCCTGATAGATATTCAATTATTGATAATGTATCTTCATTATCATATAACGCTCCTTACAATATTAAGGTTGATATGAACGCAACCTTAGACGAAGGTGGAGTTGTTATAAAAACGTCAGATGTTACTTTTAGATCTGCTAGTAATCATAGATGGTCATCAGATTTAAAAGAGCAGATTTCTCTGATTTTTAAAGATTTTTACACAAAATATCAAATTAGAAAGGATTTGGTTTCTAATATTTACATTAACAAATTTTATGGAAGCCAAAATGGAATGGTTTATATAGATTTGTCTGTTACAGTAAAATTAAAAAACAATTCTTATTATGAAAAGCAATTCGTGTTTGACGAAGTTCAATCTGAAAATGGATATCCTTCACTTGTTGAAAAGCTTAAGGAAGGTATTTACCAAATAGCTCAAGAAACAGCGCAAGAATTAAGCTTAAAAGAATAAAGAAAAAGACCTTATAACACTTTGAAAATTAAAGATTATAAGGTCTTCTTATATATTAAATTTAAATTATTTGCCAATACAGAAAGTACTAAAAATCTTTCCTAGAATATCATCTGATGTTACTGTACCTGTAATAGTACCTAAATGATCCTGAGCTTCTCTAATTTCTTGAGCGCATAAAACCAAATCACCAGTTTGCAGAATATCTTTTGCATTAACTATATAGCCATAAGCTGTCTGCAATGATGCTACATGGCGACGACGTGCTATAAATACACCTTCTATAGGCATAATACCTAAAGCTGAAACTAATTCCTTTTTAAGTGTATTTAAGCCATCTTCTGTTTTGGTAGATGTACTTATTTGTTTTAAGTTAACAAAAGGTTCTGTCTTTAAAAGAGCATCTACTTCTTTGCACATTCCTTTATCAGCTTTTGAAACAATAACCATAATTCTATTATCGTTTGCTTCAAACTCTTTTATTTTTTCGAATGTTTCTAAAGCATCTTCTGGCTTTGATGAACCATCAAGCATAAATAGTACTAAGTCTGCTTTTTTAAGTTCTTCAATAGCCTTTCTAATGCCTATAGCTTCAATTTCATCTGAAGGTGTATCTCGGATACCGGCAGTATCAGTAATAACAACTGGTACCCCTTCAATTTCAATATTAGCAGTTAAAACATCACGTGTTGTGCCGGGAATATTTGTAACAATTGCTTTTTCAGAACCTGATAATGCATTTAAAAGACTAGATTTACCAGCATTAGGTGAACCTGAGAGTACTATTCTTGCGCCCTCATTTAGCTTAACACCTTGATTAGCTATCTTTAATGTCTTGTCTGCAAGTCTTTCAATTTTATCAAGCTCTAGACCTGTTTTACCAGATTCAAAGAAATCTTCATGTTCTTCAGGAAAGTCTAAACAGGCTTCTAAACGAACTCTGAAATTTGTGATTCTATCTGACAGTTCATTTACATTAGTTGCAAAAGCACCTTCTAAAGATGCTAGTGCTGCTTTTGCAGCTCCTTCTGATCCAGCAGAGATTAAATCTTCTACAGCTTCTGCTGCAGTAAGGTCCATCTTGTTGTTTAGGAAGGCTCTACGAGTAAATTCACCAGGTTCAGCTTGTCTTACACCTTCGATACTTAAAACTGCGTTTAAAACACGTTTTGGAGCAACGTTACCACCATGACCTTGTAGTTCAATCACGTCTTCTCCTGTGTAGGAGTTAGGTGCTGCAAAGTATAGTAAAAGACCTTCATCAACAACTTCATTGTTAAGAGTGAATTTTTTGAAATAGGCTTGGCGGGGTTTAGGATCAGTGTTTGTTAAGGTCTTAGCTACTGTTAGAGCTAAAGGACCTGACACTCTAATAACGGCAATGCCACCCCTACCGTGAGGGGTGGCAATTGCTGCAATAGTATCTTCAATAGATGACATATTACTTAGCTTTCTTTACGCTTAGTCCACGCTTTTCAAGTGATCTGAAAATAATGAACTGCTGAAGAATTGTGAAGCAGTTTGAAACAACCCAATATAAGGTTAGACCAGCTGGGAATGTACAGAACATAAATGTGAATACAAAAGGCATAGCCATAAACACTTTACGTTGTACAGGGTCTGTAATAGGGGTTGGTGACATCTTCTGTAATAAGAACATTGAAATACCATATAGGATAGGTAAAACAAAGTAAGGATCTTTTACAGATAAGTCGGTAATCCAAAGAATGAAGCTAGACTGACGTAATTCAGTTGACTCCATTAGGGTCCAGTATAATGCGATGAAAATAGGCATCTGAATAAGTAGAGGTAAGCAACCACCTAATGGGTTAACCTTCTCTGACTTATAAAGCTTCATAGTTTCAGTACCAATCTTTTGGCGATCATCTTTGAAGCGTTCACGTAATTCCATTAACTTAGGCTGTAATAAACGCATTTTAGCCATTGAAGTGTATTGAGCCTTTGTTAGAGGGAACATTACACCACGAACAATCATTGTTAACACAATAATTGAGAAACCCCAGTTACCGATTAATGTATGAATGTAAGTTAAGATTTTGAATAGAGGAATTGAGATAAACCATAGCCAACCGTAATCAACAGTTAACTCTAAGTTCTTAGCAACACTTTCCATTGCATCCTGGTTTTTAGGACCAATCCATAGCTTGCCACTTAGTTTCTCATCAGAGCCTGCTTTGATTGTAATGGCATCAGTTCTAATACCGATGATTGCTGCTGAATCATTGTCAGCGTGATTAGAGTAAATAACGTGATTTGCGCTATTGTTACCATTAATCCAAGCTGAAACGAAATAATGCTGAATCATAGCAACCCAACCTTCTTTGGTTGTAATGTTGTATGACTTATCTTCGATAATGTTAGATAGAGTTTTTTTCTCGTAGCGAGCTTCATCTGTTGAGTAAGCTGTACCACGGTAAGCACTTGCTACCATACCGAAACTTGAATTCTTCTGAAGGTAAGAATCATCTTCAGTCTGCTTTAATTGACCATAGAAGCAAAGATTTAAGTCTTTTTCACTTTGGTTGTTAATGTCATATGCAACATTAACTACATATGAATCTTTAGCTAATGTGAAAGACTTTGTATAAGTTACACCATCTTTTTGGAAAATAAGGTTTGCTGTAACACTATCTTGTCCATCTTCAAGTTTGTACTCAGCCTGAGCTGATGTGTACTCTGGTCTTTCTTGGTTATCGATACCATCTTTACCTGCTAAACCGCTCTGAGCCTGATATTTAAACTGAGGGTTAGTCATTAGTAAGTGGAAAGGATCATTCTTATCTTGCTCTTGCTTAATTTTTAAAAGCTTTGCATCGATAATGTCACCACCCTTTAGGTTAATGGTTAGTTCTAGATTGTCACTAGAAACTTTAACAACATTACCTATTGCAGTGTCAGAAGCAATTTCCTGAGCCTGCAATGTTGCGGCTTGTTCAGCCATTTTTTGAGCATCTGCTTTGTCGTTATTCCAGTCCATGAATAAGAACATGCCTGCAATAATTAAAAGTATAAATAGTAGATTTCTTTGTTGTTCCATTTTGGATAAATCCTAAAAGGGGGTTATTTAATTTTTTTTGGTACGGGATCGAATCCACCTGGATTTAAAGGATGACAGCGAGATATCCTTTTTATTCCGAGATAAATTCCTTTGATTAGACCCCATTCTCTTATGGCTTCTAGCGTATATTGGGAGCAACTAGGGTAAAAACGGCAATGCTGCCCTAACATAGGACTAATGAAGATTTGATAGAAGCGAATCAGACTGATCGCTACTTTTCCAAACGGTGAGATATTTGTCGCCATAATCGTCTAAATATTGCACTTAGTTCAGAATTGCTGATATCTTCTATCTTTGGTCTAGCAAGTACTACTAAATCAAGATTTTGAAGAGAATGCTGGTTTAATCTAAAAGTCTCTCTAGCGATTCGTTTTACACGATTTCGCCAAACAGCCCTTTTCAAAACTTTTTTTGGTATAACCAAGCCGAGCCTTGAACCTGTTTGTGACTCATTTTTGCGCGCAAGAATAAGCACCCCAGGTTCGCTAGCGCGGACAGGGTTTTTGAATACCTTATCGTATTCCTCGGTTGTTAGTATTCTAACAGACCGAGGAAAGGTATTATTAGCCATTAACGGTAGTTAAACGCTTACGACCCTTTGCACGACGACGTGAAAGAACCTTACGACCGTCAGCAGTACGCATACGAACACGGAAACCGTGATTTTTTGCACGCTTAGCAACGTTTGGCTGGAAAGTACGCTTCATTTGAAACTCCAACGACGGGACATCCGCCTAAAAATACAAGGTGATTTTTTACAAAATAATTAATCACCATTAACACAAAGTACGATATTTTACATTGATATTGTGCTTAAGGTCAACACGAAAATATGTTAAAATTTACTGCTACTATTAATAAGTCATTAATTTGTATTAATTTTGTATTAATTACTATAAGAATAAAAAGGTTTTTTTATGGATTTTCTTCAGTGTTGGAAAGATGCGATCCAAATTTTAAGACAATCAACGGTTGATCCAAAGGAATTAGCTGTTATTGGTTTAATTGAATGTCAGGTTGATTTTAAAATTATCAACAATAATATTTGCTTTATATGCAACACCAATCCTGTATATAAGTTAATGGGACAATATGCTTCCAAACTATATATTGAGATTTGTAAATTATTAGGTAATGATAACCTAGAGTTTGAATTAATGACTTTAAATGAGTTCAACAGCTCTTCTATTGCTGGTGATCAAAATTTTAATTCTAATAATTCGCAGTTCAATGATATGCAATCTTCAGTTGCACCTATGCCTGCTCAAAATAATTATTATCAGCAGCCTAATGTTAATTACAATCAAAACAATAACATACAGCAGCAAAATAACCAGTATCAGCAGTCTAATAACTATCAGCAACCTCGTTCTAATTATCAACAACAAAACTCTTCTTTTAATAACAATATAGTGAATGATTCTAATAATAGAGGTCAGACTGATATTTTAGGATTAACTGATAATGTTAATCCTGACATGACATTTGAGAATTATGTTACCGATCCAGAGAACCAGTTAGTTTATGCAATTGCCCAACGAATTGCTATGGATCCTGGTTCTGACAATTACAATCCATTCTATATTTATGGTGGTTCTGGATTAGGCAAAACCCATTTATTATGGGCTATTGCAAATAGAATTAGAGAAACAAGACCAGATATATCTGTTAAGTATATTCGTGCTGAAGAATTCATTAGAAAGTTTGTGGATGCTATTTCAAGAAAAAACTTTGCTCCTCAACAGGTTCAATTCCAGGATGAGTTTACTAAACATGATGTTTTTATTATGGATGATATCCAAAGTTTAACTAAAGGTGATAAAGCAAGAGATGCATTCTTTGAAATTATTGCTGACTTTTTAGATAAACCTGGTAGACAGCTTATATTAGCTTCCGACGTAGCTCCTGGTATTTTAAAGAATTTTAACCAAAGATTAATTTCAAGATTTGGTTCTGGTGTATGTAGCGAAATTTATCCTCCAAATGTAGAGACTCGTGCTGCAATTACCTTGGCAAAGTGTAAGGAAATGAATATCTCATTACCAACTTCTATTGTTGATTATATTTCTAACAATATTAGATCTAGTGTAAGAGAAATTGTTGGTGCTATTAAAACCCTTAAATCACAGATTGATTTTAAGGGAACAATGATTTCATATGAGGAAGCTGTTAAAACCCTTGCAAGTTCTGTTAATGTTTATAGCCAAGTTACCAATATTGATGCTATAAAAGAACGTGTTGCTAAAGAATATGAGGTTACAACTGCTCAGATGGAGTCAGCTTCAAGAAAAGCTCCTATTACAACAGCTCGTGCTATGGCAATGAAACTTGCAAAAGAACTTACAACATTATCCTTGAGCGATATTGGTAGATCATTTAATAAAGATCACTCATCTGTAATCTCTGCAGTTAAAAAGGCTGGAGAGAAAATTGAAGGTGATCCTGAACAGGCTGCAATCTACAAAAAATTAACTCTTTCATTGAAAAAAGATTAAAACGTAACGGAGTAATACAACATGAAATTTAGTGTTTTACTATCAAGTCTTAAGAAGCCACTTGAAGAAGTCTCAAGTATTGCAGGTGCTGCACCTAATAAAGAGGATATTACTCAAAATATTCTTATGAATGTAACTGAGAATTTACTTACTTTACGTGCAACTAATTACAATATTGAACTTAAGACTGTTATTCCTGTAACAGAGGTTTTTTCAGAAGGCGAGATTACTGTAAATGCTAACAAGTTAAAAGAAACACTAAGTTCTCTTGATTTAAATAGCACTATTAGTTTTAATCTTGATGAAGACAAGAATGTACTAGTTATTTCAACTGGTATTACTTCCTTTGAGATTCGTACTAGATCATCAATTGATTTCCCTTCATTTGAAGTTGAAGATATTGAACAGGAAATTGTTTTAAAACAAAGCAAGTTAAAGCAGATTATCGAATCATCAATCTTCTGTGTATCTAATGAAGATTTCCGCGATTATCTAAAGGGTATTCGTATCGAGTTAAATGGTAACAAACTTGAGGTATTTACCTCTGATGGTCATAGAATGGCAATTCTTGAGACTATGCTTGAGAATCAAGATCCTAATACAGGTTCTTTTGCTGCGATTATTACCAAGAGATGTGCTGCACAGCTTAAGTCTCTTTTATCTGACGGTCCTGAATCAGAAGTTGTACTTAAATTCACTAAGAATGCTTTATTAACAAGCTTTAATAACTATTCATTAGCATCTAAGTTAATTAAATGTAATTATCCTAATGTTAGAGCTGTTATTCCTAAGGTTATTGATACCACAATTTCAATCCCTAAGGCAGAGTTCTTTAAGTTGATTAAACAGGTTTCAACCCTTTCTTCAAAGCGTGTTAATGGTGTTACATTTAACTTTGGTGATGGTAAGGTTTTATTAAGATCTGAAAACTCTGAGCATGAAAATGCTAATTCAGTTTTAGTGCTTCCTAATGCTCAGACTCCTATTGAAATTTCCTTAAATGCTCAGTATCTAATCGAAGTTTTAGGCGTTATTAAATCAGATAATGTTTTATTCTGTTTCAGCCAGCCAATGGTACATGTTTTAATTAAGCCCGATACTAATGATAACAATGATGGTTTAATGTCTTGTTATATTATTAGTAAAGTTGTTGTTTAACTTTTAGTAAGGTTATGTTGATATTACGTGGCTAACAGCCACGTAATAGTTTTTATGAAGATATCTCGTCTAATAGTTCAAAACTACCGCAACATTTCTTATCTTGATATAGAGCCATCATTTTCTTTTAATATCATTTATGGAAGAAATGGATCTGGCAAAACATCTCTTTTAGAAGCTATTTCTTACCTAGGTTTTGGAAGATCTTTCAGATCATCAAAATTCCAAAGTCTTATTCAGAATGGTCAATCTTCATTCACTATCTCATCTACAGTAAAAACTGACGGTCAAGAATTTTCAGACAGTTTAGGCGTTACAAGATATAGAAATCGTAATGATGGGATGGGTATTTCTATTAACCAGGAACGCTCAAATAGACTTGCAGATTTGGTTGACAAGGTAAGTGTACAAGTAATACACCCTCAGGGGATAGATCTCGTTCTAGAGGGCCCTGAAATGCGTAGAAATTATCTAGATTGGGGAATCTATTATTCTGAGCCTGGCTTTAAAGAACTTTGGCTTAATTATAAAAAAGTAATTACCCAACGTAATTTTTTATTAAAGCAAAAAGCTGATACAGAAAGCATTCAAATGTGGGATGAAAGTCTGTGTGATTTAAGCGAAAAAATAACTAAATATAGAGAGAATTATTTCGCTAAATTGAATCAAATTTTAATTTCAAAAACTAAACAATTTTTACCTAATTTTGACTTTGAATTTTCCTTCTTAAAAGGTTGGCAAAATGGCTTGCAGTTGCGCTCTGTACTTAACTTAAATATTGAAAAAGATAGAGTTTTAGGGTATACTTTTTATGGTTGTCATCGTGCTGATTTGAAGATTAAATGTAACAATTTAATAGCAAGCGAAACCCTTTCTAGGGGGCAATTAAAATTGCTTGTTTGTGCTATGAAATTATCTCAAGGTCATCTCCTAAAAGAGCAAAATGGTAAGAAATGTATTTACCTGATTGACGATTTGAGTTCAGAGTTAGATTCAACTTCACGACAACTTTTATTACAAGATCTAATAGATTGTGATAATCAGGTGTTTTTAACAAATATCTCCAAAGAATTAGAAATTCCAAATACTGAGAATTCAATGTATTTGGATATTGAACAGTCTATAAATACTTCAGGTGCGTAGAGGAACAAATGTCAGAAAATAAGAACAATGAATACGATACATCCAGTATTAAAGTTTTACATGGCTTAGAAGCTGTTCGTAAACGTCCTGGAATGTATATTGGTGATACTGACGATGGTTCAGGTCTTCACCACATGGTTTTTGAGGCAGTAGATAACTCTATTGATGAAGCTTTAGCTGGTTTTTGTGACCATATTGAAGTAACAATTCATGAAGATGGATCTGTATCATGCACTGATAACGGTCGTGGTATTCCTGTTGCTATGCATCCAGAAGAAAAGGTTTCTGCAGCTGAAGTTGCAATGACAGTTCTTCATGCTGGCGGTAAATTCGACTCTAATTCCTATAAAGTATCTGGTGGTTTGCACGGTGTGGGTATTTCTGTTGTTAATGCCTTATCTGATAAATTAGAGTTAACCATTCGTCGTGAAGATCATATTTGGCGCCAGGTTTACTTAGACGGTGGTCGCCCAGAGGCTCCTTTACATCAGATTGGAGACAGTGATGAACACGGTACTAGTGTTCGTTTTTGGCCATCACCTGAAGTCTTTAATAACAATATTACTTTTGAATACAGTTTGTTGGCTAAGAGATTAAGAGAATTATCTTTCTTAAACTCAGGTATTAAAATTACATTAACTGATTTACGTGAGACTCCTGCTAAATCTGAAGTATTCCATCATGAAAAGAATGAGGGAATCAGTGCTTTTATTAATTATTTAAATAAAGGCAAGAAAACAATTCAGGATCAAATCATTCACTTTACTAATGAGAATGATGAAAATAAAGTAGATAACATTTCTGTTGAAATCTCAATGCAATGGACAGATGCTTATACAGAAAATATTTACTGCTTTACTAATAACGTACCTCAGAAAGATGGTGGTCAGCATTTAGCTGGTTTTAAGCGCGCTATAACTAATACTTTCAATACTTATCTTAGTGAACAAGCTACAGTTGATAAGAAATTAAAGGATGTAACTGCATCTCCTGAAGATATTCGTGAAGGTTTGACAGCTGTTGTATCTGTTAAGATGCCTGATCCTAAGTTTTCTTCTCAAACTAAAGATAAATTAGTTTCTTCTGAAGCTGGTACAGCTGTTAATAACTGTATATCTAGTCATTTATTAGATATTCTTATTTTTAATAAGAAAGTCTTTTCTGATGCAATTTGTACTAAGATTTTATCTGCAGCTGTTACACGTGAAGCTGTCAGAAAAGTTCGCGATTTATCTCGTGGCGGTAAATCTGGTATCAGTTCTAAAACTGTTGATAAATTATTTCCTTGCCGTGAAAAGAATCCTGCATTATCAGAAATCTTCTTGGTGGAGGGTGATTCTGCTGGCGGTTCTGCAAAGAATGGTAGAGACTCAAAATTCCAAGCTGTTTTACCTTTAAGAGGTAAGATTTTAAATGTTGAAAAGGCTCGTTTGGATAAAGTTCTTGAATCTGAGCAGATATCTAATCTAGTTGTTTCATTTGGTTGTGGTATCGGTGAAAACTATGATGTTGAAAAGATAAGATATCACAATATCATTATTATGACTGATGCCGATGTCGACGGTGCCCACATTAGAATCCTGTTATTAACATTCTTTTACCATTTCTTCCCTGGTATTATTGAGAATGGATACGTTTTTGTTGCTGAACCTCCATTATATAAATACGAGAAAAAGTCAACTTCTAAGAACCCAGTTTATGTAATTACTGAAGAAGATGCGTCATTTTATGAAGTATCTTTAGCTGTTGAAATGGGCCAATTGTTCCCAACACGTGGTGGTGGCGCAATTCCAGCTGTTTCTTTAGAAGCTTTATTTAAGAAGTATATTGAAGTAGTTAATGCAGCTAAAAAGGCTTGTAAACAAGAGGCTGATTATAACTTTGAAGCTATTTTAAATCTTCTATACTACAAGTTAATCACTGAAGAGACATTTGCTTCAGAGGCTAATGCAATGGAGTGGGCTGAAGGCTTTATCAAGATATTACCTTCAAATCCTTCAGAAGGCATGTATTATAAGTGCTCCGTTGAGCATGATGCTCTTAATAACAAGTTCTTCCCTGTTATTATCAAGCATGTTTATGGTACTGATGAATGCTGTGTATTTAACGAAAAGCTATTAACTAAGATTAGATATGACAAGTTTAAGTCTCTACATAGCAAGATTTATGATTTAATTGAAGATGATGGTTATTTATACATTCCTTCAAATCCTGTAGATAATAAAGAGATCCCTGTTAAGACAATTACAGAAGTGTACGATATTCTAAGAAAGAAAGCTAAAGATAGCGTAAACATCTCAAGATACAAAGGTCTGGGTGAAATGTCATCTGAACAGTTATCTGAAACAGCTATGAACCCAGACACACGTGGTATTAAGCGTGTTCAAATTAATGATGCAATTGAAGCAAGTAAGCTATTTGCTGATTTAATGGGTGATGATGTTCCTGTTCGTAAGGAATATATTGATGCTCACTGTGATGAAGCTGTTCTTGATGTATAGCATTATTTAGTTTAAAAATGAGGGGGATAAATATCCCCCTTTTTTATGTCTAACACTTTCATGTATTTTATTCATTAATACAATTTCTACTTTTCTAATTCTCTTCTAAAAGATAAAATTTCATTTGATTTATATTGCTGTAAATGAAAATTGAATAATTAACTACTACTTTGTTCTGTAATGAATGATTTAGATTAACTATCATGTATTCTTTTTTTATCTTGTTCCACATAGAACATTAGAAATCTAATTTTATAATCTTATTTAATAAATATGACATAAGAACAAAGTCTTCTTTAAATATAAATCTCTCAAAAATTTATTTATTTAAATTCAAATTATTCTTCTAAGTTGAACAATAGTATTCGTAATTTTAACAGAAATAAATACTATTCACATTAAACAATGTTCCACATAGAACATTTACTATCGTATAGTAGAATTAGGGTTTAATTACTGTCGATGTCAACTGTGTTATTTAATACTTATGTTCCATGTGGAACAATAGAAATTCATTTTTGAATTCAAGAGTAATTCTGACAATTAAGAAGACAACTGTAATGCGATTTAAGAAGATGACACCCTATACTATCAAAAGTTGAACTCTCTAAACACAAATGGAGTGATCGCTAAGCACAATAAAAAAAGTAAAATAGTCATTTATTTTACTTATATTAAAATGGAAAAGTTATTTTCAACCGCTGTAATGATTAAAGTTTTAAATTCATTATTAACGAAAAACAGGAGTCTCAAAAAGTTGTTGAATTCTGAAAATTAGTTGTGAAGACTTGTAATTTTTTTTTTCAAATGATGTTCCACGTGGAACATTCAATTAAACTATTTAATGTTAGTTTTCATCTATCTAATTACTTAATTGGAATTAGAGAAAACTAAATATATTAATATTGCTTAATTTAATTATTTTTATTGATTACTATTTTTTAAGTCTTCTTAAGAAAATTTGATTCCAGATCTTAGTTTGAAATGTTCCACATGGAACAAATAATTAAATTTTCATAATCAATTTAAATCAATGAAGTAGTGATAAAAATTAACACCGTAGTAATACTTCTATATTTCTCTAATTTAATTGTTTTGACAATCTACTTTATAAAACTTGTGGCATAAATATAGATTATTTTCCTGAGCAAAGATTAGAAAATGTTCTACGTGGAACAATAAATTTATCTTTTAAATTCTCATTTCACTATATTAAAGTATAAATACAAAATTTAAAAATAGTTTTTTTAAAGAATTATCTTTAAGATGTCAACAGCGATTTAAAATTGATCCACTTATACAGTAAAAACAGCATTTAAATA
>CAZEXR010000056.1:0-12638 GCA_964516675.1 uncultured Enterobacterales bacterium | reverse complement strand
AACTTTCATCTCATATTACTTAGAGCCCTCATTTACAAAAAAGTTCAAAATAAATTAATAAATTTTAAAAAAAATGTAATTTGAATAAATTTAGGTTATTTATTAAAAAGATATAAAACTAAAGAAAAAAAGAATAGGTTATGTTTTTTGTAAGATGTTCTTATATTAAGAAAAATAATAGAAATTATGAAAAATAAGTTTGCTTTTTCATAAAAGATAAGTTAGCATATACTAACACGAGTTATCCTAAACTAACGCAAGTTAGTTTGCAAGCAAAGGTGACCTCGTTTGCATGTGTTCTAAAGGTGGTACAATCCTTTAAATTTGGCGGTTTTAAGCTACAACTTATTACCGCTTTTTTTTGTGTTCTAGATATAAAAAAACCTCGCATAGCGAGGTCCTTTCATAAACTAATTAAAAATTAGTTCATAGCTTTGATTAAAGCTGATAACTTGCTCTTATGACGAGCAGCCTTATTCTTATGAATAATGCCGTTGCCTGCAGCACGATCGATAACTGGTTCAGCTAAAACGAAAGCCTTTTTAGCATCATCCTTGTTACCTGACTCAACAGCTTTGATAACATTCTTCATTAAAGTGCGCATCTTAGAACGTGCAGCTACATTATGCTGACGTGCCTTCTCAGATAGAACAACGCGCTTCTTTGCAGATTTAATATTTGGCACAGATAGCTCCTAAAATCTTAATCAATTGCCACGTATTCTTCATGAAGTGGCACATAATCGATGTATTCTAACAATATTTTTATAAAATATAAAGTAGAACACCACAAATTGCGCATTATTTTACATTACTTTTTATAATTAACAAACAACTAATATTAAAAAATCATTTAATTTATTGAATTATAAGGTATTTATATAGTCTTAATAAAATCTATCAAGAACTATGGTTTTTAATATATAATTATCTTTTTAAAGTATTGTTTTAATGCGCTTTGATATGCTCATTTAACGTTAATTTTTATTTCAAAAAACTAGGATTTCTCTGATGCGTCTTATACGCTGTCTTTCTGACTTCAAAGGCACTCCAAAAGGAGTAGCAATTGCTATCGGAAATTTTGATGGATTTCATAAGGGACATCAAGCTGTAATCGATTGTATGGAAGAGAAGGCTAGAAAGCTAGACCTTGTTCCTGCAGTGATGATTTTTGAACCTCAGCCTCTTGAATATTTTTCAAAGGATAAATCTCCTGCTCGCATTTATTCTCTAAGAGATAAATTACAAGCTTTAGATGTTGCTGGTGTTAAATTAGTTTTTTGCATGAAGTTTAATGATGAATTTGCACAAATGAGTGCCGAAGATTACGTTATCAAACTTTTAAGCAGAGATCTTGGTGTTAAAAGCGTAACCGTAGGAACCCTATTCAACTTTGGACGTGGTGGTAAATCCACTATCGAGGATTTAAAGAGAATAGGAAAAAGTGTTGGAATTGAGGCTAGTGCCATCGATGGTGTGTTACTGAATGGGCAACGCATCTCAAGTACCTTAATCAGAGAGTACTTGTTTAATGGTGAACTTGATTTAGCTAAAAAAGCTTTAGGAAGATACTACTCAATGTCCGGACTTGTAGTTCGAGGAAACCAAATTGGAAGAAAATTGGGTTTTCCTACAGCTAATGTAAACATCAATCGCAGAATTAGCCCACTACGTGGCGTATATGCTGTAAAGATCCTTTCTGAATATGGGTTTTACGATGGCATGGCAAATATAGGTTATAGACCAACCGTTGTGGCTAATCAGGATAAAGCATTACTTGAAGTTAATTTTTTTGATTTTCATAGTGATCTTTATGGAAAAAGTATCCGTATTTTTTTCATTAAGAAAATTAGAGATGAACTCAGATTTAATGATATTGATGTTCTAAAAGAACAACTTTGCAAAGATAGATTGCAGGCTCAAGCAGTTCTTTTAGAACACAATTTTGACGAATTTTAATTATATTTTTTGGTAGACAGGAAAATGGCTGATTACAAAAGTACTTTAAACCTTCCTAACACAGAGTTCCCAATGCGTGGAAATCTAGCTCAAAGAGAGCCTGGTATGTTACAGGATTGGGAAAAGCGTTGTCTTTATAAGAAGATCCGTACTGCACGTGCTGGTGCAAATATGTTCGTTTTACATGATGGTCCTCCATATGCAAACGGCAATATTCATATTGGCCACTCAATTAACAAGGTTCTTAAGGATATTATTGTGAAGTCAAAAACCTTATCTGGTTTTGATTCTCCATATGTTCCAGGTTGGGATTGTCATGGTCTACCAATTGAAGTTAAAGTTGAATCTTTAGTTGGCAAGCCTGGTGTTAAGGTTGATGCTGCAACATTTAGAAAAGAATGCCGTAAGTATGCTCAAAGCCAAATTGATGGACAGAGAAAAGACTTCAAGCGTTTAGGTGTTATTGGTGATTGGGATAATCCTTATTTAACCATGAACTATAAAACTGAAGCTGATACTTTAAGAGCTCTTGCAAAGGTTATTGCAAATGGTCACTTTGTTCGTGGTCTAAAACCTGTTTACTGGTGTATGGACTGTCAGTCAGCACTAGCTGAAGCTGAAGTTGAATATGCAGATGTAAAATCAGATTCAATCTATGTTCGTTTTGCTTCAACAGATGATGCTAAAGTTTTATCTGTATTTAATGCAGAAGGTAAGGGCGAAGGTCCAATCTCATGCGTTATTTGGACAACTACTCCTTGGACATTACCAGCAAACCGCGCTATTTGTTTAAATGAGCAGCTAAAGTATAGTCTAGTTCAAGTTAAGACTGAAAAGGGTGCTGAACGCTTTATTATGGCTTCAGACCTAATTGACACAGTTATGGCTGAATGTGGCATTGAAGAATACAGTGCAATTGGTGATGAAGTATCAGGCAAAGCTTTAGAGTTAATGAAGTTTGCTCATCCTTTCTTAAATATTCAGTCAACCGTTGTTTTAGGTGCTCACGTTACTCTTGAAGCTGGTACTGGTTGCGTTCATACCGCAGGTGGTCATGGTCTAGACGATTATAACGTTTCAGTAAAATACGGTATTGAAATTTACAATCCTGTAAATCCTGCTGGTTGTTTCAAGGATGATGTAGAATTCTTCGCTGGCTTAAATGTTCTAAAAGCAAATCCAGCTGTAGTTGAAGTACTAAAAGACAAGGGCGCTTTAGTAAAATTAAAGGTTATTTCTCATAGCTATCCTCATTGCTGGAGACATAAGACACCTGTTATCTTCCGTGCTACTCCTCAGTGGTTCATTTCAATGGATGGCAAGGGCTTACGTTCTAAAGCTTTAGAAGAGATTGGTAAGACCAAATGGATTCCTGCTTGGGGGCAAAACCGTATCGAAGCTATGGTTAAACAGCGTACTGATTGGTGTATTTCTCGTCAAAGAACATGGGGTATGCCATGTGCAGTTTTAATTAACAATGAAACCAATGAAATTCATCCAGATACACCTGCAATTATTGAAAAGGTTGCAAAGGCTGTAGAAAAAGATGGTATTCAAGCTTGGTGGGATATCAAGGTTGAAGATTTAATTGGTGCAGAAGATGCTAAGAATTATCACAAAGATCCAAATACATTAGACGTATGGTTCGATTCAGGTTCAACCCAGTACTCTGTAGTAGACCAGCGTGAAGAATTCAAAGGCCACGGTGCCGACTTATACTTAGAAGGCTCTGATCAGCATAGAGGCTGGTTCATGTCATCTCTAATGCTATCTGTTGCAACAAAGGGCAAGGCTCCATACAAAGAGGTTCTAACTCACGGCTTTACCGTTGATGGTCAGGGCCGTAAGATGTCAAAATCTATCGGTAACGTAATCGCTCCTCAGGAGATTATCGATAAGTTAGGTGCAGATGTTCTTCGTTTATGGATTGCTTCAAATGACTATACAGGCGATATGGCTGTATCTCATGAGATCTTTAAGCGTTCTTCTGATGCTTACCGTCGTGTAAGAAACACAGTTCGTTTCTTATTAGCTAACCTTTCAGGCTTTAATCCAGAGACTGATATGGTTGATTTTAAGTCAATGGTTGAGCTTGATAAGTGGGCTGTTTCTTTAACTTCTAAGACACAAAAAGAACTTCTAAAGTGCTATGAAGAATACGATTTCCATAAGATTGTTCAGTTACTAATGAACTTCTGTTCAATTGAGTTAGGTTCATTCTATCTTGATATTATCAAGGATAGACAGTATACTGCTAAGGCAGACGGCTTTGCTCGTCGTTCATGTCAGACCGCTCTATATGTTATTGCTGAGTCTTTAATTCGTTGGATCGCTCCTATCTTATCTTTCACAGCTCAAGAAGCTTGGGAAGCTATGCCTGGTAAGAGAGATGAATTCGTATTCACTTCAACTTGGTATGACAAGTTAGAAGAGTTAGATGAGACTTCTACTTTCAACTCTGAATACTGGCAGAGAATGCTAACCTTCAGAAATGAAGCTAATAAAGCAATTGAAGCTGCTCGTAACGCAGGCGTTATTGGTGGCTCATTAGAAGCTGATGTTAAGATTTATGCTAAGGGTCAATTACTTGAAGACTTAAAGAAATTAGAAAATGAGCTTTGCTTCGTTCTAATTACTTCAAAGGCAGTTGTAGAAAGTGGTGACGCTCCAGCTGATGCTGTTAAGTCTGAAGAAATTGAATGTGCATTCACAGTAACTAAGTCTACTGCTAAAAAGTGCGAGCGTTGCTGGCATTATGAAGATGGTGTTGATTCTGATCCTGAGTACCCAGGCTTATGTCCTCGTTGCGTTCAGAACATCAAGTCTTCTGGTGAAGATAGACACTTTGCTTAATTATGCAAATTATTAAAAAAAATAATGGAAGCAAGTTCCTTTTATGGAGCTTGCTTGTTATTGTCTTAGATCAGATAACTAAATATTGGATTGTACAATCATACCCAGTTGATACTGTTGGCATGAACGTTACTTCATTCTTTTCAATCGTACATGTTTGGAATGAAGGTGCTGCATTTAGTTTTCTATCTGAAATGGGGGGATGGCAACGCTATTTCTTTATGGTTATAGCTGTGGTTATTTCCCTTGTATTGCTAATATCTTTATTAAGAACATCAAGAGACAGTAAATGGACTTGTCTTGCGATTGCTTTAGTAATAGGTGGAGCAATAGGCAATCTAATTGACCGTATCTTATGGTACCATGTAATTGATTTTTTATTGTTTTATATAAAAACAGATAGTTTCCAATATTATTATCCTGCCTTTAATGTTGCAGATATTGCTGTATGTTGTGGTGCAGGTTTATTAGTAATTATTGGATTTTTTGGAACAGAGAAAAAAGAGAAATAACTTAATGGAAACAAAGAAACTATGTTTTAACCTTAAAATCGCTAAGTCCAGAGGAATGTGTGCTGGAGTAGAGAGAGCCATTAAAACAGTTTCTTGTGCTATTAATAAATACTCAAATCAAAAAATCTATGTTCTTCATGAGGTGGTTCATAACAAGCATGTTGTGGACGACCTTATAAATGAAGGTGCAACCTTTGTTGAAACTTTAGAAGAAGTGCCTAAAGGCGCTGTCCTAATTTTTTCAGCACATGGTGTTGGCCTTGATACCATTTCCAAAGCAAAACCTCTGGGATTTACCATCATTGATGCTACATGTCCCGTTGTCTCTGGCATTCATAGAAAAATGAATAGAGCAGGTGATAATAATCAGCCTGCAATCGTAATTGGACACAAAGGTCATCAAGAAGTTGTTGGCACAATTGGTCAATATACAGGTGACTCTAAAAATGTACATGTAATCCTAACACCTAAAGATGTTGAGGAATTGAACATTGATGGTGACAATGCAATTTTTGCAACCCAAACTACTTTAAGTATTGATGAAACCAAGCTTACAGTAGATGTCTTAAAGGCAAAGTACCCAGGTGTAAAAGGACCTAAGGTAGATGACACTTGTAGGGCTACTCAGGTAAGACAAAATGCTGTAAGAGATTTAGCTTCTATTTGTGATGTTATCTTAATTGCAGGTTCTAAAAACTCTTCAAATTCGAATCGCTTAAAAGAAGTAGCACAGTCTGCTGGTGCTAGCTCATATTTAATTGATGACAGTTCTCAAATTGATTTATCTTGGTTTGAGAATGCTCATCAGGTAGGTTTAAGCGCAGGAGCATCAGCTCCTGAATATGTAGTTGAAGAGATTACTCAATTTTTATTACAAAAAGGCGCAATGACTACTGAAGAAGTCGGAAGTGACCTAAAAGAAAAGAGCTTCCTTTTACCAAGTGAAGTTCTTCCTTAAAGGAAAGATAAAAGTTCAAGGATGTTTACATTCCTTTGTTTAAAATATTTAAGGAGTCATAATGAAAGATTCAACTAAGTGTATCCACTCTGGCTATACCCCACAAAACGGTGGACCAAGTGCAATGCCTATCGTTCAAAGCACTACATTTAGATTTGATAGTACACAAGCAATTGCTGATTTATTCGATCTAAAGACAAATGATTATTTCTACACTCGCTTAGGTAATCCTACTTGTGGTTATGTGGAAGCTAGAATTGCTGATCTTGAAGGTGGTGTTGGCGCAATGCTAACTTCATCCGGTCAGGCTGCAACTTTAACAGCTGTTTTAACTCTTGCTCAAGCAGGCGATCATATTCTTTGTTCTTCTACTGTGTATGGCGGTACTTTCAATTTAATGGCAGTTACCTTCAAGCGCATGGGTATTGAAACATCTTTCTTTGAGCCTAGCGAAACTGACGAAGAAGTTGAAGCAAAGATTAAGCCTAATACAAAGGCTATTTTCGGTGAAACTCTAGCAAATCCTGCTTTAGCAGTATTTGATATTGAGCGTTATGCCAAAATAGCTCACAAGCATGAAATTCCATTGATTGTTGATAATACATTTGCAACTCCAATTTTATGTAAACCTTTTAAATTTGGTGCTGACATTGTTGTTCATGCAACCACTAAATACATGGATGGTCATGCTATTCAGGTAGGTGGCGTTGTTGTTGATAGTGGAAATTTTGATTGGGCTAAATCATCAAAATTCCCTGAGTTTACAACACCAGATGATTCATATCACGGTCTTGTTTATACTAAGGCTTTTGGTAAGGCTGCATTTATTACTAAAGCTCGTGTTCAAATTATGCGTGATTTAGGTGTATGTCAGACTCCACAAGGTGCTTTCTATATCAATCTAGGTTTAGAGTCTTTAGCATTAAGAATTGTAAAACATTCAGAAAATGCTCTTAAGGTTGCTAAATATCTAGAGAAGTCAGAAAAAATAGAAAAAGTTATCTATCCAGGTCTTGAAGGTGATGAATACTATGCCTTAGGTCAGAAGTACTTTAAAGATGGCTTATGTTCTGGAGTTATGTCTATCGTGCTAAAAGGTGGACGTGATGCTGGTGCAAAGTTCATTGATAGTGTCAAACTTGCTTCACCTGAAGTTCATGTAGCTGATATCAAGACTTGTTTGCTTCATCCTGCTTCTGCAACTCATCGTCAATTATCAGATGAGCAGTTAGCTGAATGTGGTATTACACCAGGTCTTGTAAGACTATCTGTAGGTCTTGAAGATGTTGAAGACATCATTGCAGATCTACAAGGTGCTTTAGATAAGATTTAATCTATTTCTATATAGGTGGAGGCGCTCTTGTCTCCACTTTCTATAACAAACAATCCATTTTTTAGTCCTAAATTTGACAGTTCATAGAAACGAACGTGACCAATGGTTACACCTCTACACTGTAATGTTCTGCGCTTTGAGATGTTGTCCTCAGTCAATTTAATATCGTTAATTGTTGTTTTTATAGGTGTTCCAAAGCCTAGTACATAGGTCTCAACTGAGGCTTGATAAATTCTTCTAATACCTACTGCTAAAACTCTATCAACATTTCTAATTCTAATCTTTTCATACATTGCACATAGATAATTGTCTGTATATGCATTTGCTTGAAAAGCAAAACTAAATGCTATTACAAAGGATATAAATAGTTTTTTAAGCATGAAAAAGGCCCCTAAAAGTTTACTAAATTGTATTCTTTTAGGAGCCTAAATAAAAGTTTATCTAATTAAAGATTATAAAGCTTCAATTTCTTTTAACTGAGCTAATACCTTTTCAAGCTGTGCTTTATTAAGTTCTAGCTGTGCCTTAGCACCTTCGATGATGTTAGCTGGAGCTCTTGAAACGAAGGTTTCATTTGATAGCTTGCTTTCACCTGACTTAATATTGCCTTCAAGTTTTGCAATCATACCCTGTAAGCGCTTGATTTCTTCATCCTTATTTACTAAGTCTTTCATAGCAAGTAGGATTTCAGCAGTGCCTAGAGGTTTTGCAATACATGGAGGTAGCTCATCTGATGGTTCAACGAATTTAACCATTTCGATGTTTGCTAGATTTTGCATGAAGATAAAGTTGTCAGTTGCACAAGCTTTCTCTGAAGCTGTAGCTCCACGCATCATAGGTGCTAAAACTACGTTTGGTGCAACCTTCATCTCTGCTCTTAAGTTACGAACTGTAGTAGAGAACTCTTGAATGAATGTTACAGCCTTTTCAGCATCTGTATCTTCATCAAAATCTTCAATTACAGGGAACTTAGCATTGATGATTGTGCCTTGCTCTGACATCTTGCCAACCATAGGAGCAGTCTGCTTCCAAATGGTTTCTGTTAGGAATGGCATTACAGGATGAGCCATTCTCATTAGAGATTCAAGAATTTCAACTAAAGTGTAAGCTGTAGCGTTCTTCTGTGCATCTGTTGCAGTGTCAGACTTTAAGATAGCCTTTGTAAACTCTAGATACCAGTCGCAATACTCATTCCAGATGAATTCATAGATGTTTGCGGCAACTTGGTCAAATCTAAATGCGTTAATTGATGATGTAACATCAGCAATTGCTTTTCGCATCTTAGAACGGATCCACTTGTCTGCAACAGATAAATCAGCTGAAGCTGGCTTTGTAAGCTTCATTTCGCCTACGTTCATAAGAACAAAGCGTGATGCATTCCAAATCTTGTTACAGAAGTTTCTATAACCATCTAAACGTTTCATATCCCAGTTAATGTCACGGCCATTAGATGCTAGAGCACATAATGTGAAACGTAGAGCATCGGTACCATGTGGTGCGATGCCTTCAGGGAATTGCTTTGCAGTACGCTTTGCAATCTTTTCAGCCATCTGAGGCTGCATCATGTTAGCTGTACGTTTAGCGATTAAGGTTTCTTTATCAATGCCGTCAATCATGTCTAGAGGGTCTAGAACGTTACCCTTAGACTTAGACATCTTATTGCCTTCCTCATCTCTAATTAAGCCTGTTACATATACAGTCTTAAATGGAACTTGAGGAGTGCCATCTTCGTTCTTCATGAAGTGCATGGTCATCATGATCATACGAGCAACCCAGAAGAAGATAATATCAAAACCAGTTACAAGAGCTGATGTTGGGTGGAACATCTGTAGTTCTTTAGTGTTGTCAGGCCATCCTAAAGTTGAGAATGTCCATAAAGCAGAAGAGAACCATGTATCAAGAACATCAGGATCACGAGTTAGCTTAGCATCTGCTGAAAGGTTGTACTTTGTTCTAACCTCTTCTTCATTGTGAGCTACGTAAACCTCACCCTTCTCGCCATACCAAGCAGGAATTCTATGACCCCACCATAATTGACGTGAAATACACCAATCTTGTAGGTCATTCATCCATGAGTAATACATGTTAGTGTATTGAGCTGGAACAAACTTAATACGACCATCTTGAACAGCTTCAACTGCAGGTTTACCAAGAACGCTTGCTCTTACATACCACTGATCAGTTAGCATTGGTTCGATAGGTACGCCACCACGGTCACCAAATGGCTGTGATAATGCGTGATCTTCAATCTTCTCTAAAAGACCTGCTTTCTTTAAATCTTCAACGATTATGTCACGAGCTTCAAAACGGTCTAAGCCACGGTAAGCCTCAGGAATAAATCCTGAAACCTCTGTAGTAGCTTCACCATTTGTATCGAAGGTTTCGCATTCATTACGAACATGAGCATCTTCTGTGAAGATATTTAGCATAGGTAATTTGTTTCGTTTACCTACAGCATAGTCGTTAAAATCGTGAGCTGGAGTAATCTTTACACAACCGGTACCTGTTGTCATATCAGCGTGAATATCTGCAATAACAGGGATCTTACGATTGCAAAGAGGAAGTTCAAGGAACTTGCCTACGATTGATTTAAATCTTTCATCTGATGGGTTAACAGCAACAGCGCTATCACCTAATAAGGTTTCAGGACGTGTTGTTGCAACAAGTAAGTAATCTTTACCGTCATCTGTTTTAACACCGTCGGCTAATTTGTACTTGATGTACCACATGTAGCCTTTAACGTCTTTGTTTTCAACTTCAAGATCTGAAATTGCAGTACGCAACTTAGGATCCCAGTTTACAAGACGCTTGCCACGGTAAATTAAGTCTTCATCAAATAGACGTACGAAAACTTCAAGAACAGCCTTTGATAGACCTTCGTCCATTGTGAAACGTTCACGGGTCCAATCAACAGATGCGCCTAAGCGTCTCATCTGACGGGTGATGTTTCCACCTGATTCTTCCTTCCATTGCCAAATTCTTTCAATGAACTTATCACGACCTAAGTCATGGCGTGTTAAGTTTTCTTCTTTAGCAAGTTTTCTTTCAACAACCATCTGGGTTGCGATACCAGCGTGGTCAGTACCACACTGCCATAATGTGTTATCACCCTTCATGCGGTGGTAACGAATTAGGGTATCCATAATGGTCTGCTGGAAAGCATGACCCATATGTAAAGAACCTGTAACATTAGGTGGAGGTAGTGCAATTGAGAATGAATCTTTTGAGTCGTCTAAAGTAGGTTTAAAGCAACCATCCTTTTCCCATTTTTGATAGGTGTCGCTTTCAAAATTTTCAGGGGTATAGGTCTTTTCCATATCCATAGTTTTATCAGCCTTTTTCAAGTGATCTTTTGGGCAAAAAAATTTGTGATATTCTACCACTTTTTGTTGTTTCAATCCATCATCAAAAAGGTCTGATAAGCTGTTTTGCAATGCTAAATTGATAATATTTCAGGGCAAAGAAGGTCTTATTTGAAAAATGTGATAAAAAACTTTGATCTAGTGCTTACTATGAAGTAAATGCAAGGGCAAAAGCTCTTCGCACAATGTAAAATTGAGCCGATATGTACTATCTATAAAATAAGAAAATATAAAAAGAAAATCTACATTTCTGACATAAGAATAATATGAATTTTTTTAGCTCAAAGTTATTAAAAACATTTACATATGTTTTTGCGTTTTCGCTTACAACTGTTTTGTATGCATTTGTATGCTATTACGTGAAAAACTCGGTTAGTGTTGCAATTGATGATAAAAATCACTCTATTGGCGTAGAGCGCATGATTAACTTGTCTCATGAAATGATTAAAGACTATGAAATCATCTTTAAAAATACAGAAAAATTAGCAAGCCATATTAGAGAAAATCCAAATGGTGAAACTTATGAATATCAAGAGTTTATTCAAAAGTCTCTAATGCCGCGTGATTTATCCTCATTTTTTAATCGCAAAAACACAGATTTTGTTACAGCATATATCGTAGCTCCAGATGACATTATTTCTGTTGTTTATCCAAATATTCAAACCAAGATTAAAGAGATAAGTTTCTTTTCTGATAACAACTCAGAATACTATATGAAACTTGCCAAAAATAACCCTGAGGACACTATTGTTCAAGGTCCAGTATTATCTCCTCGTTCTCATGAAGTGGTTGTTTTTAATAGAAAAGCTGTTTATGTCGATGGAAAGTATTGGGGATATGTAGGTTTAATTGCTGATTTTTATAAATTCCTAGAATGCGTTCGCTTAAGTGTTGAAGATGATCAATTTGTTTATGCTATTAGATCTTCTGTAGATAAAGGCACAAATGATTTTATTTGGGGAGATAATTCTTTATTTAAACGTAAAGAGATTTACTCACGACAAAAATCTGTTTTCTTTGGTAAGCAGCGTTGGGACTTAGCTCTTAGGGTTAAGGAAGGCTATAGTGCCAAAAATGCCTTTAATACAATCTATGTAATGATGACTATTCTTTATTTATTAGCAATGTTTATGACATATTGGGCTATTAAGTATTCAGTTGGCATGAATTTAATAAAGACAGAGGATTTATTAACTGGCACCATGAATCATCAATTGTTCATTTCTAACATTCATAAAGAGCTTCGTAATGAATCAGAGCATGGTTTAATAGTTTTAGAGCTAATTCATTTTAATCAAGTCAATAATATATTCGGTCATGAAACTGGCGATGCCTTGTTAGTAGAAATTACAAAACGTATTCGGACTGTAATTAACTATAACGATCAGATCTCAAGAATTGGCGCGGAATTTATGATTTTTATGCCAAATATAAAATCTGTCATTGATGTTGAAAAGGTTCGTTCTGATTTACGAGATGTGATGGAACCTATCATTTATGTGAACAGTTTTGCTATTAAACAAAGAGTGGTTGTAGGTGCCTCATCAACCATTGAACAGGGTAGAGAATTTTCAGAGATCTTCCATAGAATTTCAGAATCAGTGTTAGAAGAAAAGAAATCTATGACCTTCTATTCAAGAGAATCTGATATTAAAAAACAAT
>CAZEXR010000055.1:0-12759 GCA_964516675.1 uncultured Enterobacterales bacterium | reverse complement strand
TCGTTAAACAACCAGGTTTTAAAAGAAAAATCTCTTAAGGACCTGGGTATGTTTTAGAATAGAAGTTGACTCTTTTTCCAAAGTGCGTATTTTGACTGACCTGCACTTTGTTCCTTTACGATTTGATAACCAGGAACAGCTTGGTTAGAACCATTACGCATTTCTACATAGACTGTTGAATTTTCATCTATTAAATTTCGTTTTATAAGTAGAGATAAAACGTCTTTGTAAATATCTAGTTTGTAAGGTGGATCAATAAAGACCACGTCAAAGTGTTCTGTTGAATCTTCTAAAAACTTTACAGCATCACAATTAAATACTTTTATATTCTCAGTATTAAAAGTCGTAGCCAATTTTTTTAGGTTATTACAATTTGATTTATTTAGTTCTACTAAAGTGACATTAGCAGCACCTCTAGATAAAGCTTCAAATCCTAAAGCTCCACTTCCTGAAAATAAATCTAATACATTTGCATTTTCTATATCATCAGATAACCATGAAAAAATTGTTTCACGTACTCTAGATGGTGTTGGTCTTAAACCTTCAGCATCGAGAACTGGTAACAGTTTTCCCTTATATTTACCTGAAATAATTCTGATTTCGTGTTCGTTATTAGCCATTTTTTAGCCTTAAAAAATAAATTTTTTACAATTCTATCAAATAATGAGGACCAAATATGAATTATAAGCAGTCTAGTTAAATGAAATAAATGCCAATTTAGCTTATAATTGCACCTAAGTTTTAAAATATGAACCAGAAACGCGTTTTATGAGGGTAAAGATGGGTATTTTTTCAATTTTTAGTAAAAAGAATAAATCTGAAGAAAACTCAGAAAAAGAGCTGGTTGAAGTAGCAAACACAAATGATGCTATTACTAATGTAAGTAATGAAGAACAACAAGTTCCAGAAGAAACATCAGCACAAGTAGATGAAAACGAAGTAGCTAATAACGAAACACAAATCAATACTGAAGATACTGCTGTTCAGACTGAAGAAAGTAATCAAAAGGTCAAATTATCATTTTTCGAAAGACTAAAGAGAACTCGTGAGAATTTAGCTTTAGGTCTTGGTGCTTTAGTTAAAGGCAGAAAAATTGATGAAGACTTATATGAAGATTTAGAAACTGCTCTTTTAACTGCAGATTTAGGTGTAGAAACTACACAAAATATTATCGAAAAGCTAAGAGAAGAATCATCTTTAAGAGATTTAAAAGATGCAGCAGCTTTAAAGATTAATTTAAAGAACATCTTAAAAGATATTATAAAACCTTGTGCTATTCCTCTTGAGGTAAAGAAGCAAGGAGGTACTCCTTTTGTTATTTTAATGGTTGGAGTAAATGGTGCAGGAAAGACTACCTCTATTGGTAAGCTAGCCTTAAAGTATAAAGAGCAAGGTCTTAAGGTAATGCTTGCTGCAGGTGATACATTCAGAGCTGCTGCTGTTGAACAGTTAAAGGAATGGGGTAATAGAACTAACACTCCTGTAGTAGCTCAGCCAACAGGTTCAGATAGTGCTTCTGTAATTTTTGATGCTATAACATCAGCTAAAGCACATAATTATGATGTACTAATATGCGATACAGCAGGTCGTTTACAGAATAAAGACAATCTAATGGAAGAACTTAAAAAGATTGTTCGTGTAATGCAAAAAGTAGATGCTAATGTTCCTAATGAGGTAATGTTAGTTTTAGATTCTACAACAGGTCAAAATGCCGTATCTCAGATGAAAATCTTTGGAGAGGCGGTTAATGTTTCTGGTTTAGTACTAACAAAACTTGATGGTACAGCTAAAGGTGGAGTTGTTTTTGCTCTTGCCGATAAGTTTAAGGTACCAGTTAGATATATCGGTATAGGTGAGACAAAAGAAGATCTACGAGTATTTGATGTAGACAATTTTGTTGATGCCCTAATTGATTAAATTTGATATAAATTTTCGTTTTAGATAAAAATACAAAGTACAGAGTATAATTATGCTTTGTAATTTTGTTTTATTGAGCATTTATAAGTCGTGGCAGAGAAAGAAAATGAATCTTTGGGGATGCTAGCCCCTGTAGGTAATATTGGTGGCTATGTTAAAGCTATCAATCATGTACCTATGCTTGAAGCTGATGATGAGCGCACCTTAGCTATTAGACTTAGAGATTATGGTGATTTAGAAGCAGCTCGAAAGCTAGTTTTATCTCACTTGAGATTAGTTGTAAGTATTGCCCGTGGATATTTAGGTTATGGATTGCCATTAGCTGATCTTATTCAAGAAGGTAATATTGGTCTTATGAAAGCAGTTAAGCATTTTGATCCTGATGCAGGAGCAAGACTTGCAGCTTTTGCTGTTCATTGGATTAAATCTGAAATTCATGACTACGTAATTAAAAATTGGCGTGTTGTTAAAGTTGCTACAACTAAAGCTCAACGAAAGTTATTCTTTAAACTTCGTCAAAATAAAAAACATTTAGGCTGGTTTACACAAAGAGAGAGAGAAACTGTAGCTGATGATTTAGGTGTTAGCGAAAGCGATGTAGCTGAAATGGAAACTCGTTTGGCTGGACAAGATATTGGCTATGATTTAACAGCAAGCGATGATGGCGCTGATATGGCTTCATTGCCTTTATTAGCTCCAGCTGCATATCTTGAAGATGAAAATTCAAACTTTGCTAATAAATTTGAGAATAACGACTATCAAAGTCATGAGCTAGAATGCTTGGCAAAGGCTCTAAAATCGCTTGATGAGCGTTCTAGGTACATTATTAAGCGTAGATGGCTTGATGATAAGAAAGCTACCTTACAGGAGCTTTCTGATGAACTTAAGGTATCTGTAGAACGTGTAAGACAGATTGAAAATGCATCATTAAAGAAAGTTAAGGATGAAATTCAATTTGGTGATTCAGATAAGATTAAATCAATTCCAAACAAAAAGTGATTTCCATGTAGGAAATCACTTTAACAATTAGTGAGCTAAATTCTTTTTCTTCAGCAAGCTTCTGTGTCTTACCTTAACATTCATTCCTCGTTCTAGGAATCTATCTGCTAAGCTTTGAGCAATGAATACAGAGCGGTGGAAACCACCTGTGCATCCAACTGCTACTGTAAGATAACTTCTATCACTCATTTCAATAGATGGAAGAATATCTGTAAGTAAGTCATCTAGTCTATTTATATAGTCATCCACTTCTGGATATTTCATAAAGAAATTTTTAATTGGATCTTCAAGACCACAGTAGTCACGAATAGACTTATCCCAATAAGGATTTGGTAGAAAACGAGAATCAAAAACAAAGTCAGCATCTTTTGTAATGCCGTCTTTATATCCAAATGATTCAAAAATAACTACAAGTTTCTTAAATGGTTTTCCTTGAATTGTTGTAATTACTTGCTGACATAAGTCGTGAATTGAAAGATTAGTAGTATCGATTCTTAAATCTGCAACAGATGAAATAGTCTTTAACAACTCACCTTCTTTAATAATAGCTTCATTTAAAGATAGATTGTGTCTTGATAAAGGATGTAAACGTCGAGTTTCTGAATATCTTTTTATAAGAACCTGATCATCTGCATCAATAAAGATGATTGTACTGTTAATGTCCGGATCGTGAGTTGCTTTAATGTAAGTGTCTGATAATTCGGTTAGATCATCTTTAATTGGAAGATTTCTAACATCGATAGACACTGCAATTTTTGGGTAATTCTTTTTAGCAACTTCAATAAGTGGTGTTAAAAATATAATAGGTAGATTATCAATGCAATAGAAACCTAAATCTTCTAATGCGTGTAGGGCTACTGTTTTTCCTGAACCTGAACGTCCAGAAATAACAACTAATTCGACTTGATGATGCATAGTTTCCTAGTACTGATTTTTATATTTCTTATGCTTGATTTTCTTCAGTATCAATATTTGGGTTATCGAGCATAAAATCAATTTGATTTAAAATGGTTTCGATTTTAGAAGTTTCGTTTCTTGAAAGTCTTAGCGCATTTAATAAATCATTATTTGATAATACTATTGTAAGGTTTTTTAATAGAGACTCAACTTTTTCCTTATCATCTTTATTTGAAATAAACAAACATAGTGCAATATCGATTAATTGTTCATCAGCGTCGATTGAATTAAATGTAATTGGTTTATCTAAAATTGCAAGAATTGCGAAAGTTTCATGGTCTGAATCAATAACAGCGTGAGGAATTGCTATACCAGGATAGAAAACAGTAGTTCCATAAGTTTCTCTTGCGTTTAGGGCACTTACAATTTCGTATGAAGATTTATGTAGAACATATCCTGCACAATCACCAACTTCCTCAAATAGTCTTTTTTTACTAAAGCAAAATAGAGGAGATAAAATCAGTGATTTAGGAATAACCTGTGTTTCTAAAAATTTAATCAAAGCTTATGTTCTCACAAAAAGGAAAAGGGCCTGGTTATATTATAACTATAACCAAGCCCCGCCGTTAAGAGTTAACTAAACTGTTATGCTTTTAGTTTATCTTTATACTTTACTAACTGACCGTCAACCTTATCAATTAGACCATCAATTGCTGGATACATGCTATCTGCTTCTGTTTCTGCGTGTAGGTTACCGCCAACAACAGCTAAATCAGCCTTTGCGATGTGTGATAACTTCTCAACAGTTAGAGTTACTGAGATTGAGGTAATAATATCACCCTTACGTTCAAGACGTTTAAACTTGTCGTTGATGTACTCTTTTAATGAATCAGTTACTGAAACGCCTACGCCATGGATATTAATTTGCATATTTACTTCCTTAACCTGATCTTAGTGCCAGGTAAAAATTAAGCAGTACTGAATGTAACTACATCTTAATAATAGGTTGAAATTTAAAGAAATTAAAGGTGACATGTCACAAATTTTTTTATTTATTTGATTAATAAAGTAATTTCGTGAGGTAATTCAATTTTTTTGAGCAAATTTAATTAGATAAGTTGCTTTCTTTGAGATGAGGATTCTATACCTAAAGCTTCTCTATATTTTGCCACGGTTCTACGTGCAACGTTCATTCCCTTTTCGTTTAGTAAATCAGATAATTTACTATCAGATAGAGGTTTACGAGGATTTTCATTAGATATAAGTTCTTTAATAAATGATTTAACTGCAGTTGCAGATGCTGACCCACCATCATCGGTACCTACTGATGATGAGAAGAAGTATTTAAGCTCAAAAGTGCCTTTTGGTGTGTAAATGTATTTCTCAGTAGTGATTCTTGAAATTGTAGATTCATGCATTTCAATTTCTGTTGCAACATCATTTAAAACCATAGGATGCATTGCTGATGCTCCTAATTCCATAAATTCTGTTTGATGAGCAACAATGCATCTTGCTACTTTTAGCAAGGTATCATTTCTTTTTTCTAGACTAGATATAAACCAATTAGCTTCTTGTAAATTGGATTTAAAGTATTGTTTTTCTTCAGCTGTTCGAGCGTGCTGAGCAAGCTGGCTATAGCTTTCGTTAATACGTAAAGATGTAGTTGATGAAGGATTTAGAATAGCAGTATATTTTCCTTCATTGTCTTTAACTACAACAACATCAGGAATAACAAAATTACTTTTTTTAGCTGGTGCAAAATTGCCTGGACGAGGCTTTAAAGTCTGTAAAAGACTTATTACATCCTTAAGAGTATCTTCTTTTATAGAAAGTTTTTGGCATAAAGTTCTAAAATCTCTATTAGAAAGTAATTCTGAATATTCGGTGATGATTTTTACAGCTAAATCTCTATATGGTGTGTCTTTAGGTAAGTCATTTAGCTGGATTAGCATACATTCAGCAGCATTTCTTGAAGCTACACCTAGTGGGTCATAGTGCTGAATTAGTTTTAGTATAGCTTGAACATCTTCAATAGTTGTTTCTTCATCAATAGGTTTTACAGATTCAAGGATCTCTTCTAATGACTCTGTTAAATATCCTGAATCATTAATGGCATCAATAATTGTCAATGCTATTTGTTTGTCTGTACCTTGCAGCGGTGATAACTCAAGTTGCCATGTTAAATGGTCTTGAAGTGTTTCAGTTGTTTCACCTTCATAAACTTCATCATTTTCAATTGATAGACCTTTTGAACTTTTTCCTGAAGTATAGTCGTCAATTTTTGTATCTACGCTTTCTAATGTTGTAGTTTTATCTTCTAATGATGATTCATGATTTTCATCGGATTTTTGATGATTTTCACTGGAGTTATCATTAAAAGGGTCGAACTGTTCATCAGAATAGCGATCATTGTCTATCATTGCATCGGCTGAATTAGATGCAGATGAATCATTGTCAAATGGATCGAAGTCTTCTTGATCTTCTCGTTCTGCCATTTCTTCTAATGAATCTTCATTTGAATTTGTTGATTCTTTTTCAAGAAAAGGATTTGTATCAAGGACTTGTTGGATTTCTTGCTCTAGTTCAATAGTAGAAAGCTGCAACAGTTTGATTGCCTGTTGTAATTGAGGTGTCATAGATAGAGTTTGCGTTTGCGCTGTACGCAATTGCAAAGAATTTCTAAGTCCTGCCATTTTACTATTCCTTAAAGTTTACAAGGAGAAGTCTTTACCTAAGTAAACAGCTTTTACCTTCTCATTTGAAAGTACTTCTTCAGCACTTCCATGAGCAATAATTTTGCCTGCGTTTACTATATATGACTTTTCACAAACATCCAAAGTTTCGCGAACATTATGATCTGTAATTAAGATACCGATCCCTCTATTTTTCAAATGAAGGATAATTTCTTTGATTTCGCCTACGGAAATAGGATCAACACCTGCAAAAGGTTCATCTAATAAAATGAATTTAGGATTAGCTGCTAGTGCTCGTGCAATTTCAACACGTCTTCTTTCACCGCCTGATAAAGACATACCAGTGTTGTCTTTTAATCTTGTAATGCTAAATTCTTCTAATAGTTCAGTTACACGTTCTTCTCTTTCTTGTTTTGTTAAATCAGGAAGTAATTCAACTACACCCATCAAATTCTGATATACAGTAAGCTTTCTGAAAATAGAATTTTCTTGAGGAAGGTAACCTAAGCCTGCACGAGCTCTTTCGTGCATTGGCATTTCAGTAATGTCTTTATCATCTAGTAAAACTTGTCCATCTTCAGAGCTAATAATACCTACAATCATGTAAAAAGATGTTGTCTTACCTGCACCATTTGGTCCTAATAAACCTACAATAGAACCGCTTTCAACACTCAGACTAACATCTGATACAACAGTGCGTTTCTTATAAGTCTTTTTTAGGTTTAGGGCTTTAAGTATGCTCATATTTTTGTTCTGCTTTAAATCTTTATATAAAAACTCTCAAAGAGTTTGTCTTATTCTTTTTTAGAGTCGTCGTCTTTTAATTCCTGTGGAATAAAGGTACTTTGAACTCTACCGCCTTGGCTATTGTCATTTGTTGCTTTTAGCTGTTTTGTAACTGTGTTGTATTCAATTCTCTCTCCATCTACATGAGAGTTATCTTGCCAAATAGTTGCTCTTCCAATTAAAATTAGTAAGTTTTTTTCTGGTAAGAATTGGATAATTGAAGACTGAGAATGGATTTTTTTACCATTGTCTTGATCTTGCTTAAAAGTAGCAGGTTTGCCATAGGCTTTAATTTCTTTTAGCTTACCATCACTGTTTCTTGTAAGTTCAGCTTTATCAGCACGTAAATCCATACTACCTTGAGTTGCAATTACATCTTTTAGAAAAATAGCCTTATTTGAATTAAAATCAGCAATTTGTTCTGCTGAAACAATGTTCAATGGCTGTTCTTCGTCATCCTTTAAAGCATATGAAGATGCGCAACTAAAGGTTGCAACAAAAAGAATAGCAATTTTAAGTTTACTTATTCTGTGGGTAATATGTAGCATGAGGTTTTCCCTTATAAGTAAGAACGTTAGTATTTAAATTGAAATTAAAGTCAGTACCTTCTGTTTTGAAAGTATGTCCATAAATACTTACTAAGTCCTTTGAACTTATATCATTATTATCAAAATTATATTCAAGGTTATCAGCTGTTGCTCTGTCGATTACAGGATCATTAAAGCTAGGATAAACAATAACATTTTGCTTAACTGTAGCTGTTTTATTTGCAACCATTTCGCCTGTTAGACCTTTGATATGCCAAAGGTCAGTAGAGTCTTTTTTATAGTTGTAGCTAGTAATTAACGGATTATCAAACTTGTAAAATGTTTTATTGTCATAATATTCTGTTTTTGTAGCTACCATGGTTTTATCGATTTTACCTGTTTTATTAAAAAAAACAGTGTCTGTATCCATAGCAATAAACGTTGGATATGAACTTAAATCTTTAACTTCTACTTTTTTTAGTCTTACAGCGTATACGTATACTGATATAGCAACAACTGAAAATAAAAAAGCTAGCAATATAGATTTTTTAGTAACGTTCATCTATGTAGCCACCATCAGGATTTAGGATGCTTTTAGAAATTAAAATTAAGTCACAAAGTTCTCTAAGAGCACCATGTCCAGCGGCACATGTTGTTACATAATCCGCATGCATTTTTATAAATGGATGTGCATCTTTTGGACAAAATACTAATCCAGCTAATCTGAACATAGGCATATCATTTAAATCATCGCCAATGCACACTGCTTCATCTGTACTTATACCAAGTTGGTTACATAAATTGGTTAAAGCAACACCTTTTGTAGCTTCACCTTGAATGATGTGCTGAACTTTAAGGTCTTTCATTCTTCTATCTGTAAGATTTGCTTTTCTACCTGTAATTACAGCACATTCAATGCCTTCTTTTACAAGAGAAGCTATACCTAGTCCGTCTTTAGAATCAAAACGTTTTAACTCAATGTCATTATTATCGTAATAGATGCCACCGTCTGTGATGGTTCCATCAACATCAAAAGTCATTAGCTTTATGTTTGATAATCGAGTTAAAAGTTCAGAGTCTATCTTTCCGTAGCAAGTATTAACTTTAAGCATTATTTTTCCTACATTTTTAAGTAATGTGTCAATTATAGCAATAATTATGCCGTTTTGTGGATTTACAAAGTTTTAAAAGGTGTAAGTAAATTAAATATAACGTTGTGCTATGTTATTTTTTGTTAAAATATAAGGGTAATGATTATTTAAAAGCGTTGTAATTAATGAATTGTGAAAACTTAATTAGTGTTAGAAATGTATCTTTTTCTTACGCTAGTAAACAGATTTATAAGAATCTTTCTTTAGATATTCCTAAAGGAAAGATTACAGCCATATTAGGGCCTTCTGGAACAGGAAAAACAACAATCCTGCGCCTGATTGGAGCTCAGCTTACCCCTGATGAAGGCAATATTTTGTTCGATGGAATTGATGTTCATTCTCTAAAAAGAAAAGACTTATATGAATTACGTAAACGTATGAGCATGCTTTTCCAAAGTGGAGCTTTGTTTTCAGATCTTAATGTTTTTGATAATGTAGCTTTTCCTATCAGAGAACATACTGATTTGCCTGAAGAGTTAGTGCATGATGTTGTAACCATGCATCTTGAAGCTGTAGGAATGAGAGCTGCTGCAAACTTGTTCCCTCAGGAATTATCAGGTGGTATGTCTCGTAGAGCTGCACTTGCTCGTTCAATTGCACTTGATCCCGATTTAATCATGTATGATGAGCCTTTTGTTGGTCAAGATCCGATTACAAAAGGTGTACTTGTTAAGTTAATCTCCGATATAAACAAGAGTTTAGGTAAGACATCAATTGTGGTAACTCATGATGTAAAAGAAATTCTTGAAATCGCTCATTATGTATACATTTTAGCTGAAGGTACTGTTTTAGGTCAGGGAACACCTGAAGAAATTAAAAACAGTTCTGATCCTAGAATAAATCAGTTTATTAATGGCGATTTTGATGGTCCTTATGCATTTAAGCTAAAAGGCTCTGCAAATTATATAGAGGAGCTATAATGACAAATTTTTTTGGATCATTAGGTAGATACGCTTTAAAGAAAATTAGTTCTTTAGGAAGGTCTACTTTAATTTTCTTTCATTCAATTTTGGGTATTCCAACTGTTGGTAAATCTTTTCCTTCGTTAATTAAACAGATTTACTTTATTGGTGTTCAATCCATAATTATTATTATCGTTTCTGGTCTATTTATTGGAATGGTATTAGGTCTTCAAGGTTTTAATATTCTTAAAGACTTTATGGCAACAGGATCTCTTGGAAGTCTGGTTTCTCTATCAATCATTCGTGAGCTTGGGCCTGTGGTAACTGCTTTATTATTTGCAGGTAGAGCAGGATCTGCTTTAACTGCAGAAATTGGTCAGTTAAAGGCTTCAGAACAGTTATCTGCTATGGAAATGATGGCTGTAGATCCGTTAAGACGCGTAATTGCTCCAAGATTTTGGGCTGGTCTTATTAGTATGCCTATTCTATCTTTGCTATTCTGCCTAGTAGGTATTTATGGTGGCAAGTTAGTAGGTGTAGATTGGTTAGGTCTTGATGACGGCATATATTGGTCAAGTATGCAGGCTAGTGTTGATGTATTAGAAGATTTAGTACCAATGATGGTAAAGTCAATTGCCTTTGCTTTTGTTTGTACATGGATTGCTTTATTCAATGGTTATGATTGTCGACCTACATCAGAGGGTATCAGTAGTGCTACAACAGCTACTGTAGTTCAATCATCTCTTGCTGTTCTAGGTTTAGACTTCGTTTTAACAGCGTTAATGTTTTAATAGGAAAAAATAATGAAATATTTAAAAGCAGAAATTATGGTTGGCTTGTTCATGCTATTAGGAATTATTGCTGCAATCATATTGGCTCTTAAGGTAGCAGGTTTAGTATTTAGCGCTAAGTCTGAAGTTTATACTGTACAGGCAAAATTTGAAAATATTGGATCTTTACGTGTTAGAGCTCCAGTAAGAATTGGTGGTGTTTTAATTGGTCGTGTTACCAATATAAGCCTTGATGAAGAAGATTTAACTCCTGTGGTTAGTATTTCAATTGAAAAGCAATACGATAAGATCTCAAGTGACTCAAGAGCAAACATTTTGACCTCAGGCATTATCGGTGAACAATATATTGGTATCGTACCTGGCTTCTATGATGAGGATATGGGCTCAACATATTTAAAGAACGGGGATAAGATTAAAGATACAGGTTCTGCTGTGGTATTAGAGGACTTAATTTCTAAATTCTTATTTAATTCTCAAAAGGAAAAAGAGAAAGAAGATCCAGCTGATGTAAATTCATCAAAAGAAGAAAAAATTCAGGAATAAAGGAAAATAATCATGAAAAAGATTTTTGTTTTAGTTTCAGCACTTGTTGCTTTAGTAACTAGTTTTTCAGCTAATGCTTTAGCAGACATGTCAAACCCTTATACATTAGCTAACGAAGTTGCTACCACTACAGTAAACAAAATAAAGCTAAAGAAAAATAAGCTATCAGATCCTGATGTAGGCCTTGAGATTATTGAAAAAAACTTAATGCCTTATATCGATATTAAGTATGCTTCTTACAAAGTAATGGGTCCTTCTTTAAAGTCAACAACTCCTGATGAAAGAGAGCGATTTACAACAGCTTTTGCAAACTACATGAAGAAGAACTTTTCATCTGTGCTTAGCAAGTATACAAGTCAGGAAATTGTTCCTGCTGATGTAAAACCAGTTAAAGATGATGAGAATTTAGTTTCAGTAAAGCTTATTATTCGCGAAGATGGTAAAAAAGATCTAGAACTTATATTAAAATTACGTAAGAACAATAAGACAGGTGAATGGAAAGCTTTTGATATGATTGGTGAAAATATTTCCATGTTAGATGCAAAGATTTCAGAAATCTCACCTATTATTAAGTCATCAGGTGTTGATGCAGCAATTGCAAAGTTAAACTCAAGCGAAACAAAATAGCTTATGACAGAGATTACAGAGCTAAGCTTCAACACAGTAACTTCACTGTGGAAAAGTAGAGATCTTATATTTAAGGCTCAAAGCCTTGATATGAGTAGTATTACAAAAATTGATGCCGCAGGAATTGCATTTTTAGTAAAGTGGGCAAAGTCACTACCATCTAAAAAGCTAAATTTGATTCATGTACCCACAAGTGCAATGAATTTAATATCAACCTATAAGCTCGAAGAGATATTTAAAGTAGAAAACTAATATGGCTGAACAATTACATTTTGAAGGCTTTGATTCAACTCCTGAAGAGGAAAGCCGTAGCGCACAAAAACGAGAAGCTCAGGCTATTCGTAAGCTAGTTGAAAAGATTGCAAATTTAGGAGATCAAAGCTTTAAGAGTCTTGTGATCCCACAGGACGTTAAAGATGCATTAGTTATCGCAAGAAAACTAAAACCAAAGTCTGATGAAAGACGTCGTCAGTTACAGTTTGTAGCTAAGTTACAGCGTCATTATGATGATTCTGATTTAGAAAATCAGGTAAATATGTTAGGTGCTTCATCTAAAGAAGATCCTAATACAATGCGTCTTGAAAAACTTCGAGAGAACCTAATTGTTGGTGGTGTTGAAGTTCTAAATTCATTTTGTTCTTTAATCTTAGATACAGACAGAAATAAGCTACGCAATTTGGTTAAAAAAGCTAAAGAAGAAGCTGCAAAGGAAACTTCTGAAGAAGCTGCTAAGCCTAATGCAAGAGCATTATTTAAGTATCTAAAAACAGAGATTGCAAGAGCAAAGGTTGAAATACCTAATGAGCTATTAAAGTAGTTTAATAGTCTTGTATTATTAGATAATAGCCAGTCATATAAACTGGCTATTCTTATTTATAGGTGACAGGTTTTTTGAGCATTGCCTGTTTGAAGAATTTGGAATGATA
>CAZEXR010000054.1:0-12801 GCA_964516675.1 uncultured Enterobacterales bacterium | reverse complement strand
ATGCTCTAAAATTTTGTCATTTTTAGCTGCTTATGATCCTGTATATGAAAAAAACATGACTAATTTTCTTGAAAGCAAAAAAAAATCCCCAAATTGAACAAATTTAGGGATCTTTTCGAAATCTTTAGTTAACTAAAAGAAGAATTACTTCTTGTTAACGATATCCTTTAGAGGCTTACCTGCCTTAAATGCAGGAACCTTAACAGCTGGGATTTCTACAACGTTACCAGTACGTGGGTTGCGGCCTGAACGAGCAGCTCTATCACGAACTAGGAAGTTACCGAAACCGATTAAAGTAACTGAATCACCATTTGCTAATGCTTCTTTAACTGATTCTAAGAAAGCATTAACTGCTGCAGCTGAATCTTTCTGAGTTAGACCAGCCTTTTTAGCGATGCTATCAACTAATTGACTTTTATTCACAATGCACTCCTAATAAGGTTTGTTAATTTTGCGTTTTTTGTGATTTAACGCTTAGCCTATAAAGGCATAACGATATTATGCACATCTTTGATAGACTTTATATCTACTTAATGCGAAATATTGATCTAAGTCTTATTTTTTAAGCATTGTTTGGCTTTGTATTGCGGTTTTGTATTTTTTTTACGCTTAAATTTAGCTTATATTTTTTTAAGAAGGTTAAATCTATCCTTTTATGTTAGATATTAAATTTTTTTTTAGATAACTTAATTTTGTATACATCATCACAAAATAAAAAATCCATCATCAAATTTTTGGTTCAATAATGGATTTATATAGTTTTAAAGAAAATAAATTAAGCTACTTTTTCTTTTCATGAGTTCTAATGTAATCAAGAATAGGAGGTAGTAAATCATCTTCTATATGAGCAATCTTCTGACGTAATACAAATGCATTATCATCCTTGATGTACTCTAAATTATCCTGACATTCCATAAGCATTGGTAAAGAATTTTCAACACTTACTGTCAATGGTTTAATAATCTTTAAGAATGCTTCTGGATTTAATACCTTCTCAGAGTTAATCTCTGGTGCAATCTTCTCTAAGACTTTAATTAGACCATCAGCTGACTGTAAAATCTTGTCAATTTCATTTTCAAGATTTTTAGCCTTTTCTTCAGCTTCTTTAGCTGTTATTTCATCATCAAACTTTACAATTGAATCGTCGTCTTTAACGTTTGTATCACTCATTAGTATTTTTCCTATAATACAATGTTCATACTGTCATCTTTAGATGACTTCTTCTTTGAAGATACTTTCTTATCCTTTGCAAGCCAAGCTGTTGTAGGCTTAAAAGAATACGGATCGTGCTCTAGTGCTGTTTTAAGTACATCTTCAATTCTTGAAACAGGTTTAATGGTCATCTTCTCTTGTACAACATGAGGAATATCCCATAAATCTTTTTCATTCTCTTGAGGAATAAGAACAGTCTTAATACCACCTCGCATAGCAGCTAAAAGTTTTTCCTTTAGGCCACCAATTGGTAATACATCACCACGAAGTGTAATCTCACCTGTCATAGCTACGTCACAGCGAACAGGATTACCTGTAAGAGCAGATACTACAGCTGTAACCATACCAACACCTGCAGAAGGGCCGTCCTTTGGAACTGCACCCTCTGGTACATGAACATGTAAATCACAGGTTTCAAAGAAATTAGAGTTCAAATGAAGATCATTTGCTAGAGTTCTTACTACTGTAATACCAATAGAAATAGACTCCTTCATAACATCACCTAACTTACCAGTTAATTGATGTTTACCCTTACCTTCATTTGCTACAGCCTCTAACTGAAGAATATCGCCACCTAAAGTTGACCAAGATAAACCATTTACGATACCAACCTTGCTCTCTTTTAATTTTGAGGTGAAATCATATCTTTCAGGACCTAATAATCTATGAATATCATCCTTACAAATAGCTGTAATCTTAAGCTTCTTTGCCTTTGGATTTTTTATCATTAAGTCTTTAATTGTCTTACGAATAAGCTCTGTTAAAATACGTTCAAGCTCACGAACACCAGCCTCATGAGTGTAGTAACGAATTAGATGTAACAGAGTCTCATCATCCATTGTTATTTCTTTTTCAGTTACATTAGCTAAACGTAACTGCTTAGGAAATAAATGCTCTTTAGCAATATGGAACTTCTCATCTTCTGTATATGAAGATAAATCAATAACTTCCATACGGTCTAATAGAGGTCCTGGAATGTTATATGAGTTTGCTGTAGTAACAAACATTACATTAGATAAATCATAATCAATCTCAATGTAATTATCTTCAAAAGTGGAGTTCTGTTCAGGATCTAATACTTCAAGTAAAGCAGATGCTGGATCGCCATGAACTGTTGAAGAAACTTTGTCAATTTCATCAAGCAAGAACAAAGGATTATTTACGCCAACTTTTGCCATATTAGAAATGATTCTACCTGGCATTGCTCCGATATAAGTTCTTCTGTGACCACGAATCTCTGCTTCATCATTTATACCACCTAAAGCAACACGAACATATTTACGTCCAGTTGCAGCGGCAATTGACTTACCTAATGAAGTTTTACCAATACCAGGAGGGCCCATCAAACAAATAATTGGACCATGTAACTTATCAGCTCTAGCTTGAACTGCAAGGTACTCTAGAATTCTATCTTTAACCTTTTGAAGACCATAATGCTCTTTATCAAGGATTTCCTTAGCTTTATTAAGATCTTCGTTGATTACAGAACTTGTAGACCAAGGTAAAGTTAGTAAAGATTCAATATAATTTCTTACAATTGAGTACTCAGATGAGTTCATGCTCATTGAGTTTAATTTTCTAATCTCTCGTTCAATTTTCTTGTGAACATAGTCAGGAGCTTGAAGAGCTTCATTTCTTGAACCTAAAGACTCAACATCATCATCTTCTGATATTGAAACACCAAGTTCCTTTTTGATAGCCTTTAATTGTTCAGATAACAAATACTCTCTTTGGTTTTTCTCCATAGATTTCTTTGCCATTTCAATAATTTTGCTTTCTAGCTCAACTTTATAAGAGTAACCAAAAATCGCACTTACAATAATTCGACCACGTTCTAGAGGATTTACAGATGATAAAAGCATAAACTTTGTTTCTGTATCAAGCTGTAAAACTTGTGTCAGCATATCTGTAATTTTTGATAAAGAGTTCTCTTCCTCTATCAATTCATACAAATGAGGCGGAACACCTTCATTGACAAGAGATCTGAAAGTCTTTTCAAAACCTTTAGTATGTGCATTTTTAAATGCAGATTTAATTAAGGTTACAATCTCATGACTTTCTTTTTCTGATACTTTTGGCTCAGCAAGTACTTTGACACGAGCTTTTCTGAATTCAATATCTTTATCATCGATTATTTCTAAAAGCTTAATACGTGTATATCCGGAAATTAAACACTGACGAGTGTTTTCATCCTTTTTAGTCATATTAAGTAATGAGCATAAAACACCAGTTTTATGTAAATCTTTGAAATCAGGCTTTTCGTCATCTTCATTTAGCTGACAAAAAACAGCAAGCTCGGATTTTTCTTGTTCTTTTGCATAGCTTAATGCTGCAATAGAGCTTGGTCTTGCAGCTGTAATCTGGAGCTTAGAATTAGGGGTAATTACTAATGCACGTAATGAGATAAGAGGTAAAATCATCTCATCTTTAATAGTAACTGTATCTTCTTTTTTAACAGTACTCTTGCGGGTAGTTTTCTTTTCAGTCATTATTTTTCCAACAAATATTTAGCTATTATATATATGCTATCTTGTACCATTAATTTCAAGGGTGTGGACAAAAAAGCCTTCAATTATTGCTAATCGAAGGCCTTATTTTTCATCAAACTCTTGTTTTATGAATTTGACGCAATTTCAAAAGAGCCTTTTTTCATAACAATCGGCTCTTCGTGTTTCTCAACAGTATTTTTATCTACTACCACTTTTTCAACGTCCTTAACAGAAGGAATATCGAACATAGTATTTAATAGAAGACCTTCGACTACAGAGCGAAGACCACGAGCACCGGTATGACGCTTAATTGCGCTATCTGCAATAGCAAATAAAGCCTCTTCAGTAAATTCAAGCTTTACATTCTCAAATTTAAACATAGTTTCAAACTGACGAATAATTGCATTCTTTGGTTCACGTAGAACACGAATTAACTCATCACGATTTAATTCTGATAAAGCAGTAATTACAGGAAGACGACCTACAAATTCTGGAATAATACCAAATTTCACTAAATCATCAGGTTCAACGTTTTTATACTTATCTGATAAAGTTAATTTCTCGTCTTTACCAAAAACTTCAGCACCAAAACCAATTCCTGCTTTCTTTGACATGCGCTTTTCAACAACTCTATCTAAGCCATCAAATGCACCGCCACAGATAAATAAAATCTGAGAAGTATCAACTTCAATATTTTTTTCTTGAGGATGTTTTCTGCCACCATTAGGGGGGACAGAAGCTACAGTGCCTTCAATTAGCTTTAATAAAGCTTGCTGAACACCTTCGCCTGAAACGTCTCGAGTAATTGATGGATTCTCACTCTTTCGTGCAATCTTATCAATTTCATCAATATAAATAATACCTTTTTGAGCCTTATTTACATCAAAATCACAATTCTGTAACAATCTTACAATAACATTTTCTACGTCTTCACCAACGTAACCTGCTTCTGTTAATGTAGTTGCATCAGAAATAGCAAAAGGAACATTTAAAAACTTTGCTAAGGTCTGAACTAATAAAGTCTTGCCTGAACCTGTAGGACCTACAAGTAGAATATTAGACTTACCAAGTTCTACATCAGAATCTACGCCTGAATGGCGTAATCTTTGATAATGATTGTATACGGCTACAGATAGTACTTTTTTAGCATCATCCTGTCCGATAACATAATCATCTAAATGCTTAGCAATATCACGTGGAGATGGGATATTCTCTAAATCAAGGCTAGCATTATCTTGTTCTTTATCCTTGCCTCTAGACTCAAGCATCTTGTAGCAGGTTTTAATACATTCAGAACAAATAGCTGTACCATGTGATTTGATAAGAGTAATGCTGTCAGAAGCAGCTCTGCCACAAAATAGACAAGTAGTTTTTTGCTTATCTGTCATAATTATTCACCCTTAGCAATATTAGAAATTTCAGAGCGATTTGTAATAACCTTATCAATCAAACCGAAATCTAAAGCCTCTGTAGAAGTCATAAAGTTGTCTCTTTCAGTGTTCTTGACAACTTCTTCTAAACTCTTGCCAGTGTGTTTAGCTAAGATACCATTTAAAGTATCTTTAATTCTTTGTGTTTCATGTGCATGGATCATGATATCAGTAGCCTGGCCTTTAAAGCCACCTAAAGGCTGGTGAATCATAATACGTGAATTAGGTAGAGCAAATCTCTTACCCTGAGTACCACCTGCAAGTAGGAATGATCCCATTGAGCAAGCTTGTCCCATGCATAAAGTGCATACATCAGGTTTGATGTATTGCATAGTGTCGTAAATTGCAAGACCTGCAGTTACTACGCCACCAGGAGAATTGATATAGAGATAGATATCCTTATCAGGATCATCTGACTCTAAAAATAGAAGCTGAGCTACAATAAGATCCGCCATGTGATCTTCAACTTCACCAGTTAAGAAAATCACACGATCTTTTAAGAGTCGTGAATAGATATCGAATGATCTTTCACCGCGTGCAGTATGTTCGATAACCATTGGCACCAATGTTGATGCCATCTCTTGATCTTCATGATTGAACATTTAGTAGCAAAGCTCCTTATATTTAATTTAAGTTATAAACTTAATTCGTTATTAACGACGTCCAACTAGCTCTTCAAAAGACATAGTTTCTTCACCGTCAGCTGCCTTAGCCATAACCTTAGCAACAACTTCAGCCTCGATAGCTGCGTTCTGAACGTTCTCGAACTGAGCCTTATCCTTGCGGATCTGAGCAATAACTTCTGATGGATCTTCGTAAGCACCAGCAATCTGCTGTAACTGTGCATCAACGAACTCATCTGAAGGAGTTGCGCAACCTAGTTCAACTACGATCTTACGAACGATAGTGCCTAAACGAGCGTCTTTCTTAGCTTCATCCTTGAACATTTCATCTTTCTTGAATGAATCAGGAAGCTTCTTCATGCCATATGCACGCATCTGGTTTTCGAAGTTCTGAGCTAAACGGTCGATTTCTGCATCAACGTAAGCCTGTGGAACGTCAAATTCGCCATACTGAGCTACTAAAGCGTCGAATAGGTTACCACGTGTCTTAACATAAACAGCACGAGTTAGCTCGCGTTCCATGTTCTTACGTAGGTCAGCCTTAAATGTGTCTAAAGAACCATCCTTAACACCGAAGATCTTAACGAAATCTTCGTTAACTTCAGGAAGAACAAGCTCTGATACTGAGTTAACAGTGATATCGAACTCAGCGTCTTTACCCTTTAGGTTCTCTGCGTGGTATTCCTCAGGGAATTTAACCTGGATTGTGAACTTATCACCAGCCTTGTGGCCTTCGATCTGCTCTGAGAAACCAGGGATCATCTGAGTTTCGCCAATTGTTAAAGCGAAGTTCTCAGCCTTACCGCCTTCGAACTCTACGCCATCTGTACGGCCTAAGAAGTCGATTGAAGCACGGGTACCAGCTGCAACTACAGCGTCGTCCTTAGCCTGCCACTTGCCCTGTTGCTTACGTAGATTCTCAATCATCTTCTCTACGTCAGCGTCAGTTACTTCAGCCTTAACAGTCTTTAACTTTAAGTCTTCAAAAGGCTTTAATGCTAACTCTGGGTTAACTTCTACAGTTGCTTCGTATACGAAGTCTTCATCATTCTTAAATGAAGCAGTCTTAACTTCAACTTTAGGGTAACCAATAACCTCTAACTTTGACTCAGCAACTGCTTTGCCTAAAGTCTGGTTGATTAGTGAATCATAAGCGTCAGAATAGATCTGACCTGCATACTGCTGCTCTAGAACTTTAGCTGGGATGTGGCCCTTACGGAAACCATCAATCTTAGCGTTCTTAGCGTATTTACGGAAACTAGCTTCATATGCCTTTTTAACATCTTCTGCTGGCACAGTAACGGTTAGAAGGTGCTGTACGCCCTCTTTTTTCTCGGTTGAAACCTGCATCGTGTACCTCTATTTGGGTTGCAGTAATTAACAAACATGTTGACGCAGCGGAGTACTACAACTGTGCCGTGCGTCTGTACAAACTCTCCTATTATACAAGTCAAAAGCGTTCTTATCAATCATCAAATGTGTGATAGATCAAATGGATCTCTACTATTTAGACAAATTATTTTAAATTTTAGATAAAAATTGATCTTATGCTTTATCTTTGTATACCTCTTTTGCTTTTGATGTATTATCTTTAACAAGTTTTTATATTTTTAAGAATCAATTATGCAAACATCACTAGGTATCATTGAAGGATTTTACGGAAAGCTATACTCAAAAGAAGCTCGTAATTCACTTTTATCATTTGCCTCAAATCACGGCTTTAGCTATTACATTTATGCTCCTAAAAATGATAAAGAGCTAAGACGAAATTGGAAAGACAATTTTTCAAAAGAAAAAATAGCTTATCTAAAGGAATTTTCTTCATTTTGTCATAAACAAAATATGGCTTTTGGTATTGGCATATCCCCTTTAGAAATTTCAAATGAAGTTGATGCAAGTCTTCCTATACTCTTGAACAAAATTGACATAGCAATAAACGAGTTTAAAACTGATATCATCGCAATATTATTCGATGATATTAAACTCTATACATCTGATGAAGGCATTAAGCAGAACTTTATTGTTAATCAGATTTTTGAACATATAAAAGATAAAGACATTCGTCTTATCTTCTGCCCCACATACTACAGCTTTGATCCAATCTTAGATAAGGTATTTGGAAAATGCCCTGAAAACTATTTTGAACAAATTGTTGAAGGATTAAATACCAATATTGAGGTATTTTGGACAGGCAATAAGGTTCTATCCAAATCAATTACAAAAGATGATATTGAAAAGATTAACGCACTTTTTAAGCGAAAAGTTACTATTTGGGATAACTATCCTGTAAATGACGGTAAATTCATTTGTAAAAAGATTTACACTCGAGAGTTTTCAAATAGAACTAACTTAGATGGTATTACTCTATCTCATGCAGTCAACCCAATGCTTGAGGCAGAACTGACAAAGATATCGATTGCAACACTTCCTTTGTGTTATAAAAATCAAGAAAAAGATTTTCTAACTCAAACTCGACTTAATTTAATAAAAGATCTTTTTAAATTAACAGGAAACGACTTTAAGATACTACTAAATCATTTAGATAAATTAAATGATTTTGGCATAGATGAATTTACAAAAGAAGAAAAAGACTCTCTATTTGCACTGTGCTGTAAATCAGGAACAAAAGTTGCAAATGACATAATCGATTTTCTAAATGGTGTTTATGCCTTTGACCCTGCTTGCCTTACTTCATAAGCTCAATCAAGAATACTTTAATCAACAGGTACTATATACAAAATGGAAAGACCAAATCCTAAGCCATATGAGATATGGCAACACTTTAAAAATAAAACATATCAAATATTGTGTATTGCCTATCATTCTGAGAATGATGAGCCTTTAGTTATTTATCAAGGTCTTTATGCCCCCTTTAAGATTAGTGCAAGACCTCTTGGCATGTTCATGTCTGAAGTTGACCGTAAAAAATACCCCGATGTAACTCAAAAATATCGGTTTGAGAAAATGAAAGACTACTAAGATTGTCTAAAACACATGCGTTATGTTTATGATCTTTAAGAGGAGTAGATTTGTAAATTAACTTACTTTTTTTTGATAGTTTTATGGTACTTGTATAATATTTTATACCGATATTCACATTAAATAATATAGATCATAGTTTTAACTATATTTTAGGTTTAAAATCTAAAAAGTTTGATTAAGGAAAAGCTATGATTAAGGACGTTGACTACTACAAGCCAAGAATTAAAGATTTACCTTATACTTTGGTGAATACAATTGAGGAGCTTTATAAAGAAGCAGCTTCTCATAGATTTATTTGCATGAGTTTAAGTGAACTTTGTTCTGCCCTTGAGTTAGAGTACAGCGCAAATAGCTTTGAGTCTGATAGTCAAAAGAATTATATCAATATCAACTCATACCTCGAGATGCTCAACTTAAAGTTAATTCCAGCATCTGTTCCTGTTGATTTATCCTTTTACGATAAAATCTTTATTGCACCGAGACCTGATCTAAATAATGATGAGGATTGTGCAGCTGTAAAAACATTAGTTAAATTAAAGAAAACACCTACTCAAAAAGATTTAATTCATATTAGTAGAATGAATGCAAAATTGTCTAACTACAATGTGATGCTACGTGTTTTTGAAGGTTTGTTTGTTGTAAGTTCTGTTAAGCTTGATCCTCACCAAAGAGTAGCGTTAAACAATATCATCTCTGAAATGGAGTTGCCTAAAGAAGGTTTAGCTTATTTAAGAGCTTGTTATACTTATTCAAGTGAATACAGAAATCGTCACTGTGATTATAAAAAGGCTGAATTCTGCTTTAAATCACTTAACGAAGAACAACAGTTAAGAGTAAGTAAATATTTAGCAATTATTGCTGCAGCCTCAAGTTATAAAGAACCTTTTAATCTCGACTATCCTTATATTAGCGAGCTTGAAAGTGAATATAGAAAACTTGCAAAGACACAAAAAATAAGTACAAAACCGGTGTCATCTACAGTAGCAGCACTGAGCACAAAACAAAACTACGAAGCAATTACAAGTTACAACATAGAACGATTATTCTTGGATTTAAAAGTATCTGCATACAACTACCTAAATTCCATGTCAGCAACACAAGAAGACATCAATTTAGAAAAGATAATTGCAAAAAACTCGCCTATTAAAAATAATCCTCTAGCAGTTAAACTTTATTCTGTATTAGGAGATTACATTACTCCTAACATTGAAAAGTTAATTCCAAATCTAGATGATTTATCTTTATTAAGTTTTGATGAATTAAATTCACACAGACCAGCTAATAAAATTTATACAACAGATAACAAACAGTTATCATTAATCTACCCTTGTATCTATTACAAGCAAGCAAAAAATAATCTACTTGATAATTCAAGCTTTGACGAATTTAAAGCTTATTTACAAAATACAACTGTAGTAAGTGATGATAAAGCACAAGACATTCAGTCTGTAACAACAGCAAAAACCAATACAAATATTCTTTTCTTTACCTTTTTTATAAGACTAATTTTAAAGAATACTTTTATTGCTTTTGATAAAGAAGATGCAAAGTTATCTGTTTTAGAGCTAGAACAAGAATTTGATATTTTAAAACGTCAAGAGTTGCTTTTTATTCGTGGTTTATACTTTGTTTTATTTGAACTATGCAATGTAAAAAATGACGAGGTTATCAAAATTGATAACTATACCTTACTTGCACTATTCCATTTTCCAGAGCTTACTAATTTTGCGCTTGAAAGTATTCTTTTTAAGAATACAGATTTATCATCTTGCTATAAACAAGCAAAAGATATTTTCTCTTTATTTATTTTCAATGAGATTACAAAAGAGCAAAAAGTTAATTATCGTTGGCTAAAGGATTTAAAAGGTTCAACTCCATATTTTGCAAAATTTATTGTTAATACAATTAATGATTTTATCGAAAAGAATAACTTACTAAATACAGTAACGATTGAAGAGAGTTTTACCCTTCAAAATTCTTTAACAGAGAATAATACAGTAGTCAAAAAGAACCTTAACAATTATGTGTTATTCGATGAGGCGCTTCGTCAATTATCAGGTCACGCTTATAAAGAGTTGCAAAATCTAATTACTCACCCTATTTTTAGTAATTTATTTGCTCCTTTGTTAGGACAAAGCACAATCCGTAACTTTACAAATAAGAAGCTATTAGTAAATGATAATGCTGCTGACTCTTTATTTGATGAGCTAAATTCTAAGAGTAATACAATCAAGTATTTAGCATCAGTAGAAACTAATACCAATCAGACTCTTGCTAAGCTTGTTACAGGATGCTTAAAAAAAGTAGATGAGCAAATAATTAAGCGTAATTTAAAAGATCTTACTTTTACAAAATTTAGCCAACTTTGCGATATTTTTAAGATTAACTACTCTTACCTTGCTAATGAATGTATCGAGTACTACTTACCTAAATTAGGTTTGATGGTGGTACCAATTGATATGTCTTTACCAAAAGAAGCTCGAGCAAAATTAAACTTCCATAAGATTTTGTCTACAAATTTAGAGCAAGAAAAATTAACTAATGAGTTTACAAACAAGCTTTGTGCAGCTCAAATGGCATTTATTATCTTCTCTTATATTGTCCCAGTATCTACAGCTGAGATTAGATTATCTCGCTATATGGACTTAGAGCCCGAACAGAATGTCTTTGCAATCAAATTCTTTAGTACCTTAAAGCTGTTAATGAGAGGCTCAAAACCTTTTGACAACAACTATTACAAGAATTTATATGCAGAGCAAAAGAACAATCAAAACTTTAAGCTTTGCATTAAATATTTAAAACAATTAGCAATTGAAGAAATTGCATCAAATCCTTTAAAGAACTATTTAGAAGAAAAATTCAATGAAGTATTTGCTCTTTTAAATATCAAAGGCTCATCTTCAACTAAAAAAGAAACTCGCAAAACAGAGTCAAAAGATGATCATGCTACACAAAGGCCTATTATTAAGTCATCTTTGCAGATGTCATCTGAGCATAGTTTCTTTAAAGCAAAGAGCTTTGAAACCAAGCAATTAGATACAAGTATTATCAAATCTAAGTTAAAAGAAAGTTCTCAAATTCAAAGTGTAATCAATCAGATTAGAATCAACGAGGGAACACTAGAAGATGAAGAGACTCTTGTAGAGAATAATGTTCCATCAGCAACGACACAAAACTTAGTAAACCAACCTGTAATCAAAGTCATTGATGAAGACAGTGAGTCTGCAATAAAACCATCTTCAGAGAATGGACAAAAGTTAATTGAAGCAATAAAGTCACAAAACAGTGATGTAATTGATTTGAATGAATTTGCTGGTATCTGCATGAGCTTGAAGTTCATGTCAAAGGATGCCGCTATCGAAGAAATCAATGACTGGGCTTATGATAACTTTGATGATCCTTTATTTGATGTTGCACCTGAAGAGAATTGCATCTACATCAATACAGATATTCTTGAAAAGATTTAGTTCAGCACTACACGTGTTGAGATTAGAATCTTTTTGTCGCTGTTTATCTAATTCAGTTACCAACTAATCAGCTGTTTTGATTATAGAAAAAGAATAATTGCTTAACTGACAAAAAAAATATATAGATTAGTATGACACTAGCTTTTGTCTAACTCTTTTAATAGTACGGCACAATCTTTTTTACAGAATGTTATTCCATAAATATAGATATGCAGCATTCTATCCTGTCTAGTAAACTTTTCTTTGTAATTATTTGTTTCTATTTGCAATATGGCTTCTTTCGATTTTTTCAGCAACTCAGATGGGGCAGTTGCATACTTTACTTCAATGATGACACCAATATCCCCCGAGTTTGATGTAAACATAATATCGGCATAACCCTTTCCAGATTCTGAATTTGAGGTATAGTTTTTAATAATTGATTTACAGTTAGAAAACAAACCATTTAAGAATCCATGGTAAAAATTCTCTTTTGGCTCTTTTGTAGCTGTATCTCTAATTGATATAAACTCTGATAATGCTTCATTTATTGCATCTTCAACTGACAAAGGCTCTGCTTTCATCGCAAAAGTTGCTATTGCTTCAGATCTATTTACAT
>CAZEXR010000053.1:0-12824 GCA_964516675.1 uncultured Enterobacterales bacterium | reverse complement strand
AACCTATGAGTGAATCAAGGTTTGATTAAATTTCCTATGTGGGAAAGTCGAGTTATATAACGTTAATAAAATTTAACAAAGGAAGTAAAGCATGGATCCAGCCTTAATTACACTATGCGTTCTTGCAACTGTAGCCTTTCTTTTTGTTACAGAATATATTCCAATTGCAGTTTCTGCTTTGTTAGGAACGATTGTTTTAGCTTTATGTGAAATTTTAACTCCAAAAGAAGCTTTCTCAGGTTTTTCAAATGATACAGTTGTTTTGTTCGGAGGCATGTTTGTTGTAGGCGCTGCAATGCTCGAATCTGGACTTGCTCAAACTGTAGGCAATTTTGTTGTAAGAAAAGTAGGTACTGCTCAATTACCTCTTATGGCTGCTTTAATGGTTGTAACTATTATAATGTCAGCTTTTGCATCTAATACAGGAACTGTAGCTTGCTTGATGCCTATGGTAATTGGTGTCTGTGTTTCTGCAAAAATTCCTTCAGCCCCTATTTTAATGGCAATGTGTGTTGCAGCTAATGTTGGTTGTAACTTAACAATGGTTGGCACTCCTCCTAATATGCTTGCTGTTGCTGAGGTTACTTCTCGTGGATTAGAGTCATATGGTTTCTTTGAATTTGCCTACATTGGTGGTCCAATTTCTATTGTTGCCATGCTATTCATGCTTTTTGTTGGACGCAAAATGCTTCCTCAAAAATCAGCAGACGGCGCTGTAATTGCCCAATCTAAAGGTATTCAAGGTTCTAAAAAGCAAAGAATTCTAGCTGTTCTAATCCTATTTTTCGTTGTACTTGGTTTGATTATTGGTATACCTGGTGTATCTCCATCAATGGTAAGTTTAATTGCTGCTTTATTATGTGTTATGACCGGATGTATAACAGAAAAACAAGCATACAAGGGCATTGATTGGGTAACCATTTTCTTGTTTGCAGGTATGCTACCTATTGCAATTGCAATGAAGAATACAGGTGCAGGCGAGTTAATTGCAAACACAGTTGTTGGTTTTTTAGGTAATGAGCCTTCAGAACGTCTGATTATCGCAGTTCTATTTTTAGTTGCTTGTACATTAACTCAGTTCATGCCAAATACAGCTACAGCAGCTTTACTTATCCCTATCGGTATGAGTATTGCTGATAAGCTACAGGTTTCTCCTTATGGTGTTGTAATTACAGTTGCAATTGGTGCTTCTTGTTCTTTTGCAACTCCAGTTGCAACTCCTTGCAATACTTTAATCTTAGGTCCATCAGGGTTACATTTTAAAGACTATCTAAAAGTAGGCATTCCTTTATGTTTACTTTCTCTAGTAACTTGTGTTTTAGTAATTCCTTTTGTTTGGCCTTTTAGATAATTGTTTTGTTTATCGTTGTTTTTGCTATAATTTATAATAATAAAGTGGGTGGGAAGAATTATGAAATCACTAAATTTAATTAAACAGTTTGATAACAGCTTATATTCTTATTTTGTAAAAGAAATTGAACGACAGCATGCAACTATATCATTTATTCCTGATGAAAATAGCACATCTCCAATTTGTGCTAACATCATGGGAAGTGTTCTTGTAAACTCATCAGACTCTTTAGTTCTAGGTAAGGGTGATACTTTAGAACGTTTAACAGTTGAAAGATTGTGTGATGTTTTTAAAGCACCTTATGCTACAGTTAAAACTATTACAATCGAGGCTGCATATCGTGTAGTTTTTAATGCTTTGACAAAACGTGGTGATGTTGTAATGTCACTAGATTTACGTAAGAAAGAGCATTGTATCAATGAGAATTTAGCTTTTAGATTCGTTAATTTTGGTATTGATCCTGAAACACAAGCCATCAATATGGATGAGGTTGAGGAAAAAGCAAAGGCTAATTCTCCTAAGCTAATTATCGTATCCCCTGTGAACTATTCTTTACCAATTGATTTTGAAAGATTCTCAAAGATTGCTAAAGAATCAGGTGCTTTACTATGGTGTGATTTATCTCAGACTGCAGGTTTAACCGCTTCAGGTGTTCTTGAAAATCCTATGAAGTATGCTGATGTTGTAACCTTCTCAACTCATGGTGCAATGCAAGGTCCTCAAGCTGCTGTTATTTTGTGTAAAAAAGAATACGCAGGTCTAATTCATAGAGAAGAAACTGTAGCTGGTCACAACGGTTTATTATCACCTCAATTATCAGCCTTAGCCGCTCGCTTACACGAGATGAAATCTCCTGAATTTGTTCAATACTGTAAAGATGTCGTAACAAATGCTCAAGCTTTAGCTAAGGGCCTTGTTGAAGGTGGAATGAAGATCATTTCAAGTTCTACTCATTCTCATTTAGTTATGATTGATGCTAAAGGTTGCGCTATTTCAGCTCGCGGTGCTCAAGAATTACTTGCTGATTTAGGTATTCATGTAAGAATTGCTCAAGTTTTAACATCTGATCCAAATGTAAAATTTGATGCTGTTAGATTCTCAACATTACCAGCTACAACTCGCGGTATGAGCGCAAAAGCTATGGAAAAATTAGGTGCTGCAATTGGCTCTTATTTATCAAAACCAGATGATGAGAATTCAAAGAAGATCACTCATCTTGTTGCATCTATTACCTCTACATTACCTGCAATTGATAAGAAATACATGTCTCAATCAATTGCAAAAGCTTTAGCTGATGAAGAGTAATTTATAAATAATTTATTTCAAGGGCGAGGTGTTTTTATACATCCCGCCTTTGTCGTTTCTTGCATTTATTGAAAATATACTTATGACTAATCCTTCAATTTTTACTCCTTCTGATAAATTCTCTGTAGCTCCAATGATTGATGTTACAAATCGTACTTTCAGAAGAATGGCTCGCATATTTTCAAAGAAAGCTATGCTTTATACAGAAATGATTGCAGCTCAAGCTATTACACATGGTAAAGAGTATTTAATCGATCATAATCCTGAGGAAGAAAATCCTTGTACCCTTCAATTAGGTGGCTCTGATAGAGATGTATTAGCTAAAGCTTGTAAGGTAGGGGAAAAGTTTGGTTATGATGCAATTAACTTAAATGCAGGCTGTCCATCAGATAAAGTTCAATCAGGATCTTTTGGTGCAATTCTAATTAGAACTCCTGAGGTAATTACAGATTGCCTTAAAGCTATGCAAGATGCTGTATCAATTCCTGTAACTGTTAAAACAAGAATTGGTGTCGACGAATTAGATGATTTTGAATACACAAAAAAAATAGTTGCATCTGTTTATGACACAGGTTCTCGTCATATCATTTTACACGCTAGAAAAGCCTGGCTAAATGGATTGTCTCCAAAGGAGAATAGATCAGTACCTCCTTTAGATTATCAAAGAGTATATGCTCTTAAAGAATTCTTCCCTAATTTATCTATAACCATCAACGGTGGCATAAAAAGTATTGATGATTGTAAAGAGCAGTTGCAACATGTAGAAGGTGTAATGCTAGGTCGTGCAATAATGGATGATCCTTATCTTTTAGCTTTTGTTGATCATGAGATATATGGTGTCGATAGTCCTATACTAAGTAAAGATGAAATATTTGAAAAAATTGTTGAATTTTCATATGATTTTGTAAAAGAAGGAAATAAAATACATTATCTTGGTAATCATGTTTTAAACCTTTTTACAGGATGTAAGGGCGCAAGAAGATACAGAAATTACTTATCTTGCCATATGCATGAACTTGGTGCTGGCCCTGAAGTTCTAGTTGAAGCCTTTAAAAAGATGAAAGAAGCTTAAGGAGTTTTCTTATGGATCTTTCAATTAAATCTACTATTAACCTTAATAACAACGTAAAGATGCCTTTGTTTGGATTACGTGTTTATAAAGTTAAAGGCGATGAAGCATATAACGCTGTGCGCATGGCTTTAGATTGTGGATATAGACTAATTGATACTGCAAGAATTTACTGCAATGAAAAAAGTGTTGGAAGAGCAATTGCAGATTCTGGAGTAAAAAGAGAAGAAATCTTTGTTACTACAAAATTATGGGTAACTGATTTTGATAATCCAAGACAAGCTTTATTAGACTCTCTTAAAAGACTTGGTTTAGATTATGTTGATTTATACTTAATTCATTGGCCTATAAAAGGCTATGAAAAAGCATATCTTGAGCTTGAAAAACTTCAAAAAGAAGGTCTTTGTAGAGCTATTGGCGTATGTAACTTTAAGATTAAACAAATTGAAAGTTTACAAGAACATGGCGCTACTGTTATTCCTCAGGTAAATCAAACTGAAATTCATCCTCTTAATACAGAAGAAGAACTTTTAGGTTGGTGTCGCAGAAGAAAAATTGCTGTTGAAGCATATTCTCCTTTAGGAAGTGAAGGTCGTTTGATACTTGATGATCCTCGTTTAATTTGCATGCGTGACTATTATAAAGCTTCAGCATCTCAAATCCTTTTAAGATGGTGCATCCAACGTGGCGTTATTGCAATTCCTAAAGCTATTGTAAAAGAGAAGATTGAGCAGAATTGTGACATTTTTAATATTGATATAACAAATTCTGATATTGAGACTATTTCTGATATGAATTGTAATGAAAGAAGAAATTACGATCCTGATAAAATTGATGAAAGACCACGATCTATGTATCCTCAGATTACAGATGAAACATAAATAAAAAGCTTCTTATGATTTTGTATTCATAAGAAGCTTTATTGTAATCTTATTCTTTATTTGTAATTCCAAGCTCTGCAGCTATTCTTTGGGGTAAATCATCTTCCCATGACAAAGGATCTGCTTCTATAAGCTTTCCGTCTATATCTCTCATAACAACTTTTGCAATTTGAGCATTCAAAATTAGTCTTTGACACATTGCACAAGGTCTAATTTGTTTTGTTGCAGAATTTGTAGCAGCATCAGTGCCTGCAAGATAAAGGGTACCGCCCACGATTTCTAATGGATCACCATTGATAATAGCATTAGCTTCAGCATGTACAGAACGACATAACTCGTAATGAGTACCTGGTTTAATCTTACATGTTTCGCGTAAACATTCTTTTAAGTCTACACAGTTTGCTCTGTGTCTTGGTGCTCCATTGTATCCTGTTGATACAATACGACCGTCTTTAGATACAATAACAGCGCCGTATCTACGACGAAGACAAGTTGAGCGCATAGAAACTGCAACAGCAATCTCCATAAAAGATTGGTCTTTTGATGGTCTTATATATTGTGTAGTCATTTTAGCAACTCTTGATAAATAAATATAAAAGACAAGATACGAGAAATGTCATAAATTGTCTTTTAATTAAGTCACAATTATTTAGTTTTTAATGCAGATAAATTTAACACAGCTTTAAAAATTTAAAAGACAAATAAATGCTTTATTTTTTCAAATGATTTTAATACTTGAAATATAGAATTATTGCTATATAATATAGCACGCTGTGTTTATGGTCGCATTACACAGTTTGTTTATTTAATCTTATATAGGAAAACATGAAAATGGCAATTACTTTAGATGCTACTTCACGTAATGACCTAGGAAGAGGTGCGAGCCGCCGCCTTCGTCGTGAATTCAGAACCCCTGCAATTATCATCGGTAACGGTGCAGAAGCTTTATCTATCTCTTTAGACGAGAAGAAAGTTATCACTGCTGCTTTAAAGGATGAGTTCTTCCAGGAAGTAGAAATTAATTTAGACGGCAAGTCAATCAAGGTTAAGCCTGTTGATATTCAGCGTCACCCAGTTTCAGAGCGTATCTTACACATCGATTTCCAACGAATCTAATTTTTTTGATACTTTCGTAAGATATATAAGAGCCATTCTTGCAAAAAGAGTGGCTTTTTTCATATATTATTTATAGTGCTGTTTAAGATAAGGACTTTTACATGGATGACAATTTAATTTTAGGACATATGATTGACCGAGAGGTCGTTGATATAACCGATCAGGGCGCCTTTGTTAATGGTGGCGAATACGGAGATTTATTCGTTCCAAATAAACAATTACCAAAGGATTTGAAGATTGGAGATAAACTTCGCGTATTCCTATATGTAGATTCAGGTCGTGTATTAGCAACAGCAAGACATCCATATCTAGAATGTGGAATGGTTGGTCGTCTTACTGTAACCTCTATTGATTGTGGTACAGTTTACATGGATTTAGGTATTCCTAAAGAACTTGTAGTTCCTGTATCAGAACAACGTTCAAATTTTGAAGTAGGTCAGTCTGTTTTAATCTTGGTTACTCAAGATGAAAAAGGCCGCTTATATGGTACACAAAGATATAATAAGTTCATTAAAGATACATGTGATGTAAAAGATTACAAAGTTGGACAAAGAGTAACAGCAGTTGCCGTTTCTCATACACCGCTTGGATTTAGAACAGTTGTAAATGATTCTGTCTATGGCCTATTATATAAAAATGATTTAAAAGCTCCTTTACGTATTGGTAAAAGAACAACTGCTTATATCACTAAAGTTCGTGAAGATGGTAGGTTAGATATTTCTCTACAAGAACCTGGTTTACCTGGTATTGAACATGCCGCTAAACTTCTTCTTCGTGTTTTAAAGACTTCAAACGGATTTATTCCTTTTAATGATAAGTCAGATCCTCAAGATATTGAAGATTACTTGCATATTTCAAAAGGTAAGTTTAAAAAGGCAATTGGCTCTTTATATAAGCTTCGTCTAATTGAGTTAGTAGATGATGGTACTAAGCTTACTAAAGAAGGTCTTGATTACGTAACAAAGGATAAAGAATAATAATGGAATTTCTATTTGGCTGGGGCTTATTTTCTGTAAAGTTTATTACAGGCAGTCTATTAGCTGTTTTTGCTTTTGTATTTGTTCTTGTAGCAGCAAAGCTTGCTAAAGGTGATTCAAATTCAAAGAAGGAAAAAGTTAAGTTTACTAACTTACTTGAAGAAGTATCAAATAGAAAGACTGAAATTGAAGATGCTATAGCTTCTTTTGATACAACATTAGATGATAAATCTAAGAAAAAAGCTCTAAAACTAAAATCTAAGTCAAGTGAAAAGGATTTAGCTAAATTAAAGGAAGATAAGCTTTCTAAAATTGAAAAATCTTCAAAAGAAGGTAAGTTCTGTCCTGAACAAGTTTTTGTTATTGATTTTGTAGGCGATACAAAAGCTACAGAGCAAAAAGATTTAATTAAGAAAATTAACGTTATTCTTGATGTTGCTACTGATAAAGATGAAGTTATTGTAAATCTTGATTCTCCTGGTGGCGTAGTTAATGGTTATGGTTTATGCGCATCTCAGTTTGAGAGAATTAGAGATAAAGGCATTCATTTAACAGTATGTGTTGATAATGTAGCAGCATCTGGTGGTTATTTAATGAGCTGTGTTGCTACTAAAATAGTTGCAGCTCCATTTGCTTATATTGGTTCTATTGGCGTTGTAGCTACCGTACCTAACTTTAATAAGGTATTAAAGAAGCATGATGTTGAGTATGAACAAGTCACAGCAGGTAAATATAAGCGCACTCTAACAATGTTTGGTGAAAACACTGAAGAGGCTCGTGCTAAGTTCAAAACAGAGTTAGAAGGCATTCATAAACAGTTTAAAGCTATAGTTTCTAAATATCGTCCAACAATGGATATCGAAAATGTTGCAACTGGTGAATTTTGGTTAGCTTCTGATGCATTTGAGCGTGGATTGATTGACGAGATAAACACTTTTGATGCATATTTACAAAATTGTTTAGAATTTACAAAAGTTTGTGCTATAAAGATTAGCATTGAACGACAAGAAAAGAATTCCTTAAAAGATATCTTCAAAAAATTTTTAAGCGCAAAGACTTGGACAAAAGCGTTAAAAGAAGAAGTTCAGGATTCTATTGAAGATAATAGTACATACCAAATTAAGTAATCGTAGGTTAAAAAATGGGCAAGTCTTTAGTTATTGTGGAGTCTCCTTCAAAGGCTACAATCATAAATCGCTATCTAGGTGATGATTATGTAGTGAGGGCTAGTGTCGGCCATATCAGAGACTTAGCTACAGGCGTATCTGCAAGTGAAACAAAAAAAGCTTCAAAAGAGGCTCCAAAGGTAAAACTTTCAAAAGAAGAAGCTCTTGCTAGAAGCATGGGCGTGAATCCAAAAGATGGTTGGAAGGCTAATTATGCAATTATGCCTGATAAGCAAAAAGTTGTAACTGAACTAAAAAAATTAGCAAAGGATGCTGACAAAGTATACCTCGCAACCGATTTGGATAGAGAAGGAGAAGCTATTGCTTGGCATCTAAAGGAAGTTTTAGGTGGTAAGGATGATAAATATTTACGTGTAAAATATCCTGAAATTACAAAAGCAGCTATTGCTAAGGCTTTTGAAAATCCAGGTCGTGTAAATATGGATCTTGTAAATGCTCAACAGACTCGTCGCTTCCTAGATAGAGTTGTTGGTTTTATGGTATCTCCATTACTTTGGAAAAAAGTAGCAAGAGGCTTATCAGCAGGTCGTGTTCAATCTGTAGCAGTTGAACTTATCGTAGATAAAGAGCGTGAGATTAAAGCTTTTGTTCCTGAAGAGTATTGGAATGTAGATGCTCTTGTAAAAGCACTTTCTGGTGATGAATTAAAACTTTCTTTAACAAATTATAATGGTAAAAAGATTGCTATTACCAATAAAGATGAAGCTAATAAAGTATTAGCTGACTTAAAGAAATCTAATTTTATTGTAGATAAAATAGAAACTAAAAAAGGTCGCCAGTCAGCTTTACCTCCATTTACAACCTCAACCCTACAACAGGTAGCAAATCAGCGATTAAGTTTCTCTGTAAGACGCACTATGACTGTCGCTCAAAGACTTTATGAGCAAGGTTTAATTACATATATGCGTACTGATAGTGTTAACTTGTCAGATGAAGCTATTGCAACTGCTCGTGACATTATCGTAAGAAATTTTGGTTATAAATATATTCCTGAAAAGCCAAATTACTATAAGTCAAAAGAGTCTGCTCAAGAGGCCCATGAAGCAATTCGTCCTTCTCATCCTCTTGATCCATTACCATCATCTGTAGATAGAGATGGTCAAAGACTATTTGAACTAATCAAAGCTAGATATTTAGCATCACAAATGACTTCTCAAGAGTATGAAACAACAAATGTTTCTGTTGATGCTTCAGGCTACACATTTAAGACTTCAGGTAAACATGTTTTATTTGATGGCTTTAAGAGAGTATATAACTTCAATAAAAATGAGGAAGTCTTACTTCCTGAGTTAAATGAAGGCGATGATCTTAACGTACAGGAAATTATTCCTTCTCAGCACTTTACTCAGCCTCCTGCTCGATTCTCTGAAGCTAGTCTTGTGAAAGAATTAGAAAAAGATGGTATTGGTCGTCCTTCTACATACGCATCAATTATCTCAACAATTCAAGAACGAGGCTATGTTGCAATCAATAATGGTCGCTTCTATGCTGAACGCATGGGCGAGGTTGTAACAGATAGACTTCGTTTTAGCTTTAAAGATCTTATGGATAAGAACTTTACAGCTTCAATGGAAGATTCTTTAGATGATATTGCTGATGGCAAGAAGAATTGGATTGATAGCTTAGATTTATTCTATAAAAATTTTGAAATTGAGTTAGATAAAGCAAATTTAGCATCTGAAGACGGTGGTATGCCAGAGAATAAGCCTCTTGAGATTAAAGAGATGCTATGTCCTGAGTGTAAAAAATATCATATGGCTGTTCAGTCTGGAAAGACTGGTATGTTCCTATCATGCTTAGGTTATTATGATAAGGATGTTAAGGCTACAGAAAGATGTCATAAGACATTAAATCTGCGTGCTATTGATATTGCCACACTAAGTTCTTCAAAGATTTCAGAAGAAGAAGAAGCTAACATTCTTCGTTCAAGACCTCGTTGCCCAACTTGCCATAGTGTTATGGATACTTACATTATTGATGAAGAGAATAAGTTGCATTTATGCTCAACACCTAATTGTGGTGGATATCTATTTGAAACTGGTAAGTTTGACTCTGAAATTGAAAAAGGTCCTGAGATCCCTTGCGAAAAATGTGGTCAAACCATGATTTTAAAGGAAGGTCGTTTTGGTAAGTACATGTCTTGCACTAATAAAGAGTGTGGTAATACTAGAAAGATTTTAAAGAATGGTCAAGTAGCTCCTCCTAGAGAAGATGCTGTAGATTTACCTGATTTACCATGCAAGGCTGCTGGTTCTCATTATGTACTACGTGATGGCGCTGCTGGTATCTTCCTTGCTGCTCACAATTTCCCAAAGGTAAGAGAGACTCGTCCACCTAAGGTTATTGAATTACAAAAGTATAGAGATAAGATATCACCTAAGTTCTATTACTTAGCTGACGCTCCTGCTTATGATGATGAAGGTAATGAAACAGAGATCCGTTTCAGTCGTAAAACTAAGAAGCAGTTTATTGTTTCTGTAAAGGAAGAAAAGCAAACTAGTTATGTAGCTTTCTATAATGAAGAAGATAAAAAGTGGGAAGTTCAGGAAACTGCAACAAAGTCCACAGTTAAAAAAGCTTCAAAGAAGGCTAGTTCTGCAAGTAAGACAACTACAAAGAAAACAACTGCTAAAAAAGCAACTGCTAAGAAAGCTACTACAGCTAAAAGCACTAAAGCATAGTTTTATTGTTTAAATTTTTAAAACCATATTGGAGCTTTATCAATATAGTATCCAATATGGTTTTTTAGTATTAGTACCTAATATAAATCAAATTAAACAAAGTCATGTTTCTGTGACTTATAGAAAAAATTCCGTGACTATAAAATTAAAGACAATATTACTATTGCTTACAATCTTAGATTTATTTTAGTGTATGATTGTTGTACATCAAATAACCACTTTTTGTATCGTTATCATTTTATATTTGAATATTTTGATAATAAAATATACATAGTTCTCTTGATCTTATCTTTATATATTTAAAACACTTTTTTGTGATTAATTTAGCTTAGAATAGACTCAAATCGTAATATTGTTATACATAAAATATTTTGTAAATATCGTTAAAAATATTGATGTTTACAAGAATATTCATTGCTTTGAGAAAAATGTACAAAAAGATTTTGAAAAATTAACTGAATAAGTTTAAAATTTAATAATCAATTAAACAAAGCTTTAAATTGAAACTCTTTTCTTTTCATTCAGGAAATTGCAATGTTCAGTAATTTAAATGTTAAAGCAAAATTATTATTATCTTTTGCTGTTGTAATTCTATTTACAATCGGTTTAACAGTATTATCAATATCTGTTCAAGTTTATAATAAAAACGTTATTCAGAACGTTGAAAATATTCTTGGAACACGCCACGAACGAGTTAAAAATGTTTATACATCTATGATGGATCTTGATGACATTGGTTTCTTGTTCTCTGGTGATCCTAGCAAATACACTCCAGAGCTTGAATCATAAATGAAAGCTCGTGGTGTAAAACTTCTTGATGCTGTATCTTATTTAACAGGTAAGAACAATCCTGAGGAAACAAGACAAATTAAGGAAGCTGCTAAGGAATATGTTGAATTTACACCTGAATTTATTGAAAAAGTAAAAGAAGGTAATTTAGCAGAGCTTCAAAAAGTATACCGTGCTCATTTGTCAAAGAACTTTGACATTATTCATCGTTTAGCTTATGAATTAGGTAATAGACAAATTGCTCAAGCAAGAACTACTGTTGAGGAAAATTCTTCAGATGCTCCTGTTTATATTTCTCTTTTCCTTTCAATTACTGCAATTATAGTTGCAATTATCATTGCTTTAGCATTCTCTAAATTTATGGTTGGAACTCTAGAACAAGCTGTTAAAATTGCCAATAATATTGCTAAGGGCGACCTATCACATGAAGTAAAACAAACCGTTTAGATGAGTTCAGCCTTTTACTTCACTCTTTAGAAGAGATGCGTGTTGAATGGCAATCTTTAGTTAAAGAAATTAAAGTTACAGCTAATGCAGTTGAAGATAATGTACATACCATTAATGAAATCACAACTGTAATTAACGATAAGGCTCAAGAATCTGAGAGCAGAGCTCTAACAGTTGCAGCAGCTTCTAACGAAATGGTTTCAACTACTAGTGATATTGCAAAGAACTGCGAAACAGCAGCTCAATCATCTACTGAGTCTAATAACACAACATCTGAAGGTGTTGCAGCAGTTGAAGATACAATTCAGGGTATTCAAGAGCAAGTAGAGAATTCTCGTAAGGATGCTGAATACATTCAAGCCCTTGTAAATCAAGCTGAGAATATCGGCGCTATTGTTAATACTATTGATGATATTGCTTCTCAAACAAACTTACTTGCATTAAATGCTGCTATTGAAGCAGCCCGTGCCGGTGAAGCTGGTAAAGGCTTTGCTGTCGTTGCTGATGAAGTTAGAGCTCTTGCATCAAGAACCTCAAAATCTACTCAAGAAATTACTAGAATGGTCTCTCAGATTCAGTCTGATGCAAATACAGCAAATGAATCAATGACACAAAGCTTATCTAGAATGAATGATCTTGCTGACAAGACAAGTACAGTTAGCTCCTTGCTTCAGTCTATTATTGACCAAGTTGGTGGCGTTACACAGCAGATTACTCAAATTGCAACAGCTGCTGAACAGCAGACTACAGCAACATCTGAAATTTCAACTAATATGCAAGGTATTACCGATATTTCACAGAGTTTCGCTTCAGAAGTTAATCGTGCTAATACTGAGGTATCCAAGAGCATGGAGATGCTTGAGGACTTATTAAATCACGTTCAGAAGATTAGAATTTAGTCTTTAAAGATCGTTTAAAAATAACCTAGATAGAATTATCTCTGTCTAGGTTATTTTTTTTACTTATTTACTCGACTTTCCCACATAGGAAATTTAACAAAACCTTGATTCACTCATAGGTT